>JAYOEU010000051.1:0-25267 GCA_038116915.1 Alphaproteobacteria bacterium
AAACTACTTCGCCGCTGCGGGATATGATCGAGATTAAACTCAAAATGCTCTAGCACCGGGACTATTCATCCAGCCGGTTGCCAATACGCCGGCGATCGGACGCAATTCAGTCCATCACGCAGATTCATTTGAGCCAGGCCCTGCCTTTCGCCAGGGCGACGGTTCGTGTTTTTCAAACCTGGAATCGGACCTTGGATTCACTCCGCCGCGAGGCTCGCGGCAGACCCGGAACGCGCCCGCGCATAGGCCCGGCACGCATCGCCGAAAGTTTCGAAGATCCTGGCATTGTGTCCGATGACGGGGCGCGGCCATTCCGGGTGCCATTGGACGCCCAACGCGAAGCCGGGAGCGTCCTCGATGCTGATCGCCTCGATGATGCCGTCGGGCGCCACCGCCTCGATCCTGACCCGCGCGCCCGGCCGGTCGACCGCTTGGGCATGCAGGGAATTCACCAGTACGTTCTCTTGTCCGATGATGCCGTGAAGAACACCGCCGGGCGTCAGCCGGATGTCATGCGCGGGACGATAGCGGAGCGCGTGGTCGTCCACGTCGCGGCGCATCCGGTGATCGAACTTGCCCTCCAGATCAAAGACCCGCTGATGCAGGGTGCCGCCGAAGGCGACGTTCATTTCCTGCAATCCCAGGCAAAGACCGAGCACCGGCACGCCGCGTTCGACGCAGGCACGGATCAGCGGCAACATCGTCGCATCGCGGTGTGGGTCGTGCTTGGTGCCCTCGACGCTCGGCGGACCGTCATAGTGATGCGGCTCCACATTCGCCGCGCCACCGGTCAGCAACAGACCGTCGATCCGGTCGGCATAGGTCTCGGCCATTGACGCGTCGGCAAGCACCGGAACGATGACCGGAATGCATCCCGCCGGATCGCTCACCGCCAGCAGATACTTCTCGCCGATCCGATGAAACGGATGAACCTCGCCTTCCGATCTGCATGCGGATACCCCGACCAGAGGGATGGACTGTCGCGTCGTCATTGTCGTCGGCTCCAAAAATCCGAAAGCGGTGTCGTCTCACGGCCGGGTGAGTTGGCGTGACGGCGAGAGTCTGCCATATCTTGGCGATGGATGACATTACCCAGACATTGCTGCAGTACAAGGGCCTGGTCGCCGGAACCTGGCTGGTCCTGCTTTTCTTCGCCGAACGGCTTGTTCCCGCCGCCGACCGTGTGGGCGGATGGCCGCGTGTAGTCCGAAATGCAGGGCTTTGGGCGATCAATATCGCTCTCAGTCTTACGATCGTGGTACCGGTGTCGTATTGGGCGACGGACACGGCCCTGGACTGGCGGCCCGATTGGTATACCGGGTGGCTGCCGATCGTCGTCGATGTGGTGATTCTCGATTTTCTGATCTATTGGTGGCACCGCGCCAATCATGTGGTGCCGGT
Source organism: Alphaproteobacteria bacterium (assembly GCA_038116915.1). Classification (GTDB taxonomy): domain Bacteria; phylum Pseudomonadota; class Alphaproteobacteria; order Thalassobaculales; family Thalassobaculaceae; genus JADHLJ01. Next base: position 1,402 of record JAYOEU010000051.1, read on the forward strand.
GTTGTGGCGGTTTCACCAGGTCCATCACCTCGACGAGTTTCTCGATGTCACCACGTCCGTGCGGTTCCATTTCTGCGAGGTCCTGTTATCCGCCTGCTTCCGGGCCGTTGTGATTCTGGCGCTGGGCATGCCTCTGGCCTCGGTACTTGCCTTCGAGGCCATGGTGCTGCTGGCCGCCGCGTTTCAGCATTCGAATCTCAGTCTCCACAAGGGCCGGGAGCAGGAGATATCCGCAATTCTGATCACCCCGTCGATCCATTGGGTGCATCATCACGCGGTGCGGTCCGACACGGATTCGAACTATGGAACGATCTTCAGTTTCTGGGACACGCTTTTCGGCTCGCGCAGTCCTACGCCCCGGGCGCTCGATATGAAAATCGGCGTCGAAGGCCGGGCGGATACAGGCTTTCTCGGACTATTGATAAGGCCGTTTCAGCGCCAGGACTAAACCGCGAGGTGCGGGACGGCTAATTCCGGTCCTTTTGCCCGAACATGCCGGGATTGACTTGAAACAGGGTTGAGTCCAAGTCGACGCCACGCTCCGCGTCCAGTAGCGACACCTTGACCTCCACGCCCTGGGCGTCGCGGATATACCATTGCTTCAACGCCATCGGCGCGTCGGTGAACAGCAGGCGGACCGCGCCTGCTTCCGGATCGCTCTTCATGGTCAGGGTTACCGCTAGGGTGCCGGGTCCGCGCTCCACCGCGCCAACATCATGGTTCTCGGCGAAGCTGACATTCTCCGAGACCAGAACGCTGAGCGGCGTGGAGGAGATCGGCACATGGCTGATCTGCTCCAGATCCTTATCGACATAGATGAGGAAGATGCCGTCCACCACCAGCAGAATCGGCGCCGGTGGGTCATATTCGAAGCGCATCTTGCCGGGGCGGGAGATATAGACCGTGCCGCTGGCGATATTCCCGGTGCTGGCCCGCTGGATGAACTTCGATTTGAGCGTCGTGATGGCGTTCAGATACGCCTCGATCCGCCCGACATCGGCGCGGTCCTTGGCATTGAGGTTCGCCGCATCGGCCGAGCCCGGATGGACCCACAGCACGAGGGCGAGAGCGAGGAGAGCATGTTTGATCATCGCCCCGATGTGGCATGCCGACCCGGTCATCGCAAGACGCGAGTTGCTATTTTAATCCTCGGAGTGGTCACCTACCAGCACTTCGCGCTTTCCGACATGGTTCGCTGGGCTGACGACTCCGTCGGTTTCCATCCTCTCGATGATGGTCGCGGCGCGGTTGTAGCCGATCTTCAAATGCCGCTGGATGAAGCTCGTCGAGGCCTTGCGCTCTCGGGCGACGATGGCGACAGCCTGATCATAAAGCTCGTCGCCGCTGCCGCCTTCGGAATCGCCGACGCCCAACCCATAGGGCGCGAGCGGATCGCCGACTTCATCCTCCTCGGTGATCGAATCATTGTATTCCGGCTCGCCCTGAGCCCGGAGATGCAACACCACGTCCTCGACCTCCTCGTCCGAGACGAAGGGGCCGTGAACCCGGGTGATCCGCCCGCCGCCGGCCATGTGCAGCATGTCGCCCTGGCCGAGGAGCTGTTCGGCGCCCTGTTCACCGAGAATCGTCCGGCTGTCGATCTTGGACGTGACCTGGAAGCTGATCCGGGTCGGGAAATTGGCCTTGATGGTGCCAGTGATGACGTCGACCGATGGCCGTTGGGTCGCCATGATGACATGGATGCCAGCCGCGCGGGCCATCTGGGCCAGGCGCTGCACCGCGCCTTCGATATCCTTGCCGGCGACCAGCATCAGGTCGGCAACCTCGTCGATCACCACGACGATATAGGGCAGCGGCGTCAGGTCCAGCGCTTCGTCCTCGAAAACCGGTTTGCCGGTGTCGGGATCGAAGCCGGTCTGAACCCGGCGTTTCAGCACCTCGCCCTTCTTGCGGGCCTCGGCGAGCCGGACATTGTATCCGTCGATGTTGCGGACCCCGAGCTTGGACATCGCTCGATACCGGGTTTCCATCTCGCGCACCGTCCATTTCAGCGCGACAACGGCCTTCTTTGGATCGGTGACGACCGGGCTCAGCAGGTGCGGGATGCCGTCATAGATCGAGAGTTCCAGCATCTTGGGGTCGACCATGATCATCCGGCATTGCTCCGGTGACAAACGGTACAGCAGCGACAAGATCATCGTGTTGACCGCGACGGATTTGCCCGATCCGGTGGTTCCGGCGATCAGCAGATGCGGCATTTTCGCGAGATCCACCACCACGGGCGTGCCGCCGATGTCCTTGCCGAGCGCGATCGGCAGTTTCGCGCCGGATTTCTCGTAGGAATGCGCCTCGAAGATTTCGCGCAGGAAGACCATTTCCCGGCTGGTGTTCGGCAGTTCGATACCGATCACATTACGCCCCGGGACGACTGCAACACGCACGGAAATCGCGCTCATCGAGCGGGCGATGTCATCGGCGAGGCCGATCACCCGCGATGATTTCGTCCCCGGGGCCGGTTCCAGCTCATACAGCGTGACCACCGGTCCGCTCCGGACCTTGACGATCTCGCCCTTGACGCCGAAATCCTGGAGCACCGTCTCGAGCATGCGCGCGTTGGCTTCCAGCGTATCCTTGTCCGGGCCTCCGGCCACCTCCGAGGGCGGCGGCGCCAGCAGACTCAATTGCGGCATCCGGTATTCGCCGGCCGGAGTGAGGTCGAGGCTCTCCTGCTTGGCGGCGGCGCGGCGCTTGCCGCGCGGACTATCCGCCTGGGTTTCGACCTGGGGACCGGCGGCGCTCTCCGGCTTGTCGTTCTGGGGCGCTTCGGGAGCCAGGACCGAACGCCGTGCCGCTGGAGGCGTATCCGCGACACGCGCGCGGCCAAGCGGTGAGGCGCCGCTCGCGCCCAGGCGCGGCTCGTGACGGGCACGCGCGGCTTCCAGCCCACGCTTCGCCAACCCCGCGGTTGCTCCCAGTCCGGCGCTTACGGCGCGGGTTCCGATCCGTCCGCCGCGGCCGCTGAATTTTGCCGCCCGCCAGAGGCGTCCGGGAAGCTTCCGCATGAAGCCGAGCCACTCGCCCCAGGTGACGCCGTGGCACCAGAGCACCGTCAGAACCGCCAGGATGCCCAAACCGGTATCGAGCCAGATCCGCCAGGATGGAGCCACCAGGTTCAGTTCGATCAGCTGCCGCGCCAGAAGTTCTCCCGAAAAGCCGCCGAGACCGGAGCGGAGCGGCCACCAATCGGGGACCGGAAGCGCCGCGAGGACATCGGCCAGGACCAGCAGCGCCAGCGGCAGCAGGGCGATCCGGACCGACAGGCCGTCGACCGGCCGCTGTGACATGAAGCGGAAGCCCCAGGCGGCCAGAACCGAAAGCAAGGCCAGGTTCGCCAGTCCGAGGGACTGGGAGAGGATGTCGGATACCAGGGCGCCGGGATAGCCCAGGAGATTGCGCGCCTCGCCGGGGCCGGCGGTATTCCACGACGGATCGGCGGGGTGATGGGTGAACAGGGCGGCGGCGAGCAGGAAGGCAAGGGACAGCAACGTGCCCCCGATTACCTCGCGGCCGCGCCGCTTCAGAAATCCCTGCACACCTCCCGACGCGCCGCTGGCGCCGGAGGCAAACGAGCTCGGATCGGTGCTGTTGGTTGTCGCCATATCGCCTCACCCCGTCCGATCCGGGCCTTGCCGCCCGGACCTGACTCTTCGTGACTAGAACAGTATTTCGGCGAGCCGCCTTAGCCCGCGTTCGGTTTTCTCCGCCTCATAGACCAGCGCAACTCTCAGATAGGGATCACCCGGATTTCGCCCTTGCGGATCGTCCCTCGCCATCAGTCCGCCGGGCAAAGTCTTGATCGCCGCCTCGCGCCACAAGGTGCGCGCGGCGCTCACGCCGTCGCCGACGTCCAGCCACAAAAAGAACCCCGCTGGCGGGATGAATACATCGGTTTTTGGACTAAGGATTTCTTCGGCCAGCTTGAAATTCTCGGCATAGTAGGCCCGGTTCTCGACAACATGTCCGTCATCGTTCCACAAGGCCGTGGAGGCATGCAGGACCGGCAGCGGCAGCGGCGCGCCGCCGAAGGTGACGAACTGGCCATACCGTTCGATGATCCGCGCATCTCCGGCGAGGAAGCCGGACCGCAGGCCCGGGGCGCTGGAGCGTTTCGAAAGCGACTGGAAAGAGATCACATTGTCTAGGCCCTGGCCGAGGGCGGCGCAGACCTGCAAACCGCCGACCGGCGCCTCGCCGCGATAGATTTCGCAATAGCATTCGTCCAGCGCCAGAACGAAATCGTGCTCGCGCGCCAATTCGATGGCGCGCCTGAGGTAGCCGGCGCTGGCGGTTGTGCCTTGCGGATTGGCGGGCGTACACAGGAAGAACAACGCGGTGCGCGCCAGAAGGTCTTCCGACAGATCCTCCAGGACCGGCAGAAAATTGTTCTCGGCATGAGCCGGCAGATAGACCGGCTCGCCGCCTCCGACCATCGCGGCTCCCTGATACACGTGATAAAACGGGTTGGGCATCAGGACAGCGGGCCGCTTCCCGGCTTTTTCGGGCGGCGTGCAGAGGAATCCGATCTGATACAGCGGCTCCCGTGTCCCGGGGACCGGCACCACGTTCCGCGCCGGATCGATAAAGCCGCGCGGAAGATTGAAACGTCGGTTCAGCCAGCCGGTCACCGCATTGCGAAACGCCTCGTCACCGGTCGGAGGGGGGTAGCGGTTCCATAGGTTGTCATGCGCGGCGATGGTTTCGGCGAGAAACGGCGGCGGCGCCTTCTGCGGTTCGCCCAGGGAGAACAGGATCGGCGGCTCGTTCGATCGCGGCGCATGGTCCGCGAGAATCTCGTTCAGTCGGGCGAAGGTATAGTGCCCCAGCGGCGCCAGGTTTGGATTGAGCATGGAGTCCGTTTTATCCAGGCCGGCGGGCCGACCGTTAAGTGCCAAAACGATTCTATTTTACGAGACGGGAACTTAACAGACAACCTTCATGTTATGAGGCAAGATATCTCCCGTTGCAGGCAGCGCCTGCCGGCCCCAAAAGAAAAGGGGCCCGGGAAATTCCCGAGCCCCAGTGAGGAGGAACAGTGTGTTGAGTTTGGACAGGCTCCTCAGATCGTCTGGGATCCGCGTCCGAACTCGGGATAGGCCTCCATGCCGCACTCGGCCCGGTCGAGACCAAGGGCTTCGTCTTCCTCGGTCGGCCGGACGCCCATGATCATCTTGATCGCGAACCAGACGATCGAGCTCGACACGAACACGAAGGCGCCGATTGCGACGATCCCGAGGATCTGGATGCCGAGCTTGGCATCGGCATTGCTGAAGACCACGGCAATGGTGCCCCAGATGCCGCAGACCAGATGCACGGGGATCGCGCCGACGACGTCATCGATCTTGAGCTTGTCGAGCATCGGAACCGCGACCACGACCAGAACGCCGCCGATCGCGCCGATGATGATCGCCACGCCCGGTGCCGGGGCCAAGGGTTCGGCAGTGATCGCCACGAGACCGCCGAGCGCGCCGTTCAGGGCCATCGTCAGGTCAAGTTTCCGATACAGAATCTGCGTGAGGATGATCGCCGCGACCACGCCACCGGCCGCCGCCAGGTTCGTGTTGATGTAGATCGACGAGATGGCCACGGCGTCCGCCGCCGACCCCATGGCAAGCTGGGAGCCGCCATTGAAGCCGAACCAGCCCATCCAAAGGATGAAGGTTCCAAGCGCCGCAAGCGGAAGATTCGCGCCCGGCATGGGCGTAACCCGTCCGTCCGCGCGGAACCGGCCGCGGCGGGCGCCGATGATCAAGGCTCCGGAAAGCGCGGCCCAACCGCCGACGGAATGGACGATGGTCGACCCGGCGAAGTCCAGGAAGCCCTTCTCCGAAAGCCATCCACCGCCCCAGGTCCAGGAACCCTGCAGCGGGTAGATCACGCCGGTCAGGATGACGATGAAGATCAGGAACGCGAAGACTTTTACGCGCTCTGCAACGGTTCCTGAGACGATCGATCCCGCGGTGGCGACGAACACCATCTGGAAGAACCAGTCGGAGCCGGCCGCATAGCCACTGCCATCCTCGCCCTTGAACCCTTCGGCGGTCACCGTCGGATCCGACGCGCTCCATGGCCCAGGCATGCCCATCCAGCCGCCGTCAACGCCGTTGTACATCAGGTTATAGCCGATCAGCCAATACATGATGCCGGCAACGGCGTAGAGGCCGATATTCTTGGAGCACTGCATCGTGGTGTTCTTCGAGCGGACCAAGCCCGCTTCCAGCATGCAGAATCCGGCCGCCATCCACATGACCAGGAAGCCATGCAAGAGGAACGACAAGGTGTTGAAAATGAACGCGGTTTCGTTGTCGACTGCGGCCGAGGCCGCTCCACTGATTGCGACGGTGGAGATACCCAAGGTTAGGCAGAACAGCCCATAGATCCAAATTCTTTTCATGTTTCCAGTTCCTTAAAGAGCGTCGGCGCCGGACTCGCCGGTGCGAATGCGCACCGCCGCCGCCAAATCCAGGACGAAGACCTTTCCGTCTCCAATGCGGCCGGTGTTCGCCGAACGCTGTATCGTCTCGACGATCTGGTCGACCAGGTCATCGGTCACCGCGACCTCAACCTTGACCTTCGGGAGGAAATTCACCGCGTACTCGGCGCCGCGGTAGATTTCCGTTTGTCCCTTCTGCCGTCCGAAGCCCTTTACCTCGCTCACCGTCAGACCCTGGATCCCCAGGCCGGTCAGCGCTTCGCGTACTTCGTCCAGCTTGAAGGGCTTGATAATCGCCATCACAAGCTTCATGTCGTCCCGCTCCTTTCACGGTTGGATGCCCATGGTGATTTTTCGGCACCCAGGCGAATTCTCCGGCGCGCACCGCGCCCCCGAACTCCCTTGTCAAGATCCGTGCCGATTTTGGCGTGTGCCAAAAACACCTTTTTTATCAACGGTTTGAGAAGGTTTTGGGTAAGTTTTTCCATTCCATTTGACAAACGATATGCCTAAAAATTAACCATAATGGCCAAATTGCTTATTTTTTAATCAATTAATGATTCCGAAATCCCGTGCCTGCGGTATCTCCGCGGGTTATGGTCGGCCCGCAACGAGACTGGGTTGCATTTGCGGGACAGGGAATTGATCTGGTGACCAAGGATTTCGCGGCGGATGTGCTGGTGGCCGGGGGTGGTCTTTCCGGGCTGACGGCGGCATTGGCGCTGGGGCAATGCGGATTCAGGACCCTCCTGGTTGATCGTGCCCCGGCCTCCGTCATCACCCGGGCGGACCGTGACGGAAGAACCACCGCGATCGCCGCCGGCGGCCGGATCATGCTCGAGACCCTGGGTGTCTGGGACGCGTTGTCGGCCGAGGCGGAACCCATTCTGGACATCCGGGTTTCGGACGGCGATTCCAAGCGCTTCCTTCACTATGATCACCGTGACATCGGTGACCAGCCCATGGGGCATATCGTCGAAAACGCGCTTTTGAAGCGGGTCTTGTTGGATGCGGTCCGGGCGCACCACGGGATCTCATTTCAGCCGGCCACGGGTATTGAAGCCATCGAGACCTCGCCCGTTGCCATTTCCGTCGGCCTTGATGACGGCTCGTCACGGCGGGTGAACCTGCTGGTCGGCGCGGACGGGCGCGCAAGCAGAATTCGGCGGCTTGCGGGAATTCGGGTAGCCCGCCTCGATTACGGCCAGACCAGTCTCGTGTTCACCGTCCGCCATGAGCGCCCGCATCTCGGCGTGGCCCATGAGCGGTTCATGCCCGGCGGACCGCTCGCGTTCCTGCCGATGCGGGGGAACCGGTCATCCGTCGTCTGGACCGAGCGCACGGACACGGCAAAAGCGCTTTTGGAACTGGCTGACGAGGATCTGGCCGGCGCGCTGTCCGCGCGGTTCGACGATTGCCTGGGCGCGCTTTCGATCGAGGGCGGGCGCTGGTCTTTTCCGTTGTCGCTGGTCAATGCGGAAAGCCAGACCGGCCCGCGTCTGGCCCTGGTCGGCGATGCGGCACATGGCATTCACCCGATTGCCGGCCAGGGGTTCAATCTCGGGCTGCGGGATATCGCCGCGCTGGCGGACGTATTGGCGGAGTCGGCCAGTCTCGGGCTTGATATCGGCGCGCCGGAAGTGCTGCGCCGGTTCCAGGCATCCCGCCGGACCGACACCATGACCCTGGTGCTCGCGACGGACGGGCTGAACCGGCTGTTCTCAAACGACATCGCGCCGCTTCGGGCGCTCAGATCCGGCGGTCTTGGGCTGGTGAACCGGATACCGCCGCTGAAAAAGCTATTTATGCGTCATGCCATGGGCCTGGTTGGCGACCTGCCGAGCATGTTGCGGGGACGCCTGCCCTAGGGGGGCTCAAGGGTCTCTGCTCAGACCCTGTTCCTCAAGCCGTTGGAGATAGGCGTCCCAGAGCCGATCCTGATCGGTGCCGAGTTCATGCAGATAGCGCCAGGAATACAGGCCGGTATCGTGCAGATCGTCGAAACGGATCCGTACTGCGTAGTTGCCGACCGGCTCGACGGCGATGATTCCGACATGACGGCGGCCGGCTACGGTGGTCTTTTGTCCCGGCCCGTGCCCCTGAACCTCGGCCGACGGGCTTTCGACCCGCAGCAGCTCCGCCGGGATCGAGAAGCTTTCGCCGCTCTCGAATTCGATCTCCAGCCGCTTTTCCGCGGAATTCACGCGGATTTCCGTCGGCCAGATTTTCGTCTCCGACGCGCCGCTCATGATGTTTTCCCACCCCGGCCGCCTTGCGCCAGGGCCGCCGCGCCCTCGGCTACCGGATCATCGTTCAAGGTCCGGGCCTCGTCGACTAGCATGATCGGCACCCCGTTGCGGATCGGGAAGGCCAGGCCCGCCTGCTCGCTGATCAACTCCCGAGCGGAAGCGTCATAGCGCAGCGGCGTCTTGGTCAACGGGCAGACCAGGATCTCCAGGAGTTTAGGTTCGACCGCCCGTTCCGCAGACGTCGATTTTCCGTCCGCTGCGTTCGGTCCCGGCTGGGCGTTTTCGGGTTCAGTGTCTGGCATTGTCGGTCCCGTCCGAAGGGTGAGCCGCCATTTCCATAAGCGCGATCATGGTTTCCGCCCGGTCCGACGGACTTGGCGCGACGAGCAGCGCCTGCTTTTCGGTCGGATCGAACGGGCACAGCATCGCCAAGGTTGTCACGAGATGGGAATCGTCGGTCTTCTCGATCGCCTCCCAATCGGCCTTGATCCCCTTGCGGCTGAAATATCCTTTCAACGAGGCCAGCAGCCGGTCGCGATCAATGCCCGGATCGCTGTTCCGCTCGAGGTCTCCGTGGAATGGGGTCCAATCCGCGATTATGCGGCGATAACCGCGCATGGAGTCGACCTCGCTCGAGGAGTTGAACCGCGCGACGCCAAGCAAGGTGGTCAGGTACCGGCCATCCTCGGTCTCGGAGAACTGCACGATCCGGCCCGCGCAACCGGTGGGGTAGAGATCCGGAACCGCGGCCTGTTCCTGCCCGGCGCTCGGCTGGATCATCCCGATCAACCGGTTGCCGGCAAGCGCGTCGTCGAACATGGCAAGATAGCGGGGCTCGAAGATATTGAGCGGCAGGCGTCCTCCCGGCAGGAGCAGGACGCCGGGCAGCGGAAATACCGGCAGTGTCGCCGGCAGATCGTCGATGCCTGTCGTGAAGCCCCGTGCCCGCACGTCGGTTCTTTCCCTCTATCTTATGAAAACAGGATCGATGACAGCCGCTTGCGCGCGTCGATGGTAAGCGGGTCGGTATGACCGAAAGCGCCGAACAGCTTGACTAGCTGCTTGCGCGCCGCCTCGTCGTTCCAGGCCCGGTTGATGCGGATGCTTTCCAGCAGTTCGTCGATCGCGCCTTCGCGATCGCCGCTGCCATAGAGCGCCATGGCAAGGTCATAGCGCGCGTCCAGATCCTTCGGGTTGGCGTCAACGGCCGCGCGCAATTCTCCGACCTCGCCGGCATCGGCGCCCGCCGCCGCCAGATCGAGCTGTGCGATGACCGCCTGGATCTCCGGAGCCTTGACGTCCATGCCCTCCGGCGGGTTGTCCAGCATTTGCTTTGCTTGGTCCAACTGGCCCATCCCGATCAGACATTTGGCGAGACCGGCAAAACCGCGCGCGTTGGTCTGATCGTGCTGGACGACTTGGCTGTAGATCCCGCCGGCGCCCTGGAAGTCCTGCTGCGCCAGCATCTCATCGGCTGTATCCAGGGCCTCGTCCAGGGGCGAATCGCCCGCCGCGCCGCCGGTCAGCTTTTTGACGAACTCGCGTACCTTGCTTTCGGGCAAAGCGCCGGCAAAGCCGTCCACCGGACGGCCGTTCTTGAAGGCGAAGACCGCCGGGATGGACTGCACCCGCATCTGCTGGGCGATCTCCGGGCTCTGATCGATATCGACCTTGACCAGACGAACCGCGCCGCCGGCCTCGCGCACGACCTTTTCGATGATCGGGCCCAGCTGCTTGCAGGGGCCGCACCAGGGCGCCCAGAAATCGACGATCACCGGGACATTCATCGATGCCTCGACCACATCCGCCATGAACGTGGCGGTGGTGGAGTCCTTGATCAAATCGGCCGCGCCCGGCCCGGCGGCGCCGCCATTGATTAACGTTTCCATCCCCAGATCCTCGCTATTCCCGGAAGGCTTTCCGTCTATGTGGCGTTGTTGTCCCCAAAGGCAAGAGCCGTCAATCCCCGGCTTCCAGATCCACCACCTGAGGGTCGTGCCCGCAGGCGCGGATGAAGCGCAGCAACCCGTCCGGCGTGATCGCCGTGGTCATCTCGTTCGATATGGGATGATAGTTGAGCGGCGAAAGCGCCATCATTCCCTTATCCAGGATCACCGTGACCTCGTTTTCCGTGTCGTTGATTAGCGCGAAGGGCGATACCGCGCCGGGGATCACCCCCAATACCCGCATCAGCCGGTCGGCGCTGCCGAAGGACAGCCGGTCGGCGCCGATGCGCGGACCGAGCGCCTTCAGATCGATGCGCAGGTCCTCGCGGCAGACCACCAGCCACATCCGGCTTTTGCGGTCGCGCAGGAACAGGTTCTTGCAATGCCCGCCAGGCAGATCTCCGCGCAGCTCCTTCGACTGCTCGACCGTGAAGAGCGGCGGATGATGATGCGTCCTCGCCTCGATTTCCAATGCATCGAGCCGCGCCAGCACATCCTCCGGCCGCGCCTTGCCGTCGGCGTCGCGGTCGTCGTCCGGGTCGGTCGCGGGGCGCGCGGCCGGTTTCGCGTTCGAGTGAGGCATGGGTCTTGATCCGGCTTTGATTCCGTGCCCCTTGTACCCCGCTGAGTCCGCCAAGGCGAGCCCCGGGCAAAATCCCGGCGAAAACATCAAAGGAGCGCTTGCAAATCAAGCCGCGCTGGGTATTATCCGGCCTCCGCTTGGATCAAGTTCCGACGATCCACAGCGTGGAGCGCGGGCGTAGCTCAGGGGTAGAGCGCAACCTTGCCAAGGTTGAAGTCGTGAGTTCGAATCTCATCGCCCGCTCCAAATTTTTTTCGCCGATAACCGTGGAAAAATTTTACGCCGGACGGGCGCGGCAATTTGGTCATCCTCTCCTCGCTGATTCACGGGCCTCCTTACCAGCCGCGTTGCCAGCGGGCGGGCAATCCGGCATCCTGTGGGCATGCGCCGTGGACGCACCGCGCGTCGGCTTGAGGGAGTTGGGATCATGAACGAGCTTTCACCGTCGACCGGCCAGAAAACCGCCGCCTCGTTGCCCTTCACCATCACGCGGCTGAGCCCTGTCGCCGGCGCGGAGATCCGGGGGATCGATCTTTCCCAGCCGATCGGCCCGGCGGTCCGGGACGCGATCCTGGATGCCTTCGTCGAGCATCATGTGCTGGTGTTCCGGGATCAGGATCTCACCAAGGATCAGCAGCACGCCTTCACCAAGAATTTCGGCGAGCTTGAACAGCATGTCGGACGCCTGCCGGACGGCAGCCGCTATCCGATCGTGCACACGGTGACCAATATCGACTCGGTCACCGGCAAGCCGACGCCGACGCCGAACACCCACGGCAACTATTTCTGGCACACCGACAAGTCCTATCACGCGGTTCCCTCGCTCACGACCCTGCTGCACGCGGTCCAGGTGCCTCCGGAAGGGGGTGATACCCTGTTCGCCAACATGCATATGGGCTATGACGCCCTGCCGGAGGAGGAAAAGCGGGCGCTGGACGGCTTGAAGGCGGTGCATAGCTGGGAAGCCAGCCGTCGCAATACCGGCAACAAGCCGGCCACCGAGGAGCAGAAGCGCGAGCGGCCGCCGGTGGTCCACCCGGTGGTGCGCACGCACCCGGCAACCGGGCGCAAATCGCTCTATCTCGGCATGCATATCAGTCATATCGAGGGCATGCCCGAGGCCGAGGGCAAGGCGATGCTGGATGACCTTCTCGAACGGGCGACTGTGCCGGCCAATGTCTACCGCCACAAGTGGAAGAAGGGCGATCTGGTGATGTGGGACAACCGCTGCCTGCTGCACCGGGCCGACCGGAACTACGACATGTCGGCTCATGCCAGGGTCCTGCACCGCACGGTGGTTATCGGCACCGTCCCCTACTGAGACGACTGAACCGGGGTCGCCGGTCCGGTCTCTGGAATTGTTTGCATTTGTGGTATCTTTTTTGCACCTCGGTTGCTAGGGGAGGATTCTTCTCCGCCTTGTGAGGAGTCTTGAGTCCGGCGCCGTGGCCGTCGGCTGGACCGAAAGGAACGTGGTGAACGCCGATACACCCTCGCCTCTCGAACCAGGGCACGCGTCACGAGTCGCGGCAAGCCAACGCGACGTCGTTCCCCAGGAGCCGCCCGAGCGGATCGCGCTCCGGAAGGTCAGTCAGCAGGAACTGCTGGTCATCGTCGACAAGCACGAGAAATTCCAGACCGGTCGCAACGGCGGCCAGCGCGCCAATCTTGCCTCCTGCGACCTCAGCTATCTCGATCTCAGGGGCATCACTCTGATCGGCGCCGATTTCAGCGGCGCGAAATTTCAGAGCGCGGATCTGCGCCGCGCCGACCTCTCGCAATCGACGCTGTTCGCCGCTGATCTGAGGCACTCCGATCTGCGCGAGGCAAAGCTGGACCGGGTCGACCTTCGCGGCGCCTGCTTTCGGGCGGCGAATCTGACCGATGCGAGCCTTGTCGACGCGGATCTCCGCGACGGCGTGCTGCTAAAGCCCGATAAGGCTGGCAATCTGGTCTCGGCCCGGCCCCAGGGCGAAGCGATGGATATGGCCGCGGCGACCGCGGTACGGGCAAACATGGCCCAGGCGAAGCTGTCGCATTCCTTCATCGTTCAGACGGACCTCACCGACTCGAACATGCGGAACTGCAAGTTCGTGCGGGCCAATCTCAGCCATTCCAATTTCACCGGCGCCAATCTGGAAGGCGCCGATCTTACCGAGGCCAATCTTACCGGCGCGATCCTGCACGGCACGATCCTCTACAACGTCACCCTCAGCGGAACTGCATTGGATGATGCCGATCTCGCCGGCGCCGTGTTCAGCAATATCGACCGCGAGACGCTTGAGGGCATGGGCGCCGTCATGCCGCGGCTGCTCAACGCGCTTGGCGACGAGATGCGCAAGATGCTGCTCAGCCACGCAACCTGGATCCGAACCGCCGGGCGGGAGGGAGCGCGTGCGGATCTGCAGCGCCGGGATATCAGCGGCCAGACCCTGGCGTCCCTCAATCTGGCCGCAGCCGACCTTGCTTACGCGGTCATGAACGGCTGTGATCTCTCGGGCAGCGACCTGCTGATGGCCGATGCGACGTTCGCCGACCTGCGCCGCGCCAATCTGCGCAATACGGATTTGCGCGGCATCACGCTCCGGCGCGCCAACCTGACGGGCGCGGACCTGTCGGGAGCGAAGATCGGCCCGATCCAGATCGTCGGCGCGACGACGCAATACTGGCCCTGTCATTTCGAAAGCGCCCATCTCCAGGACGCGATCTTCGCCGGTGCCGACATGCATCAGGCGGTGATGACGGCCTGCGACTTCACCAACGCGAATTTGCGCGATTGCAACCTGACCGGGGCGGTGTTGCGGGACTCGCAATTCGCCGGCGCCGATCTTCGCGGTGCCAGGCTGGACGGCGCGGACGTCCGGGGCGCGCTCAATCTGGTCAAATGACCGAGTCGGGGTCTTCGCAACCGGCCTCGGTGCCCGAGATCACCCGGGCCGTTACCCGGGGCGCGGCCCGGTTGCTCGAGAATCTCGGTCAAGGTGTGCTGACGGAATTCTCTCTGGCGACGGGCCGACGAGTCGACGTGATCGGCATCGACCGCGCCGGCACCGTGACGGTGATTGAGGTGAAAGCCTCGGTCGCGGATTTCAGGGGTGACCGGAAATGGCGGGAGTATCTGGACTTCTGTGATCGGTTCTATTTCGCCGTTGCAGCGGACTTTCCGCGCGATCTGCTGCCCGACGACGATATCTGCGGGGTCATTATCGCCGACCGGTTCGGGGCCGAAATCCTGCGCGAGGCGGCCACCGAAAAGCTCTCCGCCGCCCGCCGCAAGGCGGTGACCCTGCGTTTCGCCAGGACGGCGTCCCAAAGACTGCAATCTATGCTGGATCCTGGTCTTTAGCATCGACCCGAGACGAATTTTTTCCGTCGCCCTGGCGAACGGCAAAGCCATGCTTCGAAGGTGCCTCGTCACGGGATCATCCGAGGGCCGCCAGATTAGGCGGATGGGCCGGGCGCGAGGCCCTGCCTTGCGCCAGGGCGACGGCGGTTATTGGTGAGGATGAACGCTTGACGCTTCACTGGTTGAGGTTGCCATGGACCGACCAACCGCCGTCACACCGCGAACCGCTCCACCGCATCCGGATCGAAGCTGAAGCCGAGGCCTGGGCGGTCCGGGATCAGGATGTCGCCGCCCGACATTTCCATGCGCTCCTGGAAAAGCTCGGTAAACCAGGGCATATGCTCGGAATAGTTCACGTTGGGCGCCGCCGCGCAGAGCTGGAGCGAATGCTCGGTGAAGATGTGCGGGCTGACCGGCACGTCAAGAGCGGCGGCCATGTGGGCGACCTTCAGCCATTCCGAAATTCCGCCGACCCGCTCCAGATCCGGCATCAGGATATCCGCCGAGCCGCGTTCCAGCATGTCCTGGAAGCCGTATCGGGCATATTCGGTCTCGCCGCTGGCGATCGGTGTGTCCAGTGCCTCGGCGACCCGGGCCGAGCCGGCGAGGTCATAGGCCTGGACCGGTTCCTCGAACCAGACGAGGTTGTATTTCTCGAGGCCGCGCCCGAGCCGGATCGCATGGCTGACGGTAAGGCCCTGGTTGGCGTCGGCCATCAGGTCGATTGATGGCCCGATCGCCTCGCGGACCGCGGCGACGCGTTCGAGATCCACCGAAATGTCCGGCAGTCCGATGCGCATCTTCACCGCCTTGAACCCATCGGCGACGAATTGCCTCGCCTGGGCCTGGAGTTCGGCGATGCTCATGGTCGCCCAAAGACCGCCGCTGGCATAGGCTTTCACCCGGTCCCGCGCGCGGCCCAGCAGGCGGCCGACCGACAGGCCCGCCGCCTTGCCCTTGATGTCCCAGCAGGCGGTGTCGATGGCGGCGATTCCGAAGATCGTCACGCCCTTATGGCCGAGGAAATTGATCTCCCGCCACATATCCATGTAGAGCGCCTCGGTATCGCGCGGGTCCTTGCCGATAACAGTGCCGGTCAGCGCGTGCACCATGGCGTCCAGCACCGGCACCTTGTGACCGCCGATCGCCCAGAGATAGCTCTCCCCGGTGATCCCCTCGTCGGTGTCGAGCCAGACCAGCAGGCCGGAGACCCCGGTGATCCGGTGGATCGAGGTGCCGATCGGCGCCGGAAACGGGATCTCGATCGCCTTGGTGCGGATGGCGGTGATCTTCATGGTCTTGGTCCTCTTAAAGGGGGAGCCTATTCCGCCGCGGCGGAGGGGATGCGCGCCTCGGCCGGTGGCAGTGCTTTCAACGCCGGCATCACCTTGGCGGCGAAAAGTTCCATATTGGCTTTGGCGATGTCGTGCGGCATGCCGGCCATCGAGAAAATACCCGTGAAACGGTCGGAGCCGAGGCGGTCGCCGATGGCCGTGATCTTCTCGATGCATTGCGCGGGCGTGCCATAGACCTGAAGGTCCATGAAGAACTGGATCGCGCCGTCCTGGTCCTTCTGCAGGGTCTCGGCGAACTTGCCGTAATATTCGAAGCCCTTCTGACCTTTGAGATGGTCCTTGTGGAACTCGTAATGGTCGAGGACCGTCTGCCAGTAACCACCGATATACCGCCGCGCCAGCGCCTCGGCCCGTTTCTCGTCCTCGTCGACAATGGTCCAGGTGGCGAAGATCGGCTTCGGCGCCGGCGTTCCGTTGACCTGCTGGTACAGCGTCTTGTACTCGGCGAACTCCCGCTCCACATGCTCCCAGGGCTTTTGCGGGATCACCAGCAGGCCGATGCCGAGCTCGGCCATGATCCGCGCCGATTCCGGCGAGACGGCGGCGGCATAGGTGCGCCCCCGGAAGCTCTTGAACGGCTCCGGGCGGATATCGATGCGTGGCTGGGTGTAGTACTCACCCCGGAATTCCACATGTCCGCTCTCAAGGCCGTTCATGATCATCTGGGCGGCTTCGACGAAGCGCGGCCGGCTTTCCGCCATGTCGAGCCTGAAGCCATCGAACTCAACCCGCCCGGCGCCGCGCCCGATGCCCAGGACCAGCCGGCCGTTGGAGATGGTGTCCAGCATGCTGATCTGCTCGGCGGTGCGGATCGGATCGCGCCACGGCAGAACCACCACCATGGTGCCGAGTTCGGCTTTCGTCGTGCGTCCGGCCATGTAGGTCAGAAACTGCAGCGGATCCGGACACATGGTGTAGTCGGTGAAATGATGCTCGACGCTCCAGACCGACTCAAAGCCCAGCGGCTCTGCCATCTCGGCCAGCGCGATCTCCTCGCGGTAGATCTCACGATCCGGGCGCGTGCGTCCGGGATTCTGAAAGATGACCGACATTCCGACATGCATGATCCGATGCCTCCGTTTGACCTTCAGTGACTATAGCACGTCATGGGTGACAGGACCTTTCGAGATCCTGGATCGGGTCCAGGACAGGCGCTCTGGTTCGCCCTCAGGGTGAGCGGCCAGTTAGATTTGCACTCACCCTGAGGAGGGCGCATAGCGCCCATCTCGAAGGGTCCTGTCCCGAGCGCGCTCGTTACTTATTCAGAAAATTCAGCGCCAGGCCCGGCCGCGGCCAGGGCAGGTCGACCAGCAGTCCGCGATAGGACAGGCATACGGTCGCGGTCTTCATATCCTTGCCGCCGAAGCAGATATTGGTGGTGTAGGGATCATCGAACGGCACGAACTCATGGGTGCCGCCCTTGGGATCGGCCACGGTGATGCCGCCGGTGAGCAGGGTGGCGACACAGACCTTGCCGTCCGCCTCGACCGCCATGGAATCGAACTTCCGATACCCGCCGTCGCAGGTGATCAGCCGGCCGCCGGTGATCGATTCGGGAAAGCCGATCATGCTCACCTTGCCCGGTCCGGTGATGTCGAAAGCGTAGAGCCGCGCCGCCTCGGTTTCCGCCACATAGACGGTCTTCTCGTCCGGCGAGAGACCGATCCCGTTCGGCGTCATCAGCGGCTGGATGACCTGGCGGATCTCGCTGCCGTCGGGCTTGGCCCAATAGACCGCGCCCCGGTCCATGTCCCGGTGCCGGGTCTTGCCGAGATCGGTGAACCACATGTTGCCGTCCCGGTCGAAGACGATGTCGTTCGGCCCGTTCAGCTTGAAGTCGCCGCATTTGTCATAGAGCCGGTCGACCTTGCCGGTGGAAAGGTCAATGCGCTCGATCCGCCCGGTCACATAATCGTCGGCCTGTCCGACGGGCCGCGAATTGCCGGTGGCCGCGTCACGCTCGAACTTGAGCCCTCCGTTGTTGCAGATATAGCAGGCCCCATCCGGCCCGATCGCCGCCCCGTTCGGCCCGCCGCCGGGGGTCGAGATCACCTCCGCCTTCCCGTCCCCCCACACCCGGGTCAGCGTCCCGCGCCCGATCTCCACCAGGATCACCGAGCCATCGGACATCGCGATCGGCCCCTCGGGAAACTGCAGGCCCTCGGCAAGGGTACGGAACTTTGTCATGGCGGATCTCCGATGAAAGCGGTGGCGGGGTCGAAAAGAGGATGGCGGGGTGGCGCGGAAGGCGCCAGTGTTTTCGGATGGTTGGCGCCGCGATCGGATCATCGATCCGATGATGGATGGCCTCGCCCGGCCAGGCCGACATGGCGACTTGCCCGGGCGGCGGGGCCGTGACTAGCCTGTGTTCAAAGATATAGATGCCCGGGAGCCCGCTCATGTTCACCTTGTCCGCCGACGCCATCACCTTCATCGGGTCCGGCCTGGTTCGCCCGGAATGTGTGGTGGCGACCGAGAAGGGGGATCTTTTTGCCAGCCATGCGGCGGGTGGCGGCGGGATTGCCAGCATCGGGAAAGGCGGAGCGCCGGAGCTGTATCTGGCCAAGACCGGGGATGTTCCCGCCGGCTTCATTCCGAACGGCTATTCGCTGATGCCGGACGGCTCGTTCCTGATCGCCAATGTGGGCGACGAGGGCGGGATCTACCGGCTCCATCGGGACGGGCGGATGGAGGCGTTCCTGACCGAGGTGGACGGGCGCACCCTGCCGGCCTGCAACTTCGCCAACCGGGACGAGCAGGGGCGGATCTGGATCTCGGTCAGCACCTGGGCGAAGAACCGGGATGAGTCCTTCAAGAAGGACTTTGCCGATGGCTTCGTGATCCTGATGGACGGCAAGGGGCCGCCGCGCATCGTCGCCGAGGGGATCGGCTTCACCAACGAGAACAAGATCGATCCGTCGGGCCGCTGGCTCTATGTGCACGAAACCATGGGCCGCTCGATCTGCCGCTTCGAGATCAAGGCCGACAACAGTCTCGGCCCGCGCGAGACCGCGGCGGATTACGGCATCGGGATCTTTCCGGACGGGTTCGAGTTCGATGCAGAGGGCGGGATCTGGTGCACCAGCGTGGTCAGCAATCGGATCGTCCGGGTCGCGCCGGACGGCAGCCAGCACACGGTCTTCGACGGCGGCGACCAAGGCGTCACCGACCGGGCCGAGGCGGCGTATCAGAACGGCACCTATACACGGGCCCATCTGGTCGCGGCCAATGACAGCCTGCTCGGCAATTGCGCCAGCATCGGTTTCGGCGGGCCGGACCTCAGGACCTGCTATATCGGCTCCCTCGCCTCGGACCGGATCGCCAGCTTCCGCTCTCAGGTCGCCGGCGCCGTGCCGCCGCATTGGAAATTCTGATATGGTGTGCCGCCTCGCGGGCGTGGGGCGGCGCAAGAAGGGGGACCGGATATGGTGCTCGCGGAAAATCTCACCGAAATGCCGGATGTCAGCGATCCGAGGATCTATCAGGAGGATACGTGGAAGCCGCTCTTCGCGCGGATGCGCCGCGAAAGCCCGATCCACTATCATCCCGAAAGCGCTTACGGGCCCTATTGGTCGATCACCCGGTATGACGACATCATGGCGGTCTCGATCGATCACGAGACCTTCTCGAACGAACTTGGCGGCATTCAGATTCTTGATGTCCCCAAGGGCACGGAAACCGGCAGTTTCATCCGCATGGACCCGCCGCGCCACACCGCCCACCGCAAGACCGTGCAGCCGATCTTCTCACCCTCGGTGATGAACGAGATGTCGGCGACGATCCGCCAGCGCACCGGCGATATCCTGGACAGCCTGCCGCGCAACGAGGACTTCAACTGGGTCGATCTGGTGTCGATCGAGCTGACCACCATGATGTTGGCGACCCTGTTCGACTACCCTTGGGAGGAGCGGCGGAACCTCACCTACTGGTCGGATGTGGCGGTCGCCAACTACGACGCGCCGGACGCTCTGGTGCGCTCCCGCGAGGAACAGCTGGTCGAGCTTGGCAAGATGGCCGAGGCCTTCCGAACCCTTTGGGAGGAACGGGCCAAGGCGCCGCCGCGCCGGGATCTGATCTCGATGATGGCGCACAGCGACTCAACCCGCGATCTCACCCGGTCCGAGTTCATCGGAACCCTGGGCCTGCTGATCGTCGGGGGAAACGACACAACCCGCAACACCATGTCCGGTGGCCTGTTGGCGCTCAGCGAGAACCCCGGCGAGATGCGGCGCCTGAGGAACGATCCCTCCCTGGTGGCCAAGCTGGTGCCGGAAACCATCCGCTACCACACGCCGGTCATTCACATGCGCCGCACCGCGAGCCGGGATACCGAGTTTAAGGGCAACCGCATCGCCAAGGGCGACAAGGTGGTGATGTGGTACGTCTCCGGCAATTTCGACGACGGGGCGATCGACAATCCCGACACCTTCAGCCTCGACCGCCGCAAGCCGCGCCAGCATCTGTCCTTCGGCTGGGGGATCCACCGCTGCGTCGGCGACCGGCTTGGCGAGCTTCAGCTTCAGATTCTTTGGGAAGAGGTCCTGGCGCGCGGCCTAGAGATCGAGGTGACCGGCGCGCCGAAGCGGGTCTATTCGAATTTCCTGCGCGGGATCAAGGAACTGCCGGTCCGTATCAAGAGCTAGCAGGTTCTCCGGCCTCCAATGTCGCCGGTTTCCATCACCGGTCGGCCGATACGCCCTCAAGCCTAGCCGCTTCGTTCAAGCGCGCATCAAGCGTCGCGAGCGCGGCTTCGCGGCGGCAGGCGAGTTCCAGATAGAGCGCGTCATAGAATGAAAGATTGTGTAACGAGGCCAAGGCAAGGGCGCGGCCCAGATTTGGCTCGTTGTCGGTAGCGAGCGGCAGGTCATCAAGGGCCGCGACCCGGTCAACCATCCCACCTTCGGAAATGCGACCCCGGCGCACCGCCACGAGCAGGATGTTCCGCATCTCGTAGTGCCAGAGTTGAGGAACCAGCCCTGGTCCGTCTTCGAGCGCCCGAAGCGCCATTGCCGAGCGTGGGTCATCTTCGTCGTCGAATAGCCAGCTTGCCGCGACGGAGGCGTCAACGACGATGGCATTCATGCACGGTGGCCCTCGCGGCGGGCATCGAGAATCTCCTGTGCGGAAAGCCGGCCTTTCCCCCAACCGGCCTTCCTTGCCCGAAAACGCGCGACTGCGTCCCGGCGAACCTGTTGATCCGTGGCCGATGCGGGAAGCAGATGCGCGATCGTCTTGCCGTGACGGGTGATTACGAAGCTTTCCCCGCGTTCAACCGCGCGCAGCAACTCGGCAAGGCGCGCCTTAGCCTCCGTCGCTTGAATGGCGTGATGCATTTTTTACAACCGATTAAATTAACTGGTTAAAAATATCAACTCTCTGTCGTTGGGTCAATCAAGCTCCGGATACGCCGCGCAATCGTTCCACGCTGATCCAGCCGGCCAACTTATCACTGGCCCGATCACGCGATTTCTTGCGCCGTGCCAGGGGACATGGCAATCAACATCCAGCACCTATGACGTAGCGGAGAGTCCCCATGGCGAGACCCACGAAAGTTGAGATCTGCGAGGTTGGCCCACGCGATGGGTTGCAAGCGGAGAAATACTTCGTGCCGACCGCCGACAAGATCCGGCTGATCAACAAGCTGATCGACGCCGGTGTGCCGCGGATCGAGTTCTCGTCCTTCGTCTCGCCGCGCGCGGTGCCGCAACTGGTGGATGTCGTTGAGGTGCTGAACGGCCTCGACCGGAGCAAGGGGACGGTGCTCTCGGCCCTGGTGCCCAACGCCAAGGGCGCGATCCGGGCCTGCGAGGCCGGCGTCGATGAGATCATCGTCTTTATGTCCGCTTCCGAAAGCCACAATCTGAAGAACGTCAACCGGACGGTGGATGAATCTCTCGCCGGTTTCGAGGAGGTCGCCAAGATCGCCGGTGATGCCGGCATCCCGGTGCATGGCGCGATCGCCACCGCGCTCGGCTGCCCGTTCGAGGGCGATGTGCCGGTGGAAAAAATTGAATATGTCGCGCGCCACTATAAGGAGTTCGGCTTCACCGGCGTCGGCCTTGGCGACACCACGGGCATGGCAACGCCGCCGGTGGTTCAACGCGCGGTGCGGCATCTGCAGGACACGGTCCCGGGCCTGCCGATCCATCTGCATTTCCACAACACGCGCGGGATCGGCCTCGTCAACGTGCTGACCGGTCTGGATGAGGGAATCTCGCACTATGACGCCTCGTTCGGCGGCATGGGAGGCTGCCCCTTCGCACCCAAGGCGACGGGCAATATCTGTACCGAGGATCTGGTCTATATGCTGGACGAGATGGGGATCGAGACCGGCATTGATCTCTCCAAGATGATCGATATCGCCCATGACGTGGAACGGGTTATGGGCCGCGAGTTGCCGGGCCAGGTGATGAAGGCCGGGCCGCGCCTGCAGCTTCATGCCATGGACGAGGTTGCGACCGCCGCGGGCTGAACCCGGCGGACAACTGGACGGATAGACGGAGCCCGGCGATGGCGCTTTCCGGCATCAGGGTGATCGACCTGACCCGCATCCTCGCGGGGCCCTTTTGCACCCTGATGCTCGCCGACATGGGCGCTGAGGTGATCAAGGTCGAGAGCGGCACGGGCGATCCGGTGCGAGGTCAGGGAGCGATCAAGGACGGCCTCAGCTGGTATTTCGCGCAGTTCAACCGCAACAAGAAGTCGATCCTGCTGGATCTCTATACCGATGAGGGAAAGGCGGATCTCGCGCGGCTGCTGGAGACGGCGGACGTGCTGGTGGAAAACTACCGCCCGGGCGTGCTGGCCAAGATGGGCTTCACGCCGGAGCGGCTCGAGGCGATCAACCCGCGGCTGATCCGGGCGAGCGTCAACGGCTACGGCTCCACCGGCCCCTATGTGGACCGGCCGAGCTTCGACTTCATCGCCCAGGCCATGAGCGGCTTCATGAGCGTCAACGGTCCGCCGGACGGCGACCCGATGCGCGGCGCCCCGCCGATGAGCGATATGATCGCCGGTCTCTACTGCGCCCTCGGCGTGGTTTCAGCCCTGCAGGCGCGGGAGCGGACCGGACGCGGCCAGGCGGTCGAATCGAGCCTCACCAACGGGCTGATCAGCATGATGGCCTATCTCTCGGCGGAATATTTCGCGACCGGCCAAATCCCCGAACGTACCGGCAATAACCATCCGATCGTCGCGCCCTACGGGCTGTTTCCCGCCAAGGACGGCATGGTCGCGGTCGCGCCAAGCCATGACGTCTTCGTGCGCCGGTTCCTCGAGGTACTGGGTCTTGCGCACCTTCTGAATGAGGACCGCTTCCGCACCAATACAGACCGGATGCGCAACCGGCCGGCTCTGCTTGAGATCATCAACGAGGTTACCAAGACCCAGACGGTCGATCATTGGATCAATGTGATTAACGCCGCCGGCTGTCCCTGCGGGCGGGTGATGAACCTTGCCGAGGTGTTCTCCGACCCGCAGGTGCTTTCCCAGGAGATGGTCCTGGATGTGGAGCATCCGGGCCACGGAACGGTCCGGATGACCGGATTTCCGGTGAAGCTCTCCGACACCCCGGCCAGGATCCACCGCCCGGCCCCGAAGCTGGGCGAACACACCGAAGAGATCTTGGGCGCTCTGCGAAAGCGGTAGGGGCATAGCACATTTGGTGATTAATACAGGTTGCAATGGATTGAACCCCTGTTCGTTCAACCGCGATAATCTTACCGTCGCCTTGGCGAAAGGCAGGGCCAAGCAACGGAACGGTCAGCGTGAAAAACCCAGCGGTGAAGTGCCCTAGGCAAGCGGAATCATCGGAACTAGGCCCTGCCTTTCGCCAGGGCGACGTTCAACTGAAGTCATGGCGAGAGTCGCTAATACTGCAACCTAGAGCAGATTCAATTTAGTCGCGGTCATACCCTGCGGCAGCGAAGTAGTTTTG
>JAYOEU010000052.1:0-24304 GCA_038116915.1 Alphaproteobacteria bacterium
CGGCGGTGGTAACCCCATGATAACACGAGCAACTTCCGAGCGTGTCCCAGAAGATTTGCGCGTCCATGTGGGTGTGGCCGTCGACGAAGCCGGGGGTGACCACATGGCCCTCGGCGTCGATCACCTCCTCGGCAGGCTCGGCGATCCGGCCGATCCGGGTGATCTTGCCGCCCTTGACGCCGACATCCGCGCGGTACCGCGCCATGCCGGAACCGTCGATGACCATGCCGTTCTTGATGACCAAATCATAAGCCATGGGAGCCTCCCCGGATCGTACGTCACGCGATAGCCGTGAAGGATAGCGCATCCCGCGTTCCGGGGGCGGTGAATCGGCGACCGGCTCGCGGGGATCAGGTGGCGGATGGCGCCGGGGGCCGCGTAACCCGGTCTACTCCCAGCTCAGAGGGCGAGGTCTTCCAGATCGATCCAGCGCCGCTCCTCCCAACTCTTCAGCCCCGCCTCGGCAAGCTGCACGCCCTTGGCGCCTTCCAGCAGGGTGTTGGTCCAGGGCCCGTTCTCCATGACGTGACGGATGAAGCCCTCCCACTGCTCCTTGAAGCCGTTGTCGTAGTGCTGGGGATCGGGCATCTCCTGCCAGTGATCGGCGAATGTCATGGTCTGCGGAACATCCGGGTTCCAGACCGGGCGCGGCGTGTTCATCCGCGACTGGGTCCAGCATTTGTGCAGCCCGCATACCGCCGAACCATGGGTGCCGTCGACATGGAAGGTCACCAGGTCGTCGCGCCGCACCCGCGTGCACCAGGAGGAGTTCATCTGCGCGACGATCCCGCCTTCCAGAAGGAAGGTCGCATAGGCCGCGTCGTCGGCATCGGCGGCATACTCCTCGCCGTTCTCGTCCCAGCGCCGGGGATGGTGGATCGCCCCGAGGCAGGAGACGGACTTCACCGGCGCGATGGTGTTGTCGAAGACATAGCGCCAGTGGGCCAGCATATCGAGAATGATGCCGCCGCTTTCCGATTTCTTGTAGTTCCAGCTTGGTCGTTGCGCCGCCTGGAACTCGCCGTCGAACACCCAATAGCCGAATTCGCCGCGCACCGAGTGGATGCGTCCGAAGAAGCCCGAGTCCCTAAGCATTTTGATTTTGCGTAGACCGGGCAGGAAGATCTTGTCCTGGACCACCCCGTGTTTGACCCCCGCGGCCTGGGCGGCGCGGGCGGCGTCGAGCGCGTCCTTCAGGGTCTCGGCGGCGGGTTTCTCCACATAGACATGCTTGCCGGCCGCCACCGCCCGCTTGATCAGCCCGGCGCGCAGGCCCGTCGAGGCGGCATCGAAGAAGATCGTGTCGTCCGGGTTCGCCAGCGCCGCGTCGAGATCCATGGTCCAGCGGTTGAGGCCGTGATCGCTCGCCAGTTTCTGGAGCTTCTCGGGGTTGCGCCCGACCAGGATCGGGTCGGGCATGACCCGGTCACCGTTCTTCAGCCGCAGCCCGCCCTCGGCGCGGATCGCCAGGATCGAGCGGACCAGATGCTGGTTCGTTCCCATGCGTCCGGTGACGCCGTTCATGATGATGCCGAGGCGCTGTTCCGCCATTGGATACTCCGGAAAATAGGGGCGCATTGCGTTAGACCGCGGCACGCTACCACGACAGCGAACGGCTTTGGAATGCTCGCGGGCGGCGCTAGTGGGTCAGGCGGTGGAGGGTGTCGTGGGCGGCGCGGCCTGGGCGGCGTCGGCCCGGCGCTTGCGGTAGATCAGGAAGAGGTTGCGGGAATAGATGAAGATACCGGTTCCCTGGCCCAGCATGATCACCGCGTCCTTGCGCATCACCGCATAGCAGAACAGCATCACGCCGCCACACAGGCTGAGATACCAGAAGGCCAGCGGGATCACGCTCTCGCGCTTTTTCTCGCTGACCAGCCATTGGACGAGGAAGCGCGCGGTGAACATCGCCTGGGCGGTCAGGCCGAACACCAGCAGAATCGCCTCCCAGGCATCGAACCCGTTCGGAAAGAACCAGTTCATGATACTGCCGATCACGGAGTCCATTATCTGGCTTCCTTGCTCTTGAGGTCGCCAGGCGAGCGGCGGATCAGCCACATGACGCCCAACAGGTCGGGGATACCGACCAGAAGCCGGCCGAAATTGGTGTATTTCGACCGCCCCTGGGTCCGGTGGCGATGATTTACCGGAACCACGCGGACCGCGCAATTCTCGCGTTTGGCGAGGGCCGGAAGATAGCGGTGCATGTGGTCGAAATAGGGGAAGCGCAGGAAAAGCGAACGCTGATACAATTTCAGGGAGCAGCCGGTATCCGGATTGTCGTCGCGCAGGGCGGCGCGGCGGATCGCGTTGGCGATTCGCGAGGCCCGGCGCTTGGCCCAACTGTCCCGCCGATTGACCCGGTGTCCGGTCACCATCAGCCGCCCGGCGCTTTTCTCCTCCTGCCAGACCTTCAGGAGTTTGGGTATATCGGCGGGGTCGTTCTGGCCGTCGCCATCGAGGGTCGCGATCAGATCGCCCTGGGCCGCCATGATGCCGGTGCGCAACCCGGCGCTCTGTCCGGCGGTTTTCTCGTGCACGATCACCCGCAGTCTGGGCTCGGTTTTCTTCAAGGATAGCAATGTGTTGCGGGTGCCATCGGTGCTGGCGTCATCGACATAGACGATCTCGAAATCGCAAATGCCGTGCAGCGCCGAAACGATCTCGCCGACCAGCGGGCGAATGTTGTCGGCTTCGTTCAGAACCGGCACCACCACCGACAAGAGCGGCGGACGGGCCGGCTCCGTCGCGGGTTGAACTGGGTTTGTCGCCTCGCTCACATGCGTGGTCCCGGCAATTGGCCTGCATCCCTGCCTTCTTAACGCCCGGACTCGGCGGGATTCAACACCCTTGTCACGCGCGGGTCGAGATAGTGGCGTTTTAGGAGGATGGCGGTGCAGATCGAAAGGTACGCGCCGCCCAGCACGTCGCTCGGATAATGGGCGAGAAGCGCGACCCGGCTGAGCGCGACCGTTCCCGCCAGCGCCACATAAAGTGCCGCATGCCTCGGATAGGCGAGATACAGCGCGCAGCAGATGGCGACGATGGTCTGGGTATGTCCGGACGGAAAGGAATTGCGGGCGATTTCGAAACTGAACGGCGACAGCCCGTACAGCTCCTCCGAGAAGAGATAGCGCGGCCGGTACCGCCCGATCACGATTTTCAGGAGATGATGCAGTGCGCCGGAAACCAAAATCGTCAGGACCACGAACCACAGTCTGTGGGCGTGGGCGATCCAACGCTCCCGCGTTTCCGGATGCGCGGACCTGCGCTTCAAAATGATGCAAACGGCGATCCCGGCAAGCAACAGGATCAGCCACCCGGTTGCATCGCCGAGCGTCGTGACGACTTCGAAGGCGCGTCGGTAGGTTTCACCGATTTCCGCCGCCGCCCGGATCACGACCCGGTCCACGAAAATACCGAGCACGAGGCAGGCCCCCGTTACGAGCAAGAGGACCCAACCCAGGGGTGGACGAGGCAGATCCCCCAGGAAGACCCTCCAAGCGAAACCGAGATGCGATAGCATCTTGCTCGCACGGTCGGTCATGGCGATGGCGCTCTCGTCACCATGTCGATGATGACCTCGCGGCCGTTGGAATAGTTCAATCCCGCTATGCTTTGGCGGGTTTCGATATGAAAGCCGATGTCGGCCGCGATTCCGGCGACTTCCGGGTAGTGCCGCCGCGCGATCGCGGCCACCACGCCGTGCCGGCTGGCCAGGGCTTTTGCCGCGTCGGTTGGCGATACGAGCTCGGTCTTTGTTCCGGCGAGAAACACCAGACTCGGTTCGTGGAAGCCGACGGCGATCAACGGCTCTTCCCAATCGCCGCTTATCCGCTCGAAGGCTGCGGCGACACGAGGCGAGATGAAGACATGGTTCAAGGCGGGGACTGTCAACTGCGCCAACGCGGCGAGAAACAGGGCCGCGCCGACGAGGCCGGTAACCGCCGCCTGGCGCGGTCGCCGCCGCCACAGCGCGCTGAAAGCCAGTATGGACGTCACCGCTGCGATTGGAGCGGCGATGAAAGCCTCGGGCTCGGCGGTCAAGGCCTGTAGGATCTGTCCGGCGGTCCACTCGGTCGCTGATATGCTCGTTGACAAAGGTTTCAGCGCAATACCCGGACCGGTTCCGAGGACGGGTAGCGCGGCGGCGGCAACCGCGAGCGCGAGGCCGAGCATCAGCCAGAGGCAACTTATGACCGGTGTCCCCCGGGGGAGCGGTGGCGCTTCTCCATGGTTCTTATTCGTGGCGGCGGCGAAACGGCCGACCCAGGCGCCGATGAGAATCGCCAAGGCCGGATAGAGCGGCAGCACGTAATGCGGCAGCTTGGTCGGCACCATCTCGAACAGCAGCCAGGACGGCAGCAGCCAGGCGAGCAGGAACCGCACCGCCGGCTCGGTCCGATTTCGCCAGGCGTTCGCGAGTGCCGGCCAGACCAGCAGCGAGCCGGGCCAGAAGGTAAGCGCCAGGAGCAACAGATAATATCCCGGCGGAGAACCATGGGATTCCATCGCCCCAAGCAGCTTGGGGATCAGATCTCCACCAACGGAACTCTCCAGGAAAGCACCCCCGGAACGCAGCTGGACAGCCGCCACCCAGGGCACGATCAGCAATGCCGCCAGGGGCAGGCCGAGGAGCGGGCGAAGCGCGAGCAGCCATTTGACCCGGCGCTCGGTGATCACCAGTGCGGTGACGGTAAGGCCGGCGATCAGCGGCGTGATCGGTCCTTTGATCAGCATCCCGAAGCCGATGCCGAGCCAGAAGACCAACCAGGTCCCCACCCCCCGCGCGCCGGTATAGGCGCGGGCGAGACCGAGCTGAGCCGCGATGACGGTCGCGAGCAGCAGCGCGTCGGTCTTGGCCATATGCGCCTCGGCGGTCAACATGAAGCTTGCGGCGAGCAGTCCGGCGGCCAGCAGGGCGGCGTCTTCGGCCAGGAACAGCCGCGCCAGGGCATGGGTCATAAGGACCGCCAGGATCGCGGCGGCCACGGACGGGAGACGGTAGGCCCAAATCGCCGTCGGATCTTGCGGGGCGAACAGCGCCGATGACGCGGCTTGCAGCCAATAGGCGCCGACCGGCTTCTTGTAGCGGGGCGTGTCCTGGAAACGGATGTCGATGATGTCGCCGGTTTCGACCATCTGTTTGGAGGCTTGGGCGAAACGAGCCTCGTCGCGGTCCAGCGGCGGGATTGCGGAGAGGCCCGGCAGGTAAAGCGCCAGGCACAGCAGGATAAGCAAGCCGGCGTTTCTCAGGTGCACGATCGACCGCCTTCGGTGGACACTCCCTGGGTTTAGGCCATCGCCGCCGGTTCCTGTCAATCGGCAAGTCGGCCTCAGCCGCCGTCGAGCGCTTTCAGGCGCTCCTCGAGCGCCGCGCGGACCGGGGCGTCGGGACCCAGCCGTTCGAGCAGTTTGCTCCAGAGATCCCGCGCCTTCGCCTTGTCGCCGTCATTGGCGGCGATCAGGCCGCCATAGAACATGGCTTCGGGCAGGGCCGGGTCGAGGCTCAGCAGGTTTGCGATCACCGACTTGAAGGCAGGCGGCATGGCGGATTCCGGGGTGCCTTGCGGGAACAGCGCCCGGGCATAGGCGAGTTGAACATCGACCCGGTTCGGTGCCTGCTCGGCGGCCCGGGCGAAGGCCTTCAACGCCGCGTCGGGCTGTTGCAGCACGCCGTATGAGCGCCCGAGACGGATCCAGCCGTCGACATCGTTGGGGTTTTCCTCAAGGCGCGACGCGAGCCGCTCGACCATGCCCCGGATCATCGCCTGCCGGTCCTCCGGCGACATGTCCTTAGCCGCCGCGACCTGGTCCTGGGTCGGGCCGCGCGGCTGAGCCGGCGCTTCCGCTTGCGGCGCCGGGATCGGCCGCTTGGCGCGCTCCGCCAGACGCAACGCCTCGATATCGAGCCCGGATTCTCCGGCGACGCGCTCGATATGGCTTTTCAGCAAGCTTGCCCAGCCGGCGCCGGCGGGCGTGTCGGCTTCAAGGGATATCCAGGTTCTGAGCGCTCCCTGAAAATCCTCGCGCTGGGAGGCGGCAAGGCCGATATAGAAGCGCGCGCGCGGCTCGCCCGGCATGCGCTCCAACGCGGTTTCGAACGCGCTCAGCGCGTCCGGTGTGACCGTGCCGCCGGCGGACATGGTCAGGGCTTCTCCATAGGCCGCGAGGGTCCGCGCATCGCCCTGCGAGAGACCCACCGCCTGGCGGAGCGCCTCGGCCGCTTTCGCATAGTCCCGCGTGACCAGGTACGAGCGGCCGAGCAGGACCCAGCCTTCGAGATCGCGCGGGTTTTCCTTGAGCCGCTGTTCCAGGCGGCTGACCATTTCCGCCATGCCCTCATGCTGGCCATTCTCGCTTTGCGCGCCTTGGGCTGCCTGATTCGCGCCGGCCTGTTGCTGGGCGGCGAGACGCTCATCCGCGCGGGCGGCATAGGGTTGGTTCGGAAGGGTCGGGCTGCCGCGGTTCATGTAGACCGCCAGCGCCGCGGCGGGGACGAAGAAGACGAGCACCACCACCATCAGCATGCGCCGGGCCGGCGACATCCGCTCCGCTTCGCGCCGGCCGTTCCGGATTTCCGCGTCGGCGGCAAGCATGCGGCGCTGAATTTCGATCCGCGCGGCCTCCAATTCGGTATCGCCGACGCGGCCCTGGGCATGATCGCGGCCAAGCTCGTCCAATTGATCGCGGTAGACGCGCAGATCATGTTCGGCCCGGCTGTCCTGGCTCTCGGTGCCGTTGATGACCGGCCAGACCAGCGCCAGCACCGAACCGAAGGTCAGAATTCCCGCGATCAGCCAGAAAATCATGCTTTCGGCTCCCGATTGCCGCTGCCGGTTCCGGTCCCGTCCCCGTCCCCGTCCCCGTCCCCGTCCCCGTCCTTGCCATCGCCCCGGCCATCACCATCGCGCATCAGCTCGGCGAGCCGCGCGGCTTCGGTTGCGTCCAGCGGCTTCGCGGCTTGTGTACTCCGCCGCCGCAGGAGAAACGCCGCCGCCCCCATCGCGCCGAAGGCCAGGATGACCCAGGGCCCATACCAGAGTGCGTAGGTCGCCGTCGTCTTGCGGGGTTTCAGCAGGACGAACTCGCCGTAACGGGCGACAAGAAAATCGAGGACCGCGGCATCGCTGTCACCGGCAACCAGCCTTTCGCGGACGATGATCCTGAGGTCCTTGGCCAGCGAAGCATTGCTGTCGTCGATCGACTGATTCTGGCAGACGAGGCAGCGGATATTCTTGCTCAGTGTCCGGGCCCGCGCCTCCAGCGCCGGATCCGAGAGCATCTCGTTCGGCTCGACCGCTACCAGCGCCGCCGGCATGGCCAGCGCGAGACAGAATAGCGCGATCGCGGCGAGGCGCCTCATCATCCGGCCCCGCGCAGCGTCGCCACCAGCGGCAGGATGATGTCCCGGTAGGCCTCTCTCGAGAGCGGGCCGACATGGCGGTATTGGATGCGCCCCGCCTTGTCGACGACATAGGTTTCGGGAACGCCGTACACGCCCCATTCGATCGCGACCCGGCCGTCGCCATCGCGTCCGATGCGCGCGAACGGATCGCCGAGCTGGTTGAGCCAGTTCACCGCCGCTTCGGGCGCGTCCTTGTAATTGATGCCGTAGAGCGGAACCGCTCCGCCGGCGCCGATCTCCATCAGCAACGGGTGCTCCGACCGGCAGGGGCCGCACCAGGAGGCGAAGAAATTCACCAGCCGGACCTCGCCCGACAGGCTCGCGGGATCGATCCCGGGTTTCCCGTTGACCAGGGGCGGCAGGGTGTGATCCGGGGCCGGCTTGTCGATCATCGCGGAGGGCAGGGTATGCGGGTCCTTGCCTTGCAGGATCGGCGCCGCGAAATAGGCGGCGACCGCCGCGAACAGCACCAGGGGAAGCAGGTATAGAAGACGCCCCATCTGGTCAGTCCGCTCCGGCGGGCTCGCTCGCCCGGTCCGGTCTGACGCCGCGCCGCGGGGCGCCGACCCTCAGCCGGCGGTCGGAAAGCGAGACCAGCCCGCCCACCACCATGATCAGGCACCCCGTCCAGATCCAGGGCACCAGCGGGTTGTGCCAGACCCGGACGGTCCAGCCCTCCCGCGACCCGCCGTCTCCGATCGCGGCGTAGAGATCGGCCAGAAACGTGCTGTGGATCGCGGCTTCGGTGGTCGGCATCTTCTGCACCGGGTAGAACCGCTTTTCCGGCGCCAGCGTCGTGATCTCATTGCCGTCGCGCCGGACCCGGATGGTCGCGGACTCGATCTGATAGTTGGGGCCCTGGGCACGCTCGACCTTCTCGAGGGTGAGGTCGTAGCCGGCGATCGATACGGTCTCGCCGGGCTTGGCGTTCACCACCACCTCCTCGCGCCAGAAGCTGTCGGCGACCGCGCCGCAGATGAAGATCGCAAGCCCGAGATGCGCCAGGGTCATCCCATGCGCCGAACCCGGCAAACCGGCGGCGCGGGACAGCGAGGCGGCGAGCGGCACCCGGAACAGGGCGATCCGTTCCGCCCACTCGGTCACCGCTCCGCCGGCGAGCCACCCGGCGAAGGCGAAGCCGATGATCGGGCCGAGCGCGGCATCGTACCGGCGGCCCCAGACGAAGACCGCGACGGCGATCGAAACCGCGGCCGCAACCCAGAGCCGCGACATCGCCCCCGGCAGATCGCCGCGCTTCCAGGCGAGCATGGGCCCCACCGCGATCAGCAGGACCAGCGGCATCATCACCGGAACGAAGGCGGCGTTGAAGAAGGGCGGGCCGACCGAGACCTTCTCGCCGGTCGTGGCATCCAGGAACAGCGGATACAGCGTGCCGATGAATACCGTCGCGGTGGCCACCGAAAGCAGCAGGTTGTTCATCACCAGACCGCCCTCGCGGCTGATCGGCTGGAACATGCCGCCGAGCTTCATCGACGGCGCGCGGACCGCGAAAAGGATGAGGGCTCCGCCGATCGCGACGACGAGCAGGGCGAGGATGAACAGCCCGCGTTCGGGATCGACGGCAAAGGCATGGACCGAGGTGAGAACGCCGGAGCGAACCAGGAAGGTACCCATCAGGCTGAGCCCGAAGGTGATGATCGCCAGCAGGATGGTCCAGCTTTTCAAGGCGTCGCGCTTTTCGACGACGATGGCCGAATGCAGCAGCGCGGTGCCGGCGAGCCAGGGCATGAAGCTGGCATTCTCGACCGGATCCCAATACCACCAGCCGCCCCAGCCGAGCTCGTAATAGGCCCACCAGCTTCCGAGTGTGATCCCGCCGGTGAGCGCGGTCCATGCCGCCAGCGTCCAGGGGCGGACCCAGCGCGCCCAGGCCGCATCGACGCGGCCCTCGATCAGGGCCGCGACGGCGAAAGAGAACGCCATGGAAAATCCGACATAGCCGAGATAGAGCATCGGCGGATGAAACGCGAGGCCCGGATCCTGGAGCAGGGGGTTGAGGTCCCGGCCGTCGAGCGGCGCCGGGTCCAGCCGCTCGAACGGATTGGAGGTCAGCAGAATGAAGCCGAGAAAACCGACCCCGATCATTCCCTGCACCGCGAGCACCCGGGAGCGCAGGGACGCCGGCAGATTGTTGCCGAACGCGGCCACGGCGAAGCCGAACAGCGAGAGGATCAGGACCCAGAGGATCATCGAGCCCTCGTGATTGCCCCAAACACCGCTGACCTTGTAGAGCATGGGTTTGAGCGAGTGCGAGTTCTGGGCGACATTCAGGATCGAGAAATCGGAGGTCACGTAACCATGGGTCAGCGCGCCGAACGCGACGGCGATGGCCGCGAACTGGGCCGCGGCTGCCGGCCGGGCAAGACCCATCAGCATCTCGTCGCCCCGCGCCGCGCCGTAGAGCGGCAGCGAGGACTGCACCACCGCGATGCACAATGCCAGCGCCAGCGCAAAGTGGCCGAGTTCCGCGATCATGGCTTGGCCGCTCCCTTCCACTTGCCGGATTTCTTCAAGGCGTCGGCGACTTCCTTGGGCATGTAGGTCTCGTCATGCTTGGCGAGCACCTCGCTCGCGTTGAAGGTGCCGTGGACAAAGCGTCCCTCGGCGACGACGCCCTGGCCCTCGCGAAACAGGTCGGGAAGCACGCCCTTGAAGGTCACCGGCACGACGTTCTGCAGGTCGGTCACCCGGAAGTTGACCACCAGTCCGTCGGCGGATTTCTCGATGCTGCCCTCCTCGACCAGCCCGCCGACGCGGATCCGCTGTTCCGGCGCGACGGACTTCGCCTTCAGGTCGGTCGGGCTGAAGAAAAACACGAGATTGTCCTCGAAGGCGGTCAGCACCAGAGCCGCCGCCGTGCCCAGCATGACCAGGCCGATCATGACGATGCTCAGTCTACGTCGCTTCGGAGTCATCACCGCGATCCCCGGTGGGTTGGACCTGATTCTGAGCCGCGGTTTCGCCGTCCGTCCTGCGCCGCCGCCGCGTGCGGCCGCTCGCCTCGAGTTCGGCCAATTCGCGTTGATGGAGCCGCGAGGCGCGGATCGAGCTCGCAAGCAAGCCGAGCATGACCACCGCCGCGACCCCATAGGCCGGCCAGATATAGGCCCCGTAGCCGCCCATGTTCAAGAAGTCGCTGATGACCCGATGCTCCCAGGAAACGCCGTTTACTCAAGATAGGTGATTTTGCAGCCTCTTCAAACCGCTCCCGGCGCCTCGCAGGACCATGCAGGCCGGACGGCGCATTCAGTCACCCTGCTCGACCATGTGCAAGGCGCGGATGCGCCGGGCCGCCAGCAGGGTGCGCATGCGGATGATCAGCACCACGAAGAAATAAAGCTGGAACCCGACCGCCATCAGCAGCAGCGGCGTCAGCATCGCCGGATCGATGGCCGGCGCGTCGAGCCGTGTCAGGCTTGCCGGCTGATGCAGGGTGTTCCACCAGTCGACCGAGAACTTGATGATCGGCACGTTGACCACGCCGACCAGCGCCAGGATCGCTCCGGCGCGGGCGCCGCGCTCCGGCTCGTCGAAAGCGTTCACCAGCGCAATGTAGCCGAGGTAAAGGAAGAACAGGA
This sequence comes from Alphaproteobacteria bacterium, assembly GCA_038116915.1. Taxonomy (GTDB): domain Bacteria; phylum Pseudomonadota; class Alphaproteobacteria; order Thalassobaculales; family Thalassobaculaceae; genus JADHLJ01. The sequence goes on from JAYOEU010000052.1 coordinate 11,008, forward strand.
TCAGCACCGAGGTCAGGCGCGCGTCCCAGACCCACCAGGTGCCCCACATCGGCTGGCCCCAGAGCGCGCCGGTGATCAGGGCCATGGCGGTGAAGCCGGCTCCGATCGGGGCGGCCGCCTGGGCCGCGACATCCGCCAGCGGGTGTTTCCAGATCAGGAAGCTGCCGCTGGCGACGGCGAGCATCGTGTAGCAGAACATCGACATCCAGGCGGACGGGACATGGACATACATGATCCGCACGGTCTCGCCCTGCTGATAGTCGGCGGGCGAGACCAACAGACCCTGATACAGTCCGGCGCCGATCGAAAGCACGGTGGCTGCGGCGATCCAGGGCAGGACCGTCTCGGCGATGCGCATGAAGCGGGCGGGGTTGGCGAACCAATGCATGGGGAGTTTTTGCCTCAAGCCGCGGCTTGCCGCAAGGCCGCCGCCGCGGCCCAGGGACAAAGCGGGATCGCGGCCAGCAAAAGCGCGCCGAGCAGCAGCAGATGCGGGTACGGGCTTTGCCCGATGGCCGCCGCCTCGACCGCCGCGACGCCGAAGATCAGCACCGGGACGGTCAGCGGCAGCACCAGCAGTGAGACCAGGACCCCGGCCCGGCGCGCGCCCAGCACCAGGGAGGCGCCGACGGCGCCGATCAGGCTCAGCACCGGCGTGCCGAGGGCCATCGCCGCCAGCAGCGCGGCATAGGCGCCGGAATCCATGTGCAGCAGCAGGCCGAGCAGCGGCGAGATCAGCATGATCGGCAAACCGGTGACCAGCCAGTGGGAGAGGCATTTCGCGAGCACCATCAGCTCCAGCGGCCAGGGTGCCATGACCAGTAGGTCGAGCGAGCCGTCCTCGTACTCGGACTGGAACAGACGATCGAGCGACAGCATCGCGGCGAGCAGGGCGCCGATCCACACCACGCCGCCTGAAATTCGCTCCAGCACTCCCGGCTCGGGCCCGACGCCCAGCGGGAAGAGGGCGACGACGACCACGAAGAACATCAGCGCGATGGCCGCGTCGCTGCCCTGGCGCAGCGCAAGCTTCAGCTCGCGGCGGATGATGGCCATGAACCCTTTCATGAGCCCGGCTCCCGCCAGTCCGTGTCGGCATGGCCGCCGCCCGTGGGCCGGAAATCGGCGAGGTCCAACTCCCGGGCCGCGGCCTCAAGGTCCACCGCCACATGCGAGGCCAGCACAACGATGCCGCCGCCCGCCCGATGCCGGTCGATCGCCGCCTCCAGCGCCCGTTGACCCTGACTGTCCAATCCCACCGTCGGCTCGTCGAGCAGCCATAGCAGCGCCGGCGCGGCCAGCAGACGGGCAAGCGCCAGACGCCGCTTCTGACCGGAAGAGAGAAAGCGGACCGGAAAGCGCGCCCGTCCGGAAAGCCCGAAATGGTCGAGCGCCCGGTCCTCGGCCGCGGTGTCTTCGGAAAGGCGGAAGGCCGACCAGAAGGCCAGATCCTCGGACGCGGTCAAGGCCGGCTTGGTGCCCGTCGCATGCCCGACATAGTGGGTGCGCGCGGCATGTGCCTGGCGGTCTTCGCTGATGTCCGCTCCGTCCCAGCGGATGGCGCCCCCTGCCGGCGCCGCCAGTCCGGCCATCAGCCGCAAGAGGCTCGACTTGCCGCTTCCGTTCGGCCCCACCAGCACCAGGGCGTCACCGGAGTTCAGCTCAAAGCTCACACCGTCGAAAACCCGCCGCGCGCCGCGCACGCAGCCGACCGTCTCGCCGCCGAAGATCACGTCGTTCCCGTTCCCCATGCCGCTCCAATAACGGGCGGGGGCTCCGGCGTCCAGAGTATGCCGTCTGGTCGACGGTCGAATGGGCTGCATTGTATAAACATCCTTCGAGACGGTGCTTGCGCGCCTCCTCAGGATGAGCGCGCTGTTTGTCAGACGTAACCCATGCCCGTCTCACCCTGAGGAGCACGCCATGCGGGCGTCTCGAAGGGTCTATACGCGCTCGATCACGCAGCCGTCTTTTAAACCAGATCCTCGTTCGAGAGCGCGAAGTGCAGCCGGTAGGTGCCGAGCGCGGCATTCGCGGCGCCATGCGCCTTCAAGGAGGCCTCGGACAAATCGCCGCCGCGCCAGAGCGGCGTGAGCGGCGCCTCCTCGATCCCCTCGACGAACAGCACCCAGTCGGCGACGTCGTCGGGCCGGTCGCGCATGGCCTTTTCCTCGGTCTGGGTGGCGCTGGAGGCCTGGTCCCCCCGCAGCAGATGCGCCGCGACGATGCCGGGCCGCCCGATCAGGCCCGGCAGGACCTCGTCCGCCAGCCAGCCGGAAAGCTCCGCGTCGCGGCCGGGTGCGGCCTGCAGGCGTCCGGTCAGGATCGCCGCGCCGCCGCCGATGCCGACAGAGGCGACGACCCGGCTCAATGTGCGGTTGTTGTCCTTGATGTTCGGGCCGACCCGGCGCGTCCACGCCGTCGGATTGTTGAGACGCTCAAGATAGGCCTTCGAGGTCAGGGTATCGAGGCTCTCGGTCTCGTAGAAATGGAAGAATTCCGGCGCGCCCTCTATCGCCACATAGCGCCGGCCGCGCAGGAAACCGGGGATGCCGACCCGTTCCGGCACATGCTCGTAACAGTGCCAGTGGTTGTAGTCGGCCTGAAACTCCGGCGCCACATTGTGCCAGATCGCGGCCACGCCCTTGCCCAGAAGCGGCATCGCATTCTCCCCTTCGCTGGTATTTTTCCGGCCGGGACCGCTAGACTTGCGGCGCCACCGGCCGCTGCCGGAAACGTCTCTTGGGCATGCTGCCATGAAAATCCTGCTTCTCGAAGTCTCCCATTGGCACTATCCGCTCTATATCGATGCACTGCTCGCCGGCGGCGCCGAGATTTGCGCGGTGTCGGACCGGGACCAAGCGATCCGCGAGCGCGAGGCCGCGCGGTTCGGCTGCCCCGGCCATGCCGATTGGCGGCAAGCGCTCGCGTCGACGGCGCCGGATGCCGCGATCGCCTTCGGACGGCATGCCGAAATGCCTGAGATTGCCCGCGCCCTGATTGCCCGGCGGATCCCCTTCGCGCTGGAAAAGCCGGCAGGATTGACCGCGCGGGATGCCGAGGCGCTGAAGCTCGAAGCTGATGCCGCCGGCGTCCCGGTCGCGGTGCCGCTGATCCAGCGGGTCGGCCCGTTGCAGGCCCTGTTGGACCATCTGACCGGCGAGGAGGGCGCGCGCTTCACCATGACTTCCTGGCGCTTCAATGCCGGCCCGCCGAGCCGCTATCCCAAGTCCGGCAACGGCTGGATGCTCGATCCCGCGATCAGCGGCGGCGGCTGCCTGATGAATCTCGGCGCGCATTTCATCGATCTGGCGCTCAGGCTGCTCCCGCACGCCCCGGATCAGGTCTTCGCCCATGTCGACAACAGTTTGCACGGCGCGGCGGTGGAGGACACGGCGCTGCTGACCATGACATCGGCCAAGGGCGGGCGGGCGCTGATCGAGAACGGCTACAACTTCCCGGACTCGCCGGACAAACGTGAATATTCCTTCAGCCTCACCAGCGCGGCGCACTACGTGCAGAGCCGGCCCGGCGGCGTTGCCGTCTTCCGCCCGGGCCGGTCGGCGGAGGAGATCGCCATGAACCTCGATTCCGATCCGATGTACGGACTTTTCGTGGAGCGGTTCCTTGGCGACCTGACGGCGGGCCGAGCGCCGTCCCCCGGCCTCGGCGACCTCGTCCCGGCGATGCGGATCATCGATGCGGCGTACCTTTCGGCGCGCGAGGGGCGGGTTGTGGGGGTGGGGTAAAGATTTGTCGCTAGTCTCCAACAAGACCCTTCGAGACGCGCGCCATGCGCGCTCCTCAGGGTGAGTCGGACTTTAGAGCAAAGGGTCTCACCCTGAGGAGGGTGCGTAGCGACGCCTGTCCCGGACTTGATCCGGGATCTCGAAGGGTCCTGTTTGACCTCGGAAACGCAGGCCTTGAAACCCCGCCCCCGCGGCTACCGCGCCGTCCAGCCGCCGTCGACCACGAGGCTGGTGCCGGTGACCATGGCGGAGGCCGGGGAGGCGAGGTAGACGACGGCGTCGGCGACGTCCTCGACCCGGCCGAGCTTGCCCATCGGGATGCGCTCCAGCACGTCCTTGGCGAAGGCCGGGTCCTTCAGGAACCCCTTGGCGAGCGGCGTCTCGACGAAGGTCGGGCCGACCGAGTTGGTGCGGATGCCGTGCGGCGCGAGCTCGACGCCCATCGCCTTGGTCAGGCCCTCGATGGCGTGCTTGCTGGCGCAGTAGACGGTGCGGTTGGGCGCGCCCACATGGCCCATCTGCGAGGACATGTGGATGATCGAGCCGCCCTTGCCGCGCGCCACCATGCCGCGCGCTACCGCCTGGGCCATCAGGAAGGCGCCGCGCAGGTTGAGGTCCAGGATCGTGTCCAGATGCTCCAGCGGCACATCGAGGAAGGGCTCCGGAATGTTGGTGCCGGCATTGTTCACCAGGATATCGATCGGGCCCAGCGCCGGCACCGTCTCGGCGATCGCGGCCGGGTCGGCGGCATCGCAGACCACCGTGCGGGCGACGCCGCGGTCAGCCTCGATCCGCGTCTTCAGCACATCGAGCTCGCTTCGGGTGCGGCTCATCAGGATCACCTCCGCTCCAGCCTCCGAGAGGGCGATGGCGCAGGCTTCGCCGAGCCCCCGGCCGGCACCTGTCACCAGCGCGACAAGGCCATCCAGGCGAAAGCGATCGGGGGAACGGGTGCGGGACATCGGCGAAACTCCAATTGGTCCTGCCGGAGGGCAGAAAGGGGCCGGGTCCCAGTCTTAAACAAGTTTCCCGGATGGGAAAACCGGGGGCGCTTGAAACGTCGAGAGACAATACCTTGAGGCCGGTCCGACCATCGCCAGCACCTTCACGCCCGCGGCCTATTCCGCCGCGTTCTTGCCGCCGTAGCGCCGGACCCGGATATCCGCCTGCTCCTGGTGTCCCGCGAAGCCTTCGATGGCGCAGAGCCGGGAGCAGTATTCGCCGATCATGGCGCTCGCCTCGGGGGTGGTGACGCGCTGGTAGGTGCAGGTCTTCAGAAACTTGCCGACCCAGAGCCCGCCGGTATATCGCGCCGCCTTCTTGGTGGGCAGGGTGTGATTGGTGCCGATCACCTTGTCGCCATAGGAGACATTGGTCTCGGGTCCGAGGAACAGCGCGCCGTAATTGGTCATGTTCTCGAGGAACCAGTTCGGATCCCGGGTCATCACCTGAACATGTTCCGAAGCGATCTCGTCGGCGACGGCGAGCATCTCGGCCTCGTCCTCGCAGACGATGACCTGACCGTGGTCGCGCCAGGCCTGCCCGGCGATGGCGGCGGTCGGCAGCACGGTCAATTGCCGCTCGACCTCGGCCATGGTGTCGCGGGCAAGTCGCTCGGAATTGGTGACCAGGATCGCAGGCGAGGTCGGCCCGTGCTCGGCCTGACCCAGGAGGTCGGTGGCGCAGATCTCGCCGTCCACCGTCTCGTCGGCGATCACCAGGGTCTCGGTCGGCCCGGCGAAGAGATCGATGCCGACCCGGCCGTAAAGCTGGCGCTTGGCCTCGGCCACGAAGGCGTTGCCCGGTCCGACCAGCATGTCGACGGCGGCGATGGTCTCGGTTCCGAGCGCCATGGCGCCGACGGCCTGAATGCCGCCGAGGCAGTAGATCTCGTCCGCCCCGCCGAGATGCATGGCGGCGACGACCGCCGGGTTGGGCTCACCATTGAACGGCGGCGAGGCGGCGATGATCCGCTTCACGCCCGCGACCCCGGCGGTGACGATGCTCATATGCGCCGAGGCGACCATCGGATACTTGCCGCCGGGCACATAGCAGCCGATGGCGTTCACCGGGATGTTCTTGTGGCCGAGGATCACCCCGGGCAGGGTTTCGACCTCGACATCCTTGAGCGCCTCGCGCTGAATCTTCGCGAAGTTGCGCACCTGTTCCTGGGCGAACTTGATGTCGGTGATGTCCTGCGCGCTCATGCGGGCGAGGCAGGCCTCGATCTCGGCCTCGGAGAGCCGGAAACTCCCGCGCTCCCAACCGTCGAACTTCTTGGACAGCTCGGCGACGGCGCTATCGCCCCCCGCTTCGATCTCCGCCAGGGTTGCTTCGACGATCGCCCGGACCTTGGCGGTTTCCTCCGCCTTTTCGGAGTCAGATTGTCCGGTCTTCAGATACCGCGCCATGGTCCACTGCTCCCCGATTGTCCTTTGTCGGCGAGGTTGTAGCAGGTTCCGGGAACGAGTCCCAAGCGGTCAGAACGGCTTGTCGCCCTTGACCACGACCCGGTGCACGGCCCGCTTTTCCTTCGCCGCGTCATAGGGCTCGACGCAGTGCATGGTACAGCGGTTGTCCCACATCAGCACGTCGTTCACCCGCCACTTGTGACGATAGATGAATTCCGGCCGGGTGGCGTGGGCTTCAAGCTCCGCCAGCAGGGCTTCACCGTCGCCGACAGGCATGCCGACCACGTGGCTGGCGTGATTTCCGACATAGATCGCCTTGCGGCCGGTCTCCGGATGGGTGCGCACGACCGGATGCTCCACCGGCGGCGCCGCCGCCATTTCCTCGTCCGTCGCCGGACGCTCTCCCGACTTCAGGCGGCTGCGGCCCCAGTCATGAACCGCGCGCAACGCACCGATCCGGGCCTTCGTATCCTCCGGCAGGGCGTCATAGGCCCGGGAGGTATCGGCGAACAGCGTATCGCCGCCCTTGCTGGCGATCGCCGGCGAGCGCAGCACCGTGGTGAGCGAGGGCGTCGCGGTATAGGACTTGTCGGTATGCCAGACCAGGGTGCCCTTTTCCGGATGCACGCCCGTGGTCTTGCCGTCGGCCAGCACGTTCGAGAACACCTGGACGTTCGGCATGCCCTTCTGCCGGGTCGACTTGTTGATATGGCCGTCCAATTCGCCGAACCGCGCGGCGAAGGCCTGATGCGGCGCGTCCTCCAGCGGCTGGTCGCGGAAGACCAGGACCTTGTGATCGAGGAAGGCCTGGTGAATCACCGCGAACTCGGCGTCCGTGACGCCGTCGGCGATCCTGAACCCGGAGATCTCCGCTCCGAACCCGTTGGGATGCGGCGTGACGGTGATGTGCCCTGCGGTTGCGGGCATTTTCGCGGCGGCTTCGGTCATGGCTCGCTCTCCTCGGCTCAGTCGATTGTATCAAGCCTAGCAAAATATCGGCGTCGTGCATCGGCGTATCGACGCGCTGATGCGAGGAATCAACGACCTGATGCGAAGCGCCCTCGCGCCGCGGTTCCCGATGCTATCCGAGAACTGAAAATGTGCTGTTCGGATTTATCGTGCGGCGGCGCGAGAAGGTGGCCGTGTCGATCGTCCGGTCCACATATTCGAGCTTGTAGCGGAACGGGTGGGCGTCATGGTCGTTGCCGGCCTCGCAATAGTCTATCAGCCGGGCCATCATCCGCCCGGCACAGGGCGCGTTCTTGAACTGGTTCCCGCTGGTTCCGATCGCCATGTAGAAGCCGTCGACGCGGGACCGGTCATAGACCGGGATCCAGTCGTCCGAGACATCATAGAGATCAACCACGCCGCGCGGCCGGGGCGAGACTTCCAGCGCCGGCGCCCGCTGGGCATAGCGATAGGCCTGAGCCAGCGCCTGGTCAGTCAGATCGCGGTTATAGTCATCGGGATCGACCACCTCGCGCGGATCGCAGTCCGGGTCCTCGCTTCCGACCAGGATGTGGTTGCCGGTCTCGGGCCGGATGTAGCAGCCGATATCGTTGTCCGAGACCACCATGCCGTCATGTTCGAAATCGACACCCGACGGGGCCGGGAGGTGCACGACCTCCTGCCGTACCGGTGTGGTCGAGATCGTCATGTCGGCATCGGCGCCGGCCATCCGGTTGACGATGGTGGAATGCGGGCCGGCGACGTTCACCACGACCGGGGCGGTGATCCGCGTGCCGTCATCCAGCACCACGCCGGTCACGCGGTTGTTTTCGACCGGGATCTCGACCACCTGGCGATTGAACAGGAAGCTTCCGCCGGCAGCCTCGGCGGCGCGCTGGAGATTGTGGGTGGCGAGCTGCGGGTCGCTGACATAGCCGCCGGTCGGGAAGAACACGCCGCCGGGCAGGTCTCCGCCCGAGGGGCGGCCGAAATCCGGATCGCTCATCGCTTTGGGAGGCGCGAATTTCTGCATCCGGTACATCGGCAGCCGGCGGGTGACGGTTGCGGCGTCCCAATGTTCATGCGGAATGCCCAGCGCCTCCACATGCCCCATCACGTTCGCGAGGTGTCTGTTCTCCTCGGTCTTCATGACCAGGCAGCCGCAATCGTGAAATCTGGCGAGGCCGAGCTCGTCTTCGACGCCGATATGTTCGGCCCATTTCTTCCAGTAGTAATAGCCATCATAGGCCAAGGCGGTGCCGTCCAGGGTCGAATAATGGACCCGGATAATGGCGCAGGAATTGCTGGTCGGCCCGTAGCCGGCGGCCGGAAGCTTGTCGACATTCAGGGTCTTGCGGCCGCTCTTCGCCAATTCCAGGCCGATCGCCGCGCCGATCACCCCGGCGCCGATCACGACGGCGTCGAAAGTCTGGGTCATTGTCTTCTCCCGGATTGGCCGTATACCGGCTCCGTTCAACGCAGAATGGCAAATTTATTCCGTGTTCGCCACGCCATTTGGACATATATGTATAGAGGCGGTCGAGAGGGTGCGCCGCAATTCAACCGGAGGGGACGGCATGGCGGAAACCAGGCGGGGAAGCTGTCTGTGCACAGCGGTGCGCTATTCGGTGAGCGGGCCGTTGCGTCCGGTCATCGTGTGCCACTGCACCCAATGCCGCAAGACCTGGGGCCATCGCCTACGGGCACCGGCATAGACGGGGAGACCGATCATCGCAACGCTGGCAAATGACACTGGAGAATCCGGCGGCTATCCGCATACCAAGGCCACCCGCGAGGACTGGCTCAAGGTCGCGCTCGACACCCTGGTGAGCGACGGGGTCGAGCAGGTGAAGGTGATGCCGTTGGCGGCAAAGCTCAGTGTCTCGCGGTCGAGCTTCTACTGGTACTTCAAGAGCCGGCAGCACCTACTGACGACGCTGCTGGACATCTGGCGCGACACCAACACCAAGGCGATCGTCGGGCAGGCGGGCCTTGCCTCGCGGACGATCGGCGAGGGCGTGTTCAATATTTTCCGATGCTGGGTGGATGAGCGGCTGTTCGATCCCCGTCTCGATTTCGCGGTCCGCGAATGGGCCCGGCGCTCCGGCCCGGTACGCCATGTGCTGGACATGGCGGACGAGGAACGGGTCGAGGCGATCAAGGCGCTTTTCCTTCGCCACGGCTACGAGGATACCGACGCCTTCGTGCGCGCCCGGGTGCTGTATTTCATGCAGATCGGCTACTACGCGCTGGAGCTGAACGAGAGTCTGGAATACCGCGCCCGCTACTCCGCCGCCTATTTGCGGAGCTTCACCGGGGTTGAGCCGGCCGCGGCGGATGTGGAGCGGTTTCTGCGGCAATTGAAAGCGTAGTTTGGAGCGAAGCTGGATGGGGCATCCATGATGCCGATGCCTGATCGAAGGGTCCCGGTCCGGATGGCGGCGGCTTGGCTGCTGGCTAGTCTGCTCATTTCCGCCACGCCGCTCCGGGCGGAAAATTCGGTGGACCTCCAGCTTGTTCTCGCCGTCGACGCCTCGGGAAGCGTGGACGAGCGTGAGTACCGTCTTCAATTGAGCGGCATCGCGGCGGCGTTCCGGGACCCCGAGGTGATCAAGGCCATCGGCGACGGGCCGACCGGCCGGATCGCGGTCTCGCTTCTGGTCTGGGCGGAGTCCCGGCAGCCCAAGGCGCGCACGCCGTGGCGCATCATCGGCACGACTGGGGAGGCCCACGCCTTCGCTGACCTCGCGACGGGGTTCGGCCGGCCGGTCGGCGGCGGCACCGGGATCGGCAAGGCGATGTTCACGGCGGTCCGGATGCTGGAGACCAGCGGTCTGACCAGCCCCCGTCGGGTCATCGACGTCTCCGGCGACGGGCGCGAGACGACTTTCCGCGAATGGAGCGTGCCGCCGGATCAGGCGCGGCACGCGGCGATCGACCGGGGCATCACCATCAATGGTCTGGCGATCACGGCGGAGGATCCGGATCTGGCGCGGTACTACGAGCGGGAGGTCACGGCTGGCCCCGGCTCCTTCGTGATGACCGCGCGCTCGGTCGACGACTTCGCCCGGGTGATGCGGGCCAAGCTGCTGCGTGAAATCCAGGGCGAACTGATTGTCGGCGCGGCGCCGGTCCGGGACTAGCCGGTTTCGGTTTTTGTTTTGCGCCGCGAAATTTTCAAAGTTTTCAGTTTCGAACGCGGCTATATGTCGCGCTTTACAACATTGTGCACTGCGATGCGCGCAGGGTTAGGTCTTGTATGCACGGCCAGGCGCGGCCGGGCCACGACCTCCGGATGGAGCTTGCCATGACCGACCGCATCACAGCCCATGGACTGCGCATCGCCAAGCCGCTGTATGACTTTGTCAACGACAAGGCCGTTATCGGCACCGGCATCGACGCCGACCGGGTCTGGAGCGGGTTTGCCGCGATTGTCCGTGACCTGACGCCGCGCAATCGGGCCTTGCTGGAAAAGCGCGAGGAGCTTCAGGCGCGGATCGACGAGTGGTACCGCGCCAATCAGGGCAAGGCGATCGATCAATCCGCCTATGCCGCCTTCCTGCGCGAGATCGGTTATCTGGTTCCCGAGGGTCCGGATTTCCAGGTTGCGACCGCCAATGTCGACGCGGAGATCGCGTCGATCGCCGGACCGCAGTTGGTGGTTCCGGTGATGAATGCCCGTTATGCCCTGAACGCCGCCAATGCGCGCTGGGGCAGCCTGTATGACGCGCTCTACGGGACTGATGCGATTGATGAGGCGGAAGGGCGCGAGCGCGCCGGCGCCTACAATCCGGTGCGCGGCGTGGCGGTGATCACCTGGGCGCGGAAATTTCTTGACCAGGTCGCGCCGCTCTCCGGCGGCTCCCATGTCGACGCGGTCGGCTATTGGATCGAGAACGGGGCGCTGGTCGTCTCCCTCGGCAACGGCACGCGCACGGGCCTCGCGGAACCGGCGGGTCTCGCCGGCTATCGCGGCGGCCGGGTGGAGCCCAAGGCGATCCTGCTGCGGCACCACGATCTGCATGTGGAAATCGTCATCGACCCGAAGACGGCGATTGGCGCCGCCGATCCGGCGCATGTCTCGGATGTGCTGATCGAGGCCGCGATCACCACGATCATGGACTGCGAGGACAGCGTCGCGGCGGTGGATGCCGAGGACAAGGTTCTGGCCTACCGCAATTGGCTGGGACTGATGAAGGGTGATCTGTCCGATACCTTCCAGAAGGCCGGCGCGGCGGTGACGCGGACCCTCAATCCCGACCGCGACTACAAGGCCCCGGACGGCACCGCCTTCGCGCTGCACGGCCGCTCACTGATGCTGGTGCGCAATGTCGGGCATCTGATGAGCAACCCGGCGATCCTGGACGAGCGCGGCGACGAGGTGCCGGAAGGCCTGATGGACGCGATGTTCACCTCGCTGATCGCCCTGCATGACCTGAAGCGCAAGGGCGGCCTCGCGAATTCGCGCACCGGGTCGGTCTATATCGTCAAGCCGAAGATGCACGGCCCCGACGAGGTCGCCTTCGCCTGCGAGACCTTCGCGCGCGTCGAGGCGGTGCTGGGCCTGCCGGCCAACACGCTGAAGATCGGCATCATGGACGAGGAGCGCCGCACGACCGTCAATCTGAAGGCGTGCATCCGGGCCGCCAAGGACCGTGTCGCTTTCATCAACACCGGGTTCCTCGACCGTACCGGCGACGAGATGCACACCGCCATGGAATCCGGCCCGATGATCCGCAAGGCCGACATGAAGGCGGCGCCCTGGATCAAGGCCTACGAGGACTGGAACGTCGATATCGGGCTCGCCTGCGGGCTTCAGGGCAAAGCGCAGATCGGCAAGGGCATGTGGGCGATGCCGGATCTGATGGCCGACATGCTGGTCCAGAAGATCGGCCATCCGATGGCCGGCGCGAACACCGCCTGGGTGCCGTCGCCGACCGCCGCCGTGCTGCACGCGACGCATTATCACCAGGTCGACGTCAAGGCGCGGCAGAACGAGTTGAAATCCCGGGCTCGCGCAAATCTCGACGCTATCCTGTCGATCCCGCTCGCCGTCCGCCCGAACTGGACGGCCGAGGAAATTCAGCGCGAACTCGACAACAACGCCCAGGGCATCCTCGGTTATGTGGTCCGTTGGGTGGATCAGGGCGTCGGCTGCTCCAAGGTGCCGGACATCAATGATGTCGGCCTGATGGAGGACCGCGCGACCCTGCGCATCTCCAGCCAGCATATCGCCAACTGGCTGCGTCATGGCATCTGCAACCGGGCTCAGGTGGAGGAGACCTTGCGCCGGATGGCGGCGGTCGTGGACGCCCAGAACGCCGGCGACCCGGCCTATAGCCCGATGGCCCCGGCTTTCGACGGTATCGCCTTCAAGGCGGCGAGTGATCTGATCTTCGAGGGCCGCGCGCAGCCCAGCGGCTATACCGAGCCGCTGCTGCACCAGGCACGGCTGGCGGTCAAGGCCCGCGCCGATCGCAATGCGGTCGCGGCGGAGTAGGCGCCGGGCGGACACCCCCACGATCCCGATTGACCAGCCGCCTTGTGGCCGTATCCTGTTCGCGGAACTTGAAGGGGAGAACGGGAATGGCCAAAGGCTACTGGGTCGCACGGATTGATGTACATGATGCCGAGGCCTACAAGGCCTATGTCGCCGCCAATGCCGCGCCGCTTGCCCGCCATGGCGCACGCTTTCTGGTGCGGGGCGGTCAAAACCAGGCGCCCGAAGGCACGCCGCGCGCGCGCAATGTGGTGATCGAATTCCCGAGCTACCAGGCGGCCTTGGACTGTTACAATTCCGCCGACTACCAGCACGCGATTTCGCTCCGCACTCCGGTATCCGAGGGCGATGTCGTGATCATCGAAGGCTATGACGGCCCCCAGCCTGGCGCGTGAGCGGATTTCGATCTCCAAAAAATGCAACCGTCGCCCTGGCGCAAGGCAGGGCCAAGCCCCGTCGGAGCAGCCGGGTGAGCGGAGCGCGCGGACGGTTCCGGCACACGGCCCTGCCTTTCGCCAGGGCGACGGTGGAGGGAGGAGCGGCTGGTGTCCGAGGGCGATATCGTGATCATCGAAGGCTATGACGGCCCCCAGCCTGGCGCGTGAGCGGATTTCGATCTCCAAAAAATGCAACCGTCGCCCTGGCGCAAGGCAGGGCCAAGCCCCGTCGGAGCAGCCGGGTGAGCGGAA
>JAYOEU010000053.1:0-24010 GCA_038116915.1 Alphaproteobacteria bacterium
GCGGTGCAACGCGGCATCGACATGTTCGACTGCGTGCTGCCCACCCGGTCCGGGCGCACCAGTCAGGCCTTCACCCGGCGCGGGACGGTCAACCTCAGAAACGCCCGTCATGCCGATGATCCAAGACCGCTGGACGAGCAATGTGGCTGTCCGGCCTGCGACGGTTTCTCGCGTGCCTATTTGCAGCACCTGGTGAAGGCGGGGGAGATGCTGGGCGCGATGCTGCTGACCTGGCACAATCTGCATTACTATCAGGAACTGATGGCGGAACTGCGGGCGGCGATCGCGCGCGGCGGTCTCGGCGACTTCGCCGCCGGCTTCACCGAAACGCAGGCAGGGGGCGACATCCCACCGCGGTGAGATGACCGGTCGGGACATGAAACAACGGATCATCACCAAGGCACGGGAGATCGGTTTCGACGCGGTCGGCATCGCGCCGGCCTCCGTCGCGGCGCGCGACAAGGCCCGACTCGATGCATTTCTCGCCCTGGGTCAGCATGGGGATATGGACTGGATGGAGCGCACGGCCGAGCGCCGGGGGGATCCCCGCGCTCTCTGGCCGGCGGTAAACACGGTGATCGTGCTGGCCACCAGCTACGCCCCCGACCATGAACCGATGGACAACCTCGCCGCACGCGACCGCGCGAATATCTCTGTCTATGCCCGCAACCGCGACTATCACGATCTGGTCAAGAAGCGCCTGAAGCAATTGGGCCGCTGGATGGCGGACGCGTTCGGAGGCGAGTTGAAGGTCTTCGTCGATACCGCTCCGGTTTTGGAAAAGCCGCTCGGTCAGAAAGCCGGTCTGGGCTGGCAGGGCAAGCATTCCAATCTGGTCAGCCGGGATCTCGGTTCATGGTTTTTTCTCGGCGAGATTTTCACGACCTTGGAGCTGGAGCCGGACGGGCCCGAAACCGACCATTGCGGGTCGTGCTCAAGATGCCTTGATATCTGTCCCACCAACGCCTTTCCGGCGCCCTACACGTTGGACGCGACACGCTGCATCTCCTATCTCACCATTGAGCACAAGGGGCATATCGACGAGGCCTATCGCGAGGCAATCGGGAACCGGGTCTATGGTTGTGACGATTGTCTGGCGGTATGTCCGTGGAACAAGTTCGCGGTTGCCTCAAGCGAGGCGGCATTCGCGGCCCGAGAAGATCTCAGGCTCCCGCTTCTCGTTTCGCTTTTGGATCTGGATGATGCGGCGTTCCGCAGCCGGTTCAGCGGCTCTCCGATCAAACGCGTCGGGCGTGACAGGTTCCTGCGGAACGTGTTGATCGCCATCGGCAATTCCGGAGAAATCGCAGCCTTGCCGGCTGTCGAAATCCGGCTCGGCGACCACTCGGCGCTGGTTCGGGCAATGGCGGTCTGGGCGTGCCGGCGCCTCGCGTCCCCGAGCCGGTTCACCGAGTTGCGCAACAGGCATGCCGCCTCGGAAACCGACGCGGATGTGCGAAATGAATGGACCGGGACGCCGCCCGGGAATTGAACTGATCCGACCGAGATCCTGACAGGAATGGGAAACCGCCATGGACGCCGAGGAATTTCGCAAGCACGCCCACATCATGGTCGATTGGATGGCGGACTACATGACCGGTGTCGAGGGCTATCCGGTCCGCGCCCAGACCGCGCCGGGCGAGATCGCCGCGCAGCTGCCCGCCGCGCCGCCGGAAGCACCGGAGCCGATGGACCAGATTTTCGCCGACTTCAGGTCCACCGTGCTGCCGGGCATCACCCATTGGCAGCATCCCGGCTTCTTTGCTTACTTTCCGGCCAATTCCAGCCCGCCCTCGGTCCTGGCGGAGATGCTGACGGCGAGCCTCGGCGCGCAATGCATGCTGTGGCAGACCAGTCCGGCGGCGACGGAAATGGAAACCCTGATGATGGACTGGCTGCGCCAGATGACCGGTTTGCCGGACGGGCTGCACGGGGTGATTCAGGATTCCGCGTCCGGCGCCATCCTTTGCGCGCTGCTGACGGCGCGCGAGAAGGCGACGGGCTGGGCCGCGAATGCCGAAGGCATGTCCGCCGTTCCGGCGCTCGTCGCCTATACCTCGGAGCAGGCGCATTCGGCGACCGAGAAGGGGGCGAAGATCGCCGGCTATGGCAAGGCGAATGTGCGTCTGATCGATACCGATGAGTCTTACGCCATGCGTCCTGATGCATTGCGCGCGGCGATTGAAGCGGACAAGGCAGCGGGCCGGGTGCCGGCCTGTGTCGTTGCCTCCATGGGAACCACGGGTGTCGGCGCGGTCGATCCGCTCCACCCGATCGGTGAAATCTGCCGCGAGCATGATGTTTTTTTTCATGTGGACGCCGCTTGGGGCGGTTCGGCGCTGATCCTGCCGGAGGAACGCTGGATGGCCGATGGCGTGGGACTGGCGGACAGTCTGGTTTTCAATCCGCACAAATGGCTGATGACGAATTTCGACTGCTCGGCGCACTATGTACGGGACCCGGATGCCTTGATCCGGACCCTGTCTATCTTGCCTGAGTTCCTCAAAAGCAGAGAGCAGGGCGAAATTATTGACTATAGGGATTGGAGCGTTCCTCTGGGCCGGAGGTTCAGGGCGCTGAAACTCTGGTTCGTCATCCGATCCCATGGCGTGGAGGGATTGCGCGCTATCCTGCGCCGACATATCGCGCTGGCCAAGGAAGCGGAGGCCTGGGTGGCCGCGGAGCCCGACTTTGAAATCGTCGCGCCGCGCTCGCTATCGCTGTTCAATTTCCGGTATCACCCGGTCGGAATGGATGATCCGAAAGATCTCGATGCGACGAACGAGGCCTTGCTGCACCGATTGAACGACGAAGGCTCTACCTATTTCACGCAGAACAGGGTGCGGGGCGTCTACGCCATTCGCTGGGCGATCGGGCAGACCAATACCGAACGCCGGCATGTGACGGCGGGCTGGGAGACAATCAAGCGTCTGGCGCGGAGTTTGGCGTAGCGGCTCAGAACGCGAGGCGGCCATACATGTAATCGAAGCGCAGCATGACATGTTCCCGATAGGCCGGCCGTTCGCATAAACGCCGGTACCAGGCTTCCACGTTCGGAACATCCGGCCGCTCGATATCCATCTCGAAGTACCGGAACAACGTTGTGCCGACGGTGATATCGGCGATCGAGAAACCGTTCCCCGCCAGATAGGGACTTGTCTCGAGATGGCGGTCGAGAAGACGTTAGTTGTCGGCGCAACGTCTGAACCGTTCCGCGACATAGGCCGCATCGCGGTCTTGCTCGGGAGTGCGGTAATAGCCCCAAAACAGTTCCAAGAAGTCGCGCTGGCCGGTGGCGAGACCCCAATCCAGCCATCGGTCCGCGAGGGAGCGCGTTGCGGGATCGGGATCCCAAAGCCGCTCGCCGCCGTATTTCGCCGCGAGGTAGCGGATGATGCTGTTCGATTCCCAGATAACGAGCCCGCCATCGTCGATGACCGGGATCCGGCCATGTGGATTCATTTTCCGAAAGGCGGGTTCATCCAATCCGCCGGTATCGCCGCCGGCATCTATATGCTCGTGTTCGAGGTCGACTTCTCCGATCATCCAGATCGCTTTCTGAACGTTGAAGGCGCTTCGGCGTCCCCAAAATTTCAGCATCGTCATTTGCCGCTTCGATTCAGCCATCGAAAATGGTTAACATCGCTTCCGTGAAAAGGTTAACGCTTTTCAGCGCCAGGGGTCCACAAGAGGATTTGAAATGGACTTGCAAGGAATCGAATGAACTCTGTTTCATATTGAAACGTATCCGCCAATCAAGTATGTCGATTCTCAAGGACTTATTAAAAATAGCGAGTAGAGCGAAAACAGTGCGGATTGAAAATCGTGATGACCGGTACTGAAAACATTCAGGGAACTGATCGCCAGATAAAAAATCTATTTGTGAATGGCCATCGTACCAGCCTCAGGCTGGAGCAGGCGTTTTGGGATGGATTTGAAAGTTGTGCTCGGCATCAAGGTAAATCCATCCATCAACTCGCAAACAGCGCCCGAAGCGACTACGCACACGTAACCCCGTCATTGTCGAGCGCGGTACGCATGTTGATCATTGAACATTTTCGCGAACAAGCGATGGCGGCCGAGCGCGGTTTCCAGGTGGATCGCGCGCGCGCCGAAAGGGCGGACCGGGACGATCCGGTTTCCTTGACCATGTCCCATGGCAAGACTTTTCTGGACGCTCTCAGAAACCTCAAGCCCGGAGAATCGTCGAGCCGGGCACTGCGGGACTTATTGCGCGAGATCAAGTCCTCGGTCGATCCGATGGTCTAAGATTCGGACCTTAAAAGCGGAGTGCGTTTCGAATTGTGCCACGGGAGGCCAAATTGAAGACCGATGCCACGCGCCTTACGGGTGGCGCCGTACGCAAGAACATATCGATCGACGACCGCCGTACGACGATCGTTCTGGAACAGCCGGTATGGGATGGCCTACTGGACATATGCCGCTGGGAAGGACAGAGCCTCGACGCGCTTTGCGAGACCATCGTAAGACAACGCGGCAACGCCAGCATGTCGTCGATGCTTCGCACAACGCTGTTGGAATATTACCGAGTCATGGCCGAGGCATCCCGTGAAAGCGGTGGGGTGCGACAGGGTGAAATTTTGTCCACCGCCATCGCGAGAATAGTCTCCCAATAGCATCAAAGCAGCGCTACCCCGGCGTCAGAAAGCCGGTACGACGCCGTCGGGCAGTCCTTCGACATGCCGGCAGATATCGCCCGGGCGGGTAAGCCAGATTCGGTCGCGTTTCGCCAGGATATGCTCGAAGGCGCGGCGCATTTGCCGGATCCGATACGGGCGGCCCACGACGAAGGGATGCAGGGAGATCGGGCAGACCAAGGGGTGTCCGTCGCGTTCCGACTGCTCCAGCATCTCGTCGAAATTGTCGATCAGCATGTCGGTGAACTCTTCCGAGGTATAGCGGTACCAGACGATCCCGCGGTTATCGTTCGCTTCCACCGGATAGGGCATTGACAGGATGCGCCCGTTGCGGGTCTTCAACCAGACCGGCTGATCGTCCATGGTCCAGTCCATGACATAGCGGTACCCGGCTTCCTGAAGCAGGTCCATGGTGACCTCGCTGTTGGAAAGCCAGGGGCTCATCCAGCCTGTCGGCGTCTTGCCCTCCTGGCTGGTGATCGTTTCGGTGCACTCCCTGATCAGGGCGCGTTCCTCGGCTTCGGACAGACCGCCCTGTTCGGCCGAGTTGGAATAGCCATGGCCGAGGAACTCGTCCCCACGTGCCCGGATGCGTTCCGGGATGTCGGGACAGGCCTCATAGATGGCGGTGTTGATCTGATGTTCGGCTGGAATGCCGAGATCATCGAACATATCCATCAGGCGCCAGAAGCCGACCCGGTTACCGTAGTCGCGCCAGGAATAGATTGAGTGACTGAGCGCCTGATCCGGTGGCGCGATGGCCGCGCCCTTGCCCTCGCCATAGCTGAATGCCTCTATGTTCATGGCGACATAGACGGCGAGCCTGGTGCCGTTGGGCCATTCGTATTTCGGGCGGTTCGGCAGGCTGGAATACCGGTACCGGCCATGATCCTTGAGCATGGTTCCTCTCCGCTACAGCGCCGATTTCGGCAGCACCACATGCACGCCCTTGTTGCCGTTGACGATCTGAGTGACCCGGAGATCGGCGGCAAGCGAACAGAGCGCATAGGCCTGGGCGCGGTTGAGGTTCGTGCGGGCAACGATCAGCGCGATCATCTGGCGCAGGGCTTCCTTGGCGGCGTCATCGAGATCCTCGTCGAAGGCCATGGTGATGAAGACCTGGTCATTCTCGGCGCGTGGCAGGTCGAGGTGCATGTCATCCCGGACCGTCAGCCGGAACGAGCCTTTCAGCGCGGTTTCGATCGCGGTTACGCAGACTTCTCCGTCGCCTTGGCAGCCGTGTCCGTCACCGGCGGAAAACCGTGCCCCATCGACAAAGACCGGCAGATACAGCGTGGTGCCGGCAATCAGCTCCTTGTTGTCCATGTTTCCGCCATGGGCGCGGGGCTGGATCGAACTGATCATGCCCCAGGCCGGCGGCGGCGCGCAGCCCATGACCCCGAAGAACGGCCGGAGTGGCAGGCGGGTTCCCCAAGGCAGTTCACCCTCATTGGTATCGGCGTGCAGACGGATGGTCATATGGGTTGTCTCGTCGAACTCGCCCGGAAGGCCGCCGGACAGGGGCCGAACGAAATTGTATCCCCAGTCCTGGCGCAGTCCGACATCAAGGATATCCACCTGCAGAACCTGGCCGGGTTTCGCCCCGGCGACATGGATAGGCCCTGTCAGCATGTGCCCCGGCATCTTGCGCGGCACCTTGGCATGGACTTCCAGCAGTTCCGGGGGAATGTGATAGCCGTCGCCGGGCAGGGTCTCCGGCCCGCCGGATACGGATTCCAGATTGACCGTATCGCCGGATGCGATTTCCAGAACCGGATCGAGCGCGGCATCGAAATAGCCCCAATGGACCGTCTTGGTCGACGCGGGAAGATGGTGGGTGGCGGCCATTTGCTGCTCCTGACGGGGTTATACGCTGACGCTAGCGCGGGCGCCGGCGTCTGTCATGTCTTGCCGGCGAGAAACCCGTCGAGCCAGCGGGCGGTCCGCAGCAGCCGGCCCTCGGCGCCGCGCGCGCCGACCAGCTGTACCCCGAGCGGCATGCCGTCGACCGTCAGGCGCGGCAGCGTGACACAGGGAACCCCGAGATAGGTCCAGGAGCTGTTGAACGCGGCGTCGCCGGTGGTCTCGAAGCCATGCGGCGCCGGCCCGGCGGCGGGCAGACAGAGGATCGCGTCGTATCGCGTCAAAAGCGTCTCAATGGAGGCGTTGATCGTCTCACGCTCGTTCAGGGCCTCGATATAGTCGCGGGCCGGAGTGTCATATCCGCCCTGCAAGCGGGTTCTGATCTTGTCGCTCAACAGGTTCGGGCGTTCGCGCAGGTAAGGTCCGTAGTAGTGAGCGTTCTCGGCCATGAAAACGGCGCTGTGGAAGTCGAGAATGCGGTCGAACGGAGCCGGCGGGGTTTCCTTGACGCAGGCCGCGCCGAGGCTTTCCGCAACGCCGGTAATCGCCGCCTTGGCCCCCTTGTCGGCCCGGTCCCAGGCCGGGGTCTCGATGAAAGCGAAACGAGGGTTCGCCGGTCCCGGCTTGTCGAGGGCCGCGCGGAGCGATCCACGCGCGCCAATATAGGTTTGGGCATCACCCGGATCCGCGATCGATATACTGTCCGTGATCAGCGCAAGATCCTCGAGGCACCGGCCATATACACCGAGCGTGTCGAGCGTGTGGGATTGCAGCAGCACACCGTTGCGCGGAATCAGACCCAGGGTCGGCTTCAAGCCATAAACGCCATTGAAGGAGGCCGGACGGATGACCGAGCCGCCGGTCTGGGTTCCGATAGCGAGCGGCATGTGAAAGTCCGCCACGCCCGCGCCCGAACCGGCGGAAGAACCACCGGGCGTATGCGCCAGATTGTGGGGATTTCGGGTCTTGCTTGGATTGGTGTTGGCAAGTTCGGTCGTCACGGTCTTGCCCATGATGATCGCGCCGGCGGCCCGAAGCGCCGCGACGCAGCCGGAATCCGCGTTCGGACGGCGTCCCTCGAACAGGGGCGAGCCGTTCTCGGTCGGCATGTCGGCGGTATCGATGATGTCCTTGATCCCGACCGGTAGTCCGTGGAGCGGACCGAGCTCTTTTCCCGCCGCCCGCGCCGCGTCGGCGGCCTTGGCGGAGGCCATTGCCTGGTTCGGGTTGATGAATGCCCAGGCCCGAACGTCGTCCTCGCGCTCGGCGACCCTGTCGAGGCAGGCCCGCATGAGATCAGCGGATGAAAAGTCACCACGTGCCAGCCCGGCGGCGGCCTCTGTGGCGGTGAGTTCGTTGAGTTTGCTCATGGGGTCCTCACGTAATGGTAACCGGATCAGTGGTTCAGGATCGCCGCCTTCATCCGCTCCACCGCCGCATCTGGCGCGGTCAGGATCGGGACCGACAGCACCTCGGCGACCGCGTCCTTGGCCTGCGCCGTCGAGAACTGGGCCAGCATGACCGCATCGCAGCCGGCAAGAGTTGGCGCGGCCTCGACCAGCAGCCGATTATGTTTCCCGGCATCGCCGTGGCGCAGCGCGACCATGGCTTCCTCCACCAGGCACGGCTGGATCTCCGCCTCGACACCCCGGGCGGCGGCCATTTCCTGGAACTCGTCGCGCATCGAGGCGACACTGCCCTGAAAGGTCACCAGCATCCCGATCCGGCTGCCCTGATTGAGGGCCATGTCGAACATCGCCTCGTTCGGTTTCAGCACCGGCACCGGGGCATCGCGCGCGACCATTTCGATCGCCGGGCCGAAGGCGGAACAGGTAAAGAGGATCCCGTCGGCACCGATCGACAGCGCATAGTCGCCGAGCACCCTGAAACGATCCATCATCGCGCGGTCCAGGTGCCCGGTCGCGGCCCGGTCCCGGCTCAATGAATCCTCCAACAGGTTCACCGTTTCGGCCTCGGGCCAGATCCGGGCAAAGGCGTCACCGACCGGCTCGACCGCCATCGGCTCGGCGTGGATAAGAACGATGCGGGGGCTCATGGTCGGTTCCGGGGTGAATCAAGGAAGAGAATGTCCTTACAATGCCGAGGTTTCAAAACCCGCGCTAGGGCGATAAATGTCCAACCGCGCGTTTTCCCGCCATCGGAGACCCTTCGCCTTGACTTCGCAACCGATTGGGCCCGCCGCGCTTGCCGCCCGGCTTTGCCGTGACCTTGAACTGCTGCAATACCCGCCGGCTGACTGGGTAACGCCGAGGCGGACGCGTGCCGGTGACCGGGTGGTGGATGTTGTGATCGTCGGGGCCGGGATGTGCGGGCTTTCCGCCTGCTTCGCGCTCCGCCGGGCGGGGATCTTCAACATCCGGGTGCTGGACGGGGGCGTGGCCGGGCGGGAAGGGCCTTGGGTGATCTATGCCCGGATGGAAACCCTGCGCTCTCCCAAGCATCTTGCCGGGCCGGCGCTGGGATTGCCGAATCTTACCTTTCGCGCTTGGTACGAGGCCTGCCACGGCGAGCCGGCGTGGGAGGCCCTCGGCCGCATTCCGACCGAGACCTGGATGGACTATCTCGTCTGGTATCGCGGCGCCCTGGATATTCCGGTGGAGAACGGCTCACGGGTGACCCGGCTCGATCCGGCGCCGCATGGGTTCGACCTTCACGTTGCGGGCAGGTCGGGCAAGGAGACCATCGCCGCGCGCCGTGTCGTCCTGGCGACGGGCCGGGAAGGCATGGCGCGTCCGAGGGTTCCGCCGCCGCTCGCGGACTTTCTCGGCCCGCAATGCCGGCACAGTTCCGAGGATATCGACTTCGGCGAACTCACCGGGAAGTCCGTTGCCGTGATCGGGATCAGCGCCTCGGCCATCGACAATGCGGCGGCGGCGCTGGAAGCGGGCGCGGGCCAGGTTCACCTGATTGTCCGCGCACCCGAAGTGCCGCGCATCAACAAGATGAAAAGCACCAATTACCCGGGCTTTACCCACGGCTTCCCGGATCTCCCGGCCGAGGCGCGGCTGGATCTGCTCTCCTATGTGTTCCGCTATCGTGTCGCGCCCCCTCGGGATTCGGTCCGGCGGGTTTGGCGGCACGAAAACATCCGGCTGCATCTCGACGCTGAAGTTACCGGCGCGGTCCGGGAGGGAAACCGGATTGCTCTCAACGCCGGGACAGAGACCCTCGTGGTTGACCAGGTCATTCTCGGAACCGGATTTTTCATCGATGTCGCGGCGCCGGCGGAGACCAGCGGTTTCGCGGACCGGATCCGCACCTTCCGTGACCTGGTGGGTGATGATGACGAGCGGTTCCTGGACGAGTTTCTGGATTTTCCCGACCTGGGTCCCGCCTTCGAGTTCCGCGAGTGCGCGCCCGGCACCGCGCCGTTCCTTGCGAACCTGCATAATTTCACCTTCGCCGCGACGGTCAGCCACGGCAATGTCAGCGGCGATATCCCGTGCGTCAGTGACGGTGCCGACAGGTTGGCGCGCGGGATCGCGGCGGGGATTTTTACCGAGGATTTCCCGGCCCATCTCGCCGATCTCCATGCCCACGAAGAGCCGGAACTGCTCGGCGACGAGATACCGGGTATCGATGCCTGGTCGCCGCCGGTGAAATGACCCCCCGATGCCGCTACACTGCCCTTTCAAGGGCGGGAGCGGCGCATGACGAACTCATATGACGACGCGATTGTTATCGACGGGTTGGTGATTGCCAATTTTTCCCGGGCGATTTTCGAGGACATGGTGAAGGGCGGCATCACCGCCGCGAATTGCACCTGCTGCGTGTGGCATGATTTTCGCGCGACAATGGCGAATATCGCGCAATGGAAGCGGTGGTTCTTTGAGCACGAGGATCTGATCCTGCAGGTCCATGGTACCGCCGATATCCGCCGGGCCAAGGAAGCTGGCAAGGTTGGCATTATCCTCGGCTGGCAGAACACCAGCGGGCTTGATAATGACGTGGACAATCTGGCGCTGTTCCGCGATCTCGGTGTCCGGGTGATGCAGCTGACCTACAACACGCAAAACCTGGTCGGTTCCGGTTGCTGGGAAAGCCGGGACGGCGGGCTGGGTGATTTCGGCCGCCACGCGATCGACGAGATGAACCGGCTCGGCATTCTGATCGATCTCTCCCATGTCGGCCCGGTGACCAGTGACGAGGCGATCAGCTATTCGAAAGTTCCGGTGGCCTATACCCATTGCTGTCCGATGCTGAAGCAGCATGCCCGCAACAAAACCGACGCGCAGCTCAAGACCATCGCCGATGCCGGTGGTTTCGTCGGCTTTGCCAGCTATACCCCGTTCCTGCCGAAAGGTGAGGACAGCACCATCGACGATTGCGTTGCCGCAATGGCCTACCTGATCAATATCGTCGGCGAGGGTAATACCGGGATCGGCACCGATTGGGTGCAAGACCAGGACCTGTCCTTTTTCACTTATCTCTCTTCTGACGAGGGCAAGGGCCGCGCCACCGCGACGCCGCACAAGAAGGTGCCGGAAATGCCCAAGGGCCTGGAGACGCTAGGGGATTTTCGCAACTTCATCCCGGCGATGGAGCGGGCCGGTTGGTCCGAGCGGCGGATACGCGGCGTTCTCGGCGAGAATTGGCTGCGCTTCCTCGGCGAGGTATGGGGCGCGTGAAACGCTCTCGGCTGGGTACCTTCCTTCGAGACGGCATGATCCTGATTGCCGTCTTGGCCGTCATTGGAGGATTGCTCTGGGCGGCTCGGGAACTGTGCCGGGCCAGCGCCGACTGCCCTTGGACGGTCATGTATTGAAAGGGCTTAGCGGGATCACGATCCTCCCTGCCACAACTCAAGCGCGGCCAGGGAAATCAGACGGATCGACAGGATTGTCAGCAACCCCTTGAACAGGTAGCCGAAAGCCTTTTCGGGAATCCGCTCCAACAGAGTCTTGCCGGTGAAGGTGCCGAGAAAACCTGTGGCGATCATGGCGATCACCAGGGGTACCCACTCCCAGAACGCGAAGCCCAGCATGCCGAAGACCAGGATCTTAAGGGCATGCTGCAACATCGCGCAGACCGCCTGCATGCTGACGGTGGTCATCCGGCCAAGCTTGCCCGGCGGCATGAAGGCGCCGATCAGGAGCCCGGTGGCGCCGACGAACATGCTGGCGAAGGTGGTGCCGATGCCGACGGGGATATAGGCGATATCTCCGATCTCCCGGGTTTTGGGCTTCGGCCCCCAGACGATGTAGAGCACGAAAAGCCCGAGAATCAGGCGCAGAACATCCCTGGGCAGAGCGACGACGACCTGCGAGGCGGCCGCCGCGCCGATCACGGAGCCGATGAGGAAGTATTTGAAAATGCTCCAGTTGATGTGTTCGCGCAGCATCCAGGCGCGCCCGCCATTGGAGCCGGCCTGCACCGCGCCGTGCACGGGAATGACGGCCAGCGCCGGCATGATCGACGCCATGGCGACCAGCATCATCACCCCGCCGCCGAGCCCGAAGGTCGCGCTGACGGCCGAGGTTATATAGCTGAAGATGATCAGCCCGGCGGCTTCCCAAGGACCAAGCCCGGCGGGGATGAACTGCATCAGATAGTCCATGGGGACCCTCTCCTTAAAGCTGGGTTGGCGGATCGGAGACCCGACGAAATCCCGTGACTTGCTCCCGCCGGCCCGGTAAAGCTCGAAGCGGATTTTCTTGGCCCCTCGCGGTCTGTTCCAAGGGGAAAACCTTATGAATGACGCACCCAAGCCCGGTCAGACGGACAGCGCTGGCGAAACCTTTACGCGGACCCTCGCCACTTTAAACAAAAGCGGCCTCGATCTGTTGTTCCGTCAAGCACGGACCCACAATGTCTGGACCGCCGAACCGGTTGGCGATGCGTTGCTGCGGCGTGTTCACGACCTGATGAAGATGGCCCCCACCAGTATGAATATGTGCCCGGCGCGCATCGTCTTCGTCAAGAGTCCTGCCGCCAAGGAAAGGTTGAAGCCCGCGCTGACGCCGGGGAATGTCGAGAAGACGATGACCGCTCCGGTAACCGCGATCATCGGTCATGATATCAATGCCTGGGAGCACCTGCCCCGGCTGTTCCCGCACAAGGACATGAGCGGCATGTTCCGCGACAATCCGGCGATGGCGGCCGAGGCGGCGTTTCGGAACGGCTCCCTGCAGGGCGCCTATTTCATTCTCGCGGCCCGCGCCTTGGGACTGGATTGCGGCCCGATGTCGGGTTTCAATAACGCCGCCGTCGACAAGGAGTTCTTCGCCGGCACGCCGGTGCGCTCGAATTTCCTCTGCAATCTCGGATATGGCGCCGCAAACCCCGCCTATGCGCGCGCGCCCAGGTTCGAATTCGACGAGGTGTGTGAAATCCTGTGATCTCTTCGGTCGAGTTCGCGGAGATCAAAGAATCGACATATTCTTGACTAATTGTACACGTTCGCCAAGCGCCGACTCGCGGATAATATGGGTTTTGCCATTGTGTTCGGTGCATTGTTTTGGCGTTGGACGGCGGTGATCATGGGACGGGAGCATCCGGGATTGCCTGATGCGCGGCTCAAGCATCGGAGGTGTGTGTGAAAAAAGCCATTGGTGTCTTGATCGGATTGATCGTTGTCGCGGTCATTGCCGTGCTCGTCGGGCCGAGCTTTGTCGACTGGAACAGCTACAAGCCGGAAATCGCGTCCGCGGTGGAGGAGAAGACCGGCCGGAAGCTGGCGATTGACGGGGCGATCGATCTGCAGATCCTCCCCTCGCCAAGGCTGTCGGTCGCGAATGTGCGGCTTTCGAACCGGGACGGCGCCGCCGATTCCGACATGGTCAAGCTCGACTCTCTGCAGGTCCACGTCGCCCTGGGGCCGCTGCTGAGCGGTGCGGTACAGATATCCTCGGTGACCCTGATCCGGCCGGTGATTTCACTCGAACGGTTTGCCGACGGTTCCGCGAATTGGGATTTTCCCGCGATGGCCGGTACGCAAACGGCCGGTGCGGGTTCGGCTTCGCACTCCGCCGGCGGTGGCGGAGCGGTCGATATTCGCCTCGACGGCGCCGAAATTATTGATGGCAGTGTTATTTTCCGTGATGCCACCCGGGGGGAAACGCACCGGATCGGGAATTTGGATGCAACCATCGCGGCTTCGAGCCTGAGTGGCCCGTTTTCGGTTACCGGCGAGCTGGTCTACCAAGGCTTGAAGTCCGGGTTCGAGGCCAATCTCGGCCGTCTGGACACGGGCCGGGCGGCGGCGCTCAAACTGGCTCTTCGGTTTCCCGAAGCCGGCGGGGAGGTTTCGTTCGACGGCGCCGTGGATATCGAGTCCGGTCCGTCGGTGAAAGGTAAACTGGCGGCCAAGGCCGAGGATCTGCGTCGGATGGCCGCGTCGCTTGCCTCCGCGGTGAATGCCGGCGCCGAACTGCCTCCGGCGCTCGCCAAGCCGTTTTCCCTGGACATGGTGATCGCGGGTGACCCCACGCGTTTTGCGTTATCGGAATTGGTGACGCAACTCGGCGATGCGCGTCTCCAAGGCGATGTGACGGGAGACCTGAAGGGCCAGCCGTCGATCGAGGCGAAGATCGCGCTCGGCCGGTTGGATCTGGAAAAATTCGGCCTGGTGTCCGGTGAACCGGCGCCAGCCGCGACGGCGGGCACTGCCCCGGCGTCGACAGGTAAGGGTGAAGCGGGGACCTTCAGCCTGCCTTCGGGCGTGCGGTTCAAACTCGCCGCCTCCGCCGACGCGGTCGACTATGGCGGCAGGACGGTTCGGCAGATTCGCCTGGAGGGTGTACTGGACAAGGGCGTTGCCGCTATCGACGTCCTTACCGCCCAACTGCCCGGCGGGACGAATGCGACGGTCACCGGCAAGGTTTATGCCGACGCGGGTCTGCCACGATTTGTCGGTCGAGCCGATATCGTTTCCGACAATCTGCGCGCGGCGCTGGAATGGCTTGCGGTGCCGTTGGACGCCGTGGCCGCGGAAAGGTTGAGAAAAGGTGTTTTCGGCGCCGATATCGATGCGTCTCCGAAGCAAGTCAAACTGGCGAATTGGACCATCGATGTCGACAACACCCGGATCGCCGGCGGCCTCTCTCTCCTTCTGCGCGAGCGGCCGGCTTTCGGTCTGAGCCTGAATATCGATCAGATCAATCTCGACGCTTATTTGCCGGTTGAAAAGCCGGCTGCCGGCGGGGGGGCGGTATCCGCCCAAAGCCCCAAGCCGGCATCGGATTCCGGGGATCAGGTCACCAAAGCGCTCGCGTCGTTCGACGCGAACATCGTCTTGACCGTCGGAGAGGCGCGCTATCGCAATACGGTGATCCGAGGCGCGGCGCTCGACGCGACTGTGCAGGCCGGCGAAATCGTCATCCGCGACCTGTCGGTCAAGGATGTCGGCGGCGCGACTATCAAAGTCAAAGGCAAGCTGGCGGGAACAGTTGCGGAGCCGAGCACGGATGTCGATGTGAGCGTGTCGGCGACGTCCGCTGCCAAGCTTGCCCGTCTTGCCGGGCTCGAAGTCACGGATACCCTGCAGAAGCTTGGCGGATTTGAGCTTCGTTCAAAGATTCTGGGGTCTCCTGAGTCCCTGACCCTGGATGCCGGCCTGAATATTGCCGACGGCCGCTTGGAAGCGAAGGGAGTGATCTGGCCCCTGGCGTCCCCGATCGGTCTTGACCTTGCATTGAAAGCCAATCATCCCAAAACCGAGGCGCTTTTGGCACTTTTCGGCGGCAATAAGGCCGTCCGCGACCTGAAGCTCGGCCCCACCGTTCTCGCCGCGTCGGTTCTGAGCTCGCCGGATGAAAGCATGAAAGTCGACGCGACGATGAATCTCGTCGCCAGCCGGCTCGCGGTGAAGGGGATGGTGAAGACCTTCATGACCGCGCCCCGGGTTGAAGCTCGGGTTTCGCTCGACCATCCGGATATCGTCAACCTGATCCGCCTCGGAGCACCAGACTTCAGACCGGCCCGGCGGGATCTGGGCTCCCTGGCCGCTCAGTTCGATATCGCGGGCGATGCGGCGGCCTTCACGGTCGATGCTTTGTCACTGAATGCCGGCCCTGCGGCCCTCACCGGTTCGGGGAGGGCGGAACTGGCCGGCCCGCGCCCGAAATTCGTTGTTGCACTGGCGGCGGATTCCTTGGCGGTAGATCCCTGGCTGCCGCCCGAGGCGCCGAAACCGACGGGCGCTGGAGCCGCGGTTCCAGTCCGTTCGACGGATCGGGAGTGGTCGAGGGAACGCATGGATTTGGGAGCCATGGGAGCGGTCGACGCGGAACTTGATCTGCGTGCCAAGAAGGTGACCTACGGTGCCTATTTGGTCGACGGTTTCGCGATGAAGGCCGCTCTTACGGGGGGCCGACTTACCATCAGCGAGTTCGGCGGCGGTCTGTTCGGCGGAAGGATCGCGGGAACCGGCCGCTTGGACGGAATAGGCGTTCCGGTGGGTGAAATGGCCCTGAAAATCGAGAACGCGGATATTCGCGCGGCGGCACTGGCGGTTGCGAACAAGGGACAGGTTAGCGGAATTTTGAATTACGAGACCCAGCTTGCGACCAAGGGCGGTTCGGAATACGAGATGGTTTCGGCTCTGAACGGGACCGGGAAAATCAGGATTCACAACGGATCGGTTGAGGGGATTGATTTACCGGCGGTGAGTGACCAGCTCAAGCAGCTCGACGGCGCCGTGGACTTCCTGAAATTGGCGCAGCGGGCGATGAACGGCGGTTCGACGCCGATCGACGAGCTGACCGGCACCTACACGATCACCAACGGCGTGCTCCGGTCTGATGATATTGCGCTCACGTCCAAGGCGGCGACCGGGAAGACCACAGTCACCGTCAATCTGCCGCCTCAGGAATTGGACGCGACATCGCGTTTCTGGCTTGCGGAGCATCCGAATTCGCCGCCGATCGGCGTGCGTCATGTGGGGCCGCTGTCTAATCCGCGCACAATACTCGATATCGAGAAACTGCAGGCCTATGTACTGCAACGGTTGGTTCAGCGCGGGATTCTGCGGCAGTTCGGTGGGACAAAACAGCCGCAAGCGGCGCCGACGACACCTGTTACCGAAGGTGGTGCGACACAGCCGGCTCCGGCACCCGCGCCGGCACTCGAGGACCTCAAGCCGAGGGACGCCTTGAAGGGAATCTTGAAGGGGTTACTCAAGTAGGGCGAGGCCCTTGTCTTTCAGGGGCGCTTTGAAAGCTCCCGCAGCACGAAGACCCGGATGGCGCTGGATAAATTACCGGAGCGGTGCTGGTCGATCTCGGAGATTAGGCGGTTCATCGATTGACCACGGTCCGCGGACAGGCGTTTTAACGCCGACCAGAAATCCTGTTCCAGCGACACGCTGGTCGGGTGACCGGAAATCCGGACCGACCGTTTGCGAATCTCCGACCCGTCGTTCATGTTCCCCCACTGCGTTGGAAGCAGGCCACCAGTTCGACATGCGGCGACCAAAGGAATTGGTCGATCGGAACGACCTGATCCAGACTGTAGCCCGCGTCCACCAGGATGCGGGCATCCCGAGCGAAGGTCGCGGGGTTGCAGGAGACCGCAACCACTTGATCCGGCCCGCCCGCGCCGATGGCTTCCGCCTGCGCTCGCGCCCCGGCGCGCGGCGGGTCGAACACGATCGCGTCAAACTCCGTCATTTCAGAGGGTTTGATCGGATTGTTGACGAGATCCCTGGTTTCGACTTCAAGAACGCCTTGCAATTTGGCTTGCCCGGCGGCGCTGATCATCGCCGCCGTCGCCGCTGGATCGGCTTCGACCGCGCGCACCTTGGCCTGAGCGAGCAAGGGAAAACTCAGAGTACCGCAACCCGAATAAAGTTCGAGAATCCTTGAGGCCGATTCCACTCCTTTCAAAACCGCCGCGACGATTTCACGGGAACCTGTTTCGGTCGCCTGCAGGAATGCGCCGGGCGGCGGGCCGACCTCGATGCTGGAGAACCGGATCACCGGACGCCGACGTTCCAGCACCGGGACTGGCGGTATCTGAGGTCCGGCATCCGCCGATCTTGTCGAAAGACGGCAAAGGTCGGCGGTTTCCGCTAAGGCGGCCAAGGTTTGCAGCGCCGCAAGATCCGGTTCTCCGGGTAGTGTCAAAAGCAGGTCGAGGCCTGAATCCAACTCGTTCACCTGCGCCCTTGCGCTTTCTCCCGAGGATAACAGGTCGTTCCCGGCCTTTCTCAAATCGCCGGCGAGCCTGACGAGGCTGGGGGTGAGTACCGCGCATTCGGTGATGTCGACGATGCGGTTTCCGCCCCGCTCATGAAATCCAAGAACAACGCCACCGGACAGGCGACGCATCACGAAATCCGCGCGGCGGCGGCTGTGCGGATCGGCCGGAACCAGCGGGGAGACCGTGCCGGCTTCCACGCCGGCGCGTTTCAATGCCGTGACAACCCGTTCACGTTTCCAAATCCGATACGGTGCTTCGGCCCAGTGCTGCAGCCCGCAGCCGCCGCAGGCGCCATAATGGGGACATACCGGGTCGATCCTCGCGGGAGATGCCTCAATGATCTCGGAGAGTTGACAGGCGACCCCTTCGCCCGTGTCGGCTCGAGGCTGGGCAAGGACCCGTTCGCCCGGCAAGGCAAGAGAAATGAAAACTGGCCGTTTCCTGTCGTCATGGCCATATCGGACCATCGCCGATCCCACACCATCGCCTCTGGCGCCGACATGGTCGATGACGGTTTCGATTTGTGGTGTGCGGTCCGGAAAGCGCCGCTGAGACGGTCTCTGGCTTTTTCGAGGCCTGCGCATTGAGATTCCGTTCAGCCGTTTTTGCGCGGCGAAGTGGAGGCGCCGTCCTGAAAACCGGCCGTGGCGGGTAAGGGAATCAGATCCCCGATCAACCGCTTTTCAATATGTTCCGCCTCGGACGGGCTTAGGGTTCGCTTTCTCGAATCCCACCCGTCACGCCATCTGCAGTACCGTGCGGCGGCGGCAAGCAAATAGCATCGTTCGCGTGGTCCGGAGATCCGGGGGCGTACCGACTGGTCTTCGCGGGTGAGGCCGATCAGATGATCATAGCGAAGTTCATCAATGGAATTGAAGCTCCACATCGAGGCTATCCGTCAGAGCCGACGGGCGTGCCAGACCGCCCGGCCGATGATCCGAATGTCGCCCAATGGAACTTCGATATCCTTGATCCGGTTGCCGGAAGCCCGGACCAAAACAATCCGGGGATCGCTGTTGGGAAGAAATTCGAGAGACCGGGGGATCAAACCGACGCCGTCAAAAATCACGAAAATGCCGGGCGGCGAGGGCGCCCGTCTTTCGGTGTCGATCAGCAGTTGGTCGCCGGAACGCAAAATTGGCTCCATGGAATCACCATCGACCTCAACAATCCGAAGCGCTTCCGGGTTAGCCTTCAAGGCATGCCGGACCCATCCGAGCGGAAAGCTCCATCTGACCGCCCCCTCTTCTGGCTCGACCGGGTCTGCTCCCTGGGTAAGATTGGATGTCCGAAGTTCCGGCACGGCGATCTGGTCATCGTCCGCGCTACTCGTCCGACCGCCGCCGCGGACATTTGGCGGATTCGGATGCGGATCGAGTGGGGCTGGAAGAGGCGCCAGATCCCTTAAGACCGACTGGTCAACACCGAGATGTGATGCAAGGGCGTAACGTACGTCTTCCGGCAATCGCCGGGGCGTACCGCGATGCACGAACTGGTGCAGGTACGCGTGGTTCTTTCCGCACGCCAGCGACGCCCGCTTCAGGTCGGTTGGAGGGTCTCGGTGGGCGATCAGCTCCGCCAGACGTGCTCTTACGGGATCATTGCGCATTACATAAGGATAATCCGATTCGTCGGGGGTGAAAAGCATGAAAAAGCAATCGATCGATAGGAAATTTTATATTACATATTTAGATATCATCGTGTGCTGAAGTTTAAATGAAAAAATAAAAAACACGATATCAGCGATTAATATTACAAAATTTAAGCAAAGTAATAATATAAACCGTCTGAATATAATTTTTTATGAAATATAATATTTATAGTTGAGTATTTATTTGATTTTATAATTTTCGAATATGGCTTTTTCGAATCTGGTTTGTGTTTGCGTCTTACTCTTGTTCGGAAGGTGTCGACTATGGAGTGTTCTGAAATTTGGGATGAGGGGTTGGTCAAGGCTTGGATCGAAGAGGCCGCTGATACGCTTAAGCGATTGCCCCGCGGGTATGTGAAGCCGAGGATGACGTATTGGCCGGACGTTGTTCAAACCAGTATCCATACATTTGGAAGTGCTGCGTTTTCATATAGATTGGCGGCTCCGTCGCCGCGAGCGATTGATCGAATGGAGCGCGTGTTGGGTTGGTTGTTTCATTGCGACGACGATTCTCGCCGGATCATCTGGGCGCGTGCTTGCGGAGTGCCTTGGCGGCGCCTGGAAGATGTTGACGGCCGAAGTCATGTCACGTTGCGGAAAGTCGGCGATCGCGGATTGTTGGACATACAATGGTATCTGCGACGCAATCCGAAAGAAGCGCCAAACCCCGGTGGACTTTGAGGCGCTCAAAAAATCGGAAAAAACCGCTTCACAGGATTTATAAAATAGGATAAAAATGATGTCAGGCTCGGAGAACTGCGAACACGGTTCTCCGAGCCATTTTTTTTGCCCATTTCCAAGGAGATTGGGATGCCCACGATCAAGTGGACCGCGCCGAAGCGGCGCGCATTTCTGAACAAGCTCTCCGAAACAGGCAATGTGAGTGAGGCCGCGCGGGCCAGCAGGGTATCGCGCAGCCACGCCTATGCGTTGAAACTGGCCGATTCCGACTTCGCGGCGGATTGGATGGATGCACTCGAATCGGCCACCGACGTTCTGGAGGCCGAGGCGCGGCATCGGGCCGTCGAAGGCGTGGAGCAACCACATTTCCATCAGGGCCGGGTGACGGGTTCGGTCCGTAAATATTCGGACTCTTTGCTGATGTTTCTGCTGAAGGCGCACCGGCCGGAAAAGTATCGCGATCGAACTGGTGACGCGAAGGGAAGCTCCGATGACGAAATCGACAGGGAGATCGAAAATGCGAAAGCCTCGCTCGGCGACCGGCTTGCGCGCCTTGATGCGGAGCCGGACGCCGGAGACGAGGAAGAAGTTTCTTGACGGTTTGACACCGCGCGAGGCGGCCATCCTCCTGCATGATTGGACCCTGTGGGCACGGGCCAAGCAGATCCCTCCCGAGGGGGACTGGCGCATCTGGCTCATCCTCGCTGGCCGGGGCTTCGGCAAGACCCGTACCGGTGCTGAATGGGTCCGGGCCGGGATTGAGCGCGGCGCCTTCGGCAGGGTCGCGCTGGTCGGCGAGACGAGTGCAGATGTGCGCGATGTCATGGTGGAAGGCGACAGCGGAATTCTGAAGATCTCGCCGCCCTGGAGCCGGCCGCGCTACGAGCCTTCCAAGCGCCGGCTGACCTGGCCGAACGGCGCCGTCGCCCAAACTTTCTCCGCCGATGATCCGGAACAGCTTCGCGGCCCGCAGTTTGACGCGGCCTGGGCCGATGAGATCGCCAAGTGGCGCTATGTCGCCTCCTGGGACAATCTGATGCTCGGCCTGCGGCTCGGCGAGGATCCGCGTTGCGTCGCGACCACCACGCCGCGGCCCCGCGCTTGGTTAGCCCGGCTGATCGAGGATCCGGGCACCATCGTCACCAAGGGCGCGACCTCGGAAAACGCCGCGAACCTTGCCCCCGCTTTTCTCGACCAGATCATGCGCACCTATGGCGGCTCGCGTCTGGCGAGGCAGGAGATCGACGGCGAGATGCTGACCGACACGCCGGGCGCGCTTTGGCGCCGCGCCGATATCGACCGCGCCCGTCTTGGCCCCGCTGAGCTTCCCGCCTTGAGGCGCATCGTCATTGCCATCGACCCGGCGGTCAGCACCGGCGCGGGTTCGGATGAAACCGGGATCATCGTCGCGGGTATCGATGATGCCGGCATCGGTTATGTGCCTGAGGATCTGTCGGGCCGGCACAGTCCGGATGCTTGGGCCCGCCGCGCGATCGACGCCTATCGGCGCCACCTCGCCGACGCCCTGGTGGCCGAGGTCAATCAGGGCGGCGATCTGGTGATCCAGACCCTGCGCACCGTCGATCCGACCGTCCCGGTCCGGGCCGTGCGGGCCAGCCGGGGCAAACGCAGCCGCGCCGAGCCGGTCGCGGCGCTCTACGAGCAGGGCCGGGTGCGCCATGCCGGCGGTTTTCCGGATCTTGAAGACCAGCTCTGCGCCTACACCGGCGCCGCCGCCGACGCCTCGCCGGACCGGCTGGACGCCCTGGTCTGGGCCTTGAGCGACCTGATGCTGGGCCACGGCCCGGCGCGCAGCGAGGAATTCCTTATTTGATGCGCGAACCAACGGATATCGCCAAAACCCGCCTCGCGGGCGGGTTTTTTGTGCCTCGACGGAGGCCGCCATGACAGACATCACATCCGCCCCCTTCAAGGCGCGGCACACCCTGGCCGCTGCCCTTAGGGCACTGGCCTATCTGTACTTCGCGCACCGCCAGACCATGCTGCGGGTTGTCTTCAAATTCCAAGAAGATCTGCAATTTGCGTCCCGTCTGTCGGACTTCGACGCCCACGGCCTGTAGGAGCGGGCCAACCGCATATTCACCGCTCCTCATTCCCGTCGTCACGGAAGTGTCGCTTAAATCGGGGACCTGCGGATCGCGGCAGCGGCGTTTATCTCCGGGGTTCGCGAGCGAATTGAGACATTACAAACCCAAATTCTTTAAAACTGCCCGATAGATTTGCGACTTCGGTTGGTGTGGAAGAAGACGGAAAGACTTATGTGCGTGTCCCAAAATACTTTGGGTATGCTCTGGGATATGTCACGGAGGACGGAACAATCCAACTCCGTGGAAATTCCACAAAAATCTATACCTTGGTGACGCCAGATAAATGCCTAATGCTGACTAGGCAGTGAGCCGAGGTTTCTGCGTGGCTTTCGGCTTGGCATTGCTGGTGTGGTTGAGCGTCGTCGGCCCGGCGGCCGCCGATGGCGGCGCGCTTTATCCGTTGCCCGAGATTGTGACCAAGATCCTTCCGTCAGTCGGCACCCCGCAGGTAATGACTCTGCACGCGCAAGTTGAGCTTGAACCCAATGCGGCGCATCCCGAACCGCCGTGGTTCAAGGCCGTCGAGACGGCGTTCAGGGCGCGGCTCTCCGAATACACGATCGACGATCTGAAAGGCCCAGCCGGCATGTATCGGCTTCGAGAAGATCTCCTGGAGATCGCCCGGTCCCTCGACCCCAGTATAAAGGTTCGTGACATCCTTTTCCGCGAAATGCGGGTGGAGTAATCCCGCCCTACCGCACCGGAAAAATCTGCGGCTGGACCGCCGGGAAGAAGGCGAGCATTGAGGTGGCGGTCTCGCCGATGTTGCGGATCTCGTGGTGCAGGCGGGTCGGGATCAGCACCGAGCTGGTGCCGTCGCGGTCGGCGTCGATCTCATAATCCTCGCCGTCCAGGGTCACCTTGATGCGGCCCGAGGCGAAGGTGATGGTCTCCTCGACCAGGTGGTAATGCATGGGGATGACATCGCCGGGCTTCAGCGGCTGCTCCCACAGCTCGCAGGCGCCGGCCCCGTTGCCCTGGGCGATCACCCGGGCGATCGGCAGGCCGGAATTCTTGGAAATGAACACCTCGGCTTGGGAGTGAACGAGAACGGACATTGCGGGCTCCGGGTACTGGGAAGAGGAGAAGTCCTGCAAGGCTAGCAAGCGCGGCAGGTGGCGCCAAGACCGGGGCTATTTACCGTCCAGCAGCGGCGCCCGCTTGGGCAGGCGCTTCGCCTTGATGGCGCTCCGGAAGAAATCGAGGGCCTTGCGGACATCCGCGGGCGTGAAATTGGGACTATTGAGCATCATGAACTCAAGCCCGGCCTTTTCCATATCGACGAAAAATTCCTGGGCAAGATCCCAAAGCCCGGCCTCCGCCGCGAATTGCGTCGTCGTCAGAAGATGGGGGAACCGGCCCGGCTCGCCGCCCATCATGACCGGAAGGGCGCCGGCCCGGCCGTGGGCATCGCGGAAGGTTTTCTCCGCCAGGTCGTGCCGGCCGATCCAGGCGAGTGCGCGCCCCGTGAACACCAGCGAGGCGATCTTGGAGGACGGGTAAGGATCCTTCTCGATCAGCTCCAGCAGCCAGTCCAGGCGGGAGCCGAATCCGGAGTGGTTTCCCAGGGCCTTGGTCAGCATCAACAGCTCGCTGGCCGGAAGGCCGATGCCCCCGCCATATAAAAGTTGGTCGGCGGACTGGTGCCCGGAAGCGAACGCCGCGAGCGCAAGACGGGACGCATCTGCCTCGTAGCCTGCTTTCGTCAACAGACATGCCAGTGCCGTGCCCGTGATGGCCGTGGTGCCGGGGTCGAAAATATCCTCGAGTGCGGAAATGGCCCGGTCGGTCTCGTGCTTGACAGTTCTTGGCGATCTGTTGGCGATGGCGACTCTAATACCAACTTTCGCTAAGACCGACTCGCGCAGGGATTCCCATATTTAGCGGTT
>JAYOEU010000054.1:0-23813 GCA_038116915.1 Alphaproteobacteria bacterium
CAAGGTTAAAGCGGACGGTTATCGCAACGTGGTCTTTAACCCGTGATCGCCATCGGTACGATTGACCGCGAAGCCTATTAATCGTCGGCAAATGAGGTCGCTCACTCGAAGAGGGACTCTATATGGTCGCTTCTTGGTCACGTCCACCGAGGGTCAAAAGCGGACAAATACCCATCGATGGGATACCCCCCGACGCCCAAGCGGAATCCAATGTTTCCCCTACCTCGCCCAAATGACCGACGGCTTTTCCTTTGGCGGAACTTCGGGCACATCTCCCGGATATCCCAAACAGATCACCGCAGCGGGCTCAAGCTCCGGTGGATGCCGAGCTCGGTTTGCACGGCTTCTTTCTTCAGCCAGAGCATCGGCGAGCCGACCCAACAGGTGCCGAGGCCTCTTGCGTAAGCGGAAAGCATCAGGTTCCGGCCGGCGCGGCAGCAATCCTGAACGGCACCCGAGATGATGATCACGGCCGGAGCGTCCCGGATGATGCTTTCTACCGTCTCGTCATCGACCGCCTGGTCCGTACAGGAACGGACTGATCGGCGTCCGTGTATCGCTTCAATCGTATCCGTCGCGGACCGTCCGATTATTGGTTGGAGGCGTGATTT
Organism: Alphaproteobacteria bacterium; assembly: GCA_038116915.1. GTDB lineage: Bacteria > Pseudomonadota > Alphaproteobacteria > Thalassobaculales > Thalassobaculaceae > JADHLJ01. The sequence continues at coordinate 612 of JAYOEU010000054.1, forward strand.
TCGCCTCTGCCGGGATTGGAAACAGCTATACCCTTTCGTTCGCCTTACCCGACAAACGCCCCTACCGCCGTCAGCACCACCAGCACCACCGTCGGATAGAAGGTCAGCCCGAAGCCGAGCGCGCGGCCCGGGGCGCCGGCGGAATAGCCCTTGGCGAACAGGATGCGGCCCAGCACGAAGAGGAACACCGAGGCGGGGATGACGTCCAGCCAGGGACCGGGGAGCAGGATCGCGGCGGCGGAATAGGTGAAGACCGCGAGGCAGGCCTGTTCCAGCGTGTTCTGAAGGATCGCCTGGAAGATCTTCGCCCGCTCGGAACCTTGGGTGAGGCCGCTGCCGTGGATGTCCTCGGGGGTGAAGAACCGGTGGTTCGCCACTCTCCCGACGGCCAGGATTAGCGCGACGACCGGGACCAGTGCGCAGGCCGCCGCGAGGGCAAGGCGGCCCGCCGGATCGCCGGAGACGGGTATGGGAAGGATATCCGTGAAGACCGCCAGCAGGGCCACGGCAAGCGTGACCGGGGCCGCCACCGCGACGCGGCCGACGACACCCTTCTGATCCGTCGAGAGCGGCATGGCTCTGGACCCGAAAATTGAGGATGGCGTCAAGTCTAATACGGCCGGCTTCGGTGCTGACAGCAAATTGTTTGCGACGAGACCATTGTTGTTGGAGCGCGCGCCAACCTTGCACGATCAATCAAACGCCGCTTCACTAGCCGCCGGTAACCTAACGGTCAGGGGGGGTCATGCCGTACGTTCAATCAGAGGGCGCGCGCCTTTATTACGAGACCGCGGGCACCGGCACGCCGATCGTCTTTCTGCACGAGTTTTCCGGCGATCTGTGGAGCTGGGAGAAACAGATCCAGCATTTCTCTCGGCGCCATCGGTGTGTCGCCTTCAACGCGCGTGGTTATCCGCCCTCCGATGTGCCGGAGACGGCGACGGGCTATTCGCACAAGCAGGCGGTCGATGACGTGGCGGTGGTGATGCGGCATCTGAAGATACCCAAGGCGCATATCGTCGGCTGTTCCATGGGCTCGCGCACGACGTTGGATTTCGGCCTCAGCTATCCGGCGATGGCGTCGTCCCTCACCATGATCGGGATCGGCAGCGGCGGCGATCCGAGCGACGCCAAGGCCAACAAGCGGATCGCCGAGGAGCGGGCGCGGGGCTATGAGCAGGACGGGCTCGCCGAGGTGCTGAAGAGGCTGAAGAAAGCGCCGAACCGCATCCGGCTCAAAACCAAGAACCCTCGCGCTTTTGATGATTTCTGCCGCCGCTTCCTGCAGCATTCGGCCCAGGGCTGCGCCCACATCTCCCGCCATGTGATGGCCGGGCGGCCCACCTTGGCCAGCATGGGCAAAAAGCTCGCGGCGATGAAGATCCCGGGGCTGGTCATCGTCGGCGATGAGGATGCCGGCGCCGTCGAGACCGGCTTGTACCTGAGACAAACCAGCCCGGCGATACGGCTGGCCGTGGCCCCGGCGACAGGGCATCTGGTGAACCTGGAGGAGCCCGATCTGCTGCACCGTCTGATCGAGGATTTCCTCGCCGAGGTCGAGCTCAGGAAAACCCGCGCCCGGAGCCGCTGACGGGGGATGTCCGCGCGCGTGGTGGAACGTGATAAATATTCGGGATCTAACGCCGCCGGGTTCGTCATACACCGTCGCCCTGGCGAAAGGCAGGGCCCGGCCCGACTGTTTCCGCCTGCCTTGTTCCCGTCACCATCGGGTTTTTCACGCTGATCGTCCCGTTTCTCGGCCCTGCCTTGCGCCAGGGCGACGGTCAAGAGTGGGGCCTGGGATAATGATTTGAATTCGGCAATCGCAAGCTAAAGTCACCGTCGCCCTGGCGAAAGGCAGAGCCCGGCCCGACTGTTTCAGCCTGCCTTGTTCCCGTCATTATCGGGTTTTTCACGCTGATCGTCCCGTTTCTCGGCCCTGCCTTGCGCCAGGGCGACGGTTAGGGAAACTTTCAGCTTTCGTGCGCGGAGCCTCCAGCAGCCCTTAGTTAGTGGCTGGTTTCCTCCGCGATCCCGAGAAGCCGGGAGGCGGTGCGGCCGAGGATGGCGATGCGTTCCTCGTCGCTGAGGCCCGGAGTTTCCAGGATCAGATCGATGGCGGTTTCGGTCCAGGGATAGGGATAGTCGGTGCCGACCACCAGCTTGCCGGCACCGACCTCCTCGGCGAGATGGCGCACCCCCTCGGGCCGGAACACCATGGTGTCGTAGTAGATGTCCTTGATGTAATCGGACGGCAGCCGCTTGATGCCGCCATAGGGAATGCCGCCGCAGGCCTCCGGCAGGGTCGGGCAGCCGCGGTCGAAGCGGCCGATATACGAGGGCACGTACCCGCCGGCATGCGCCGCGCAGATCTTGAGGCCCGGATAGCGGTCGAGCGTGCCCTCGAAGATCAGGTGCGAGAGCGCGATCGTGGTCTCCAGCGGGTTGCCGATGACGTTGGAGAGATAACCGTTGCCCTTGAAGCGCTGGCCCAGTTCCGAGGGCGCGCCGTCGGGCTGCGGATGGATGAAGACGACGATGCCGAGCTCCTCGGCCTTGGCCCAGAATGGGTTGAACTTGGGGTCCGCGATCTCGGCCCCGGCGACGCTGCCGCCGATGGCGGCACCTCTCAGGCCGTACGTCTTGACGCCCTTCTCCAATTGCTCGGCGGCAAGCTCGGGAAATTGCAGGGCGACCGAGGCGAAGGCGACGAAGCGGTCGGGGTTCTCGCCGCACGCCACGGCCAGCGCCTCGTTCTGCATCTCGATCACCTTGGCGGCGAGATCCCGGTCGGTCAGCCGGTACCAGTTCGGGTTGATGCTGAGCGCCTGAATATCGATGCCCTGGGCGTCCATGATCGACAGCCGCAATGCGACCTCGCTCGCCATGTCGAGATCGGTGCGCAGAACCCGGGGCCCGGTCTGCTGGCCGTCCATCAGCGCCACCGCGTCCGGTACCGAGCAGTGGGCGTGGATGTCGACGGTACGCACATGCCGGTCACCGACATAGACCTTGCGCCGCTTGGGCGCCGCATGGCTGTCGGCGCCGGAAGCTCCCGCTCCGGCGGGGTGGGCATGAACATGCGCGTGGCCGTGCAGCGGCTGGGACGCGCAATCGACAAAGACGAGGCCGCCCGTCTGGGCCGGCGCGGGCCGACGTTCCGGATGAAAACCCTGTGCAATACCCGTCATAGCGTGCCCCCCATTTTGTGTGCGTTTCTCCTTCCTCAAAGGCTATCGGTCCGGCTAGACGCTTGGCAACAGGGATGAATGGGCGGCCCTCGGACAGCCGGGCGACGTCTCTCGGGCGGCATCAGCATCCGGCTTTCCCTTGCTGTTCGGCAGGCAAGCACAAGGGTCCGTCATCCGCACAGGTCTCTGGTCTGGTGTCCCGACCTCCGGCTCAGGTCAAAGATCATCAGGCCGATAATGCGGATAGGCGTAGCGAATTTTTAATGCGACGTCCGCTTGCGGATACAGGGTGGTTTGGATAACGTTTTCCCAAATACGATCCGAGCAGCCATCATGATTTTGCAATATCGATGAAATAGTTCAAACAGTTGTTGCCAGTTCGATTGAGCGCTCGAATTTCAGCACTCGTATTTCTCGTGTCGGTCCTGATGCTTGGGGCCGTTGCCCTGATCCAGTCACGCGTCATGATCGCGACGCTTGAGTACGATGCCCGCCAACGAGCCGAAAATGCCATCGACGTTGTTGAAGCGGTTCATACTCAGTCCATGCTCCTAAGGGGGCGGACCGAGGACGGAGATACGGCGATCGAAGTCCTGAACGGGACCTTCGGTCAGCTGAGCGAAGTGAACAACGACATGACCTTTTGGTTGGTGATGGGACCAAAGGTCATCACGTTTCAAAAACGGGAAGGGCAGACGGAGATCGAGCCGCCGACCGATCCCGTGGACCACCAAGCTCTCGACACGAAAACACCGGTGTACCAGTTCAAGGATACCAAGGTGCGGTACACGCGTCCGGTGATTTTGGGCGAAGGCGCCGCGGCCGATCCAAGATGTTTTGCCTGTCACCGGGAGTTGATGGGCATAGAAAGCGGCGAGGTCATCGGAGGCTTTTCCGTTGCCATTGATCTGTCCCAGCACATCGCCGAATTCTGGAGTGACGTCGCGGTTTTCGCCGGCATCATGTTGCTGTCCGCCGTGGCGATTTGGTTGACGATAACGTTCCTGTTGAAACGGATGGTCGTGCATCGGCTTGAGGCGGTCAATCATCTCACGGCAAGGCTCGGCGCCGGCGATCTGGATATCGTTATCGCCCAGGACCCGGTGCGGGACGAGATATCCAATGTCCGCGAAACGCTTAGGATATTCCGGGAAAACGCGGTCAAGCGCAAAGAAGCCGAACTTGAGGTGCTGGCGCTCAATGCTTCGCTGGAAAACAGAGTTTCGAAGCGAACCCAGGAACTTGAGGAGGCGAAGCTGAAGGCCGAGGCGGCAAGCTTCGCGAAGTCCCAATTCCTGTCCTCGATGAGCCACGAGATCCGCACGCCGATGAATCGAGTAATCGGCATGACAGGGTTGTTGATGGACACCGATCTGTCATCCGATCAGCGCTTTTTCGCCAGGACGATCCGGCAGTCTGGTGAAGCTCTGATGTCGCTCCTCAACGATATTCTGGACTACTCCAAAATCGAAGCCGATCAATTGACTCTCGAGATCACGGAGATTGATTTGGCTTATATTGTTGAAGGAGTTGTCGATATCCTCGCGCCGCAGGCCCATGGCAAGGGCATCGAGATCAGCTACTATATCCCGGTCGAGATGCATGCCACATATTCCGGCGATGCGGGCAGAATTCGTCAGGTTCTGATGAATCTTGTCGGCAACGCCGTGAAATTCACTGATCAGGGCTCGGTTGGGGTCGAGGTCGAGGCACTGGCGAACCGTCAGGATGTGGTCACCTTCAAGGTCCAGGACACCGGCGTCGGGATTCCGGAGAATGCCGTCGAAACCTTGTTCGACAGCTTCACCCAGGCTGACGCGTCAATCTCGCGGCGGTTTGGTGGAACAGGCCTCGGCCTCGCCATCAGCCGGAAATTGGTGCGGGCGATGGGAGGAGATCTTACCGTCGAAAGCCAGCTCGGCCAGGGAAGTACTTTTACTTTCACGCTGCCCTTGAAACAGGTGTCGAAAAGCCGCTGGGCCCGCTTGGATGAACTTCATGCCCAGTTCAAGAATCTCAAGGTCCTGGTGGTCGACGATATCGCCCTCAATCGCGAGATCTATGTGCGGACCTTCGAGCATTGGGGCGCCACCTGCCACGCGGCAGCCCGGGTTTCGGACGCTCTCGACCTGCTCGATGGCCTCGGTAGTACGGACCTACCGGATCTGATCCTGACGGATTTGTCGATGCCGGAACGGAACGGCTTGGATCTGGTACGTGACCTCAAGTCGACCGACAGACTGGCGAAGACCCCTGTAATCGTGGCTTCCTCGGCGGTGCTTGGCCAACATCGCGAGGAATTGGAAGCGCTCGGAGTTCATGCGGTTCATATGAAACCGGTTCATCAGTCCGATCTCTACAACAGTGTCATTGCCGCGGTTGACTGGCTGGTCGCCGAACCACTGAAGCCCATTGATGAAAATGTTGGTGCGGACGAACTGAACGCGCTCGCGGACGGGTCGGTTGGCCGGCTTCGCGTTCTTGTCGCCGAGGACAATCCCGTCAATCAGATCGTCGCGGTTCGGCTGGTCGAGCGTCTGGGGCACCAGGTTGATATGGTTGCAAACGGCCTTGAAGCGGTCGAGGCGGTCGACAATATCGGATACGACGTCGTTCTGATGGACGTCCAGATGCCGCAGATGGACGGCTTGCAAGCGACCCGCGAGATCCGGAAGCTGCCGGGCGACAAGGCGCGCATTGCGATTATCGCCATGACCGCCAACGCCTTGAAGGAAGACACGGAAGCCTGCCGGGAAGCGGGAATGGACTCCTACATTTCCAAACCCGTCAAACCGGGGGCGGTCGGTGCCGCGATTGCGGCCGTTTTTCGGGACCGGGGCGTCTCTGGAAACCGCAATTGGGCCGCGCCCGCATCCGCGCCCGCGCCCGCGCCTACAATTGACCAGCCGGGCATGATTGATCTCGATCGTGTTTCGCTGCTGGTGGATGAGTTCGAGGAAGATCTGGAGTCGATCCTGGAGGGTTTTCACAAATCGGCGGCACGGTCGATCCAGGGGATGGCTTCGGCGTCAGAGACCAGGGATGTTGAACGCTTGAAGGCGCTGGCCCACGAACTCAAGGGCGCTTCGTTGAACTATGGTCTGACCTCGATCACCAGTCTTTGCGACCAGTTGGAAGCGGAATGCAAACAAGACCGCTTTGATCAAGCTGAACCGGTATATGAGAAGATTCGCGACGTTTTTCCCGGGGCGTACGACGCGTTGCTCCAGCATGTACGCAAGGCGGTCGGCGAATCCACCTGAATGACGGGTCGTCAATAGAACGCCTTGACCAGAGCCTCGACCTCGGCCCGCGTCGGGATGCCGGTCCGCCCTCCGAAACGGGTGCATTTGAGAGCAGCGGCGGCGCAGGCGAATTGGGCGGCCGCTTCAATGGTTTTGCCTTCTGTGATGGCAACCGCGAAGGCGCCGTGGAAGGTGTCGCCGGCGGCGAGCGTGTCCAGCACCTCGACCTTGGGCGCGGGAACCTGGCGCAGCGCGCCATCCTCGACCCAGGCAAAGCCGCGCTCGCCGAGGGTCGCGCCCATGTAGCCATCGAACGCGGCGGCACAGCGGGGCAAGGCTTCCAAAACGTCATCGGCGTCGCTGAATATCTTGAAGCCCGGTTCCGAGAAGATCGCATGGCTGGCCAGCGGCGCCAGTTCCCGAAGCAGCTCGGGCGCCGAGGTATCGCCGTCGAACACCCGGATCAGGCCGCGCTTGGCCGCCTCGTTTAAAAGCCGGCGCGAGCCCTCGGGCCAGCGGGTATCGGCAAGCACGCAGTCGACCCCGTCCAATTGCTCGATCGGCAGCCACGAGGCGTCAAAGCCGAGGCGTTTGTCGAAATACGGGACCACCAGCCGATGGCCCACGGCATCGACGATCACCGAGGAGACGGCGGTCCGAGCACCCTCGGCCCGGTGAATGGCACTGGTATCGACGCCGGCATCCTCCAGGTCGGCGAGGAAGAAGTCGCCGATCCGATCGCTGCCGATCCGGCCCCAGACCGAGACCGCGCCCCCCATCGCCGCCGCCGCACAGGCCGCAGCCACCGCCATGCCGGCGCCGATCACCATGCCGTCCTCGGCCAGAACCTTGGCGTCACCGCCGGGAATGCGGTCGATCTTCAGGATCGCGTCGACCACGCAGGCCCCTAAGCTGATCAGCCGTTTCGGCTGACGGGTTCCGGTGGTCACGGCTTCGCCCTCCCAAGGCAGACAGGCATGAAATTATTCTTTCCGGGCATTGAAATATGTCTATTCAGCGCAATCTGTTTGCGATAAAGAGCACCCCCCTATCGGCATCGCAAGCAGTGATTGGCGGACATGACCAACATCCGGATCAACCTTGAGGCCACGGCCCGACGAACGGACCCGCGTCCGGCGCGCGCGTCGACACGCGCCCATTGATCCCCGGCCATCCGGTCGGGGCGCGAGCCAGCTTCCGACCGAGAGGGCCATCCGATGATTTCCGTTACCAACGAAACCTCCACCGACCATTGTTCCATTGATCACCTTGTCGAGTCCGGCTTCGGTCCCGACCGGCATAGGCTTACCGTCTACCGGCTGCGTCTCGCGCCGCCCGATCCGAATCTGGGCTTCGTCGCCCGTGACGGCGAAGAGATTGTCGGCACCCTGCGGTTCTGGCCGGTGACGGTCGGACCCTCGACACAGGCGTTGCTGCTGGGGCCGCTCGCGGTCGCGCCTGAATGTCAGGGCAACGGCATCGGCAAACAGCTGGTGCGCCATGGGCTTGAGCAGGTGACCACGGCGGGCTGGCGGCTTTGTCTGGTGGTCGGCGGCCCCAACTACTATGCTCCGTTCGGTTTTGAGCCGGCGGCTCCCTGGGGACTGGCGCTGCCCGGACCGGTTGACATGGCACGCTTCCAGGTCCGCTCTCTTGGCGAGGCTGCCCTGAACGAGGAACTGCCGTCCGGGAACCGGATGGTGCAGCCCTGGAGCTGGGTTCGCGGCGGCGGACTGACCCGCGCCCGCAGATCCCGCCGGCTGGCGGCCTGACCATCCCGCGCCCGGTCCGCCCGTATCGCCGGGGACGATGGCCGGAGGATTATCAATGCCGGAGCTGTTCCTCGGATGGGACCCCGTGGTTTGGGCGATCGGTACCGGGTTCTGTCTGATCGCCGGGATCGTCCGCGGCATCGTCGGCTTCGGCTATGCCCTGATCGTGATCAGCGGACTGAACCTTGTTGCAATTCCGGCCGAGGTGGTTCCGCTGGCGACGGTCCTTGATCTGGTCTGCGGCATCAACATGGCGCCCCGGGTCTGGCGTGAGGTGCATTGGCAAGGCGCGCGCTGGCTCAGCATCGGCGCGCTGATCGGCATTCCCTTGGGCATCGCGCTGCTGGTCGCGCTTGATCCCGACGCCATGCGCCTCGGGATATCCCTGGCCATACTCATTTCGGTGCTGCTGATCGCCAGGGGCTTTTCCTTCCGGCGGGTGCCAGGCAGCCCCCTGCTGTTCCTGACCGGCGGCATGGCCGGGTTCCTCAGCGGGTCCGGCGGCATTCCGGGTCCGCCGGTGATCCTGTTGTATCTCTCCTCGCCACTGCCGATGGCGACCACGAGGGCAACCACCGTCGCGCTCTTCCTGCTGGTCGACACGGCGGCATTGATCGGAATGGCGAGCCAGGATCTGGTGACCGTCCAGACCCTGCTGCGTTCGGCGGTGCTGGTACCGGTGTCCTTTCTCGGGATCGCCATCGGCGCGCGGCTTTTCGCGCTCGCCAGACCGGAACAGGTCAAGATTGCCGCACTTTGGCTTCTGGCGGCTCTGGCGATTGTCGGCATCGCCAAGGTTCTGGTATCCTAAACCGCGCCTAACGCCACCCGCCCGACGGAACCGAATGCGGATTCTCTATCATCTTCCCCTCGACCCGTTCTCGCGCAAGATCCGGATTGTCCTGAACGAGAAGAAGATCGAGGCGGAACTGACCGTCGAGCAGTTCTGGGACCGGCGCCAGGCGTTCCTTGCCCTCAATCCGGCGGGCACAGTGCCGGTTCTCCATGACGTGAACGGAGCGGTGATCGCGCCATCCCAGGCGATCGCGGAGTATCTTGAGGAAATCAACGACGATCCGCCCCTGATTTCGGGCTCCGCCGCCGACCGGGCCGAAATCCGCCGGCTCTGTGCCTGGTTCGACATGAAATTCAACCGCGAGGTGACGGAGAATCTTTTCGGCGAGAAGATGATGAAGCGCTTTCTCGGCCTCGGCGAGCCAAGCAGCGCGGCGATCCGGGCCGGCCACGCCAATCTCGACACGCATCTCAGCTATATCGGCTACCTTGCCGACCGGCGCGCCTGGTTGGCCGGCGACAGCTTCTCGCTCGCCGATATCGCGGCGGCCGCCCAGATCAGCTGCATCGACTATCTCGGCGACGTGCCATGGGAGGACTACCAGGAGGCCAAACACTGGTATGCCCGAATCAAGTCCCGTCCGAGTTTTCGCCCGATCCTCGACGACTATGTCCCGGGCATGCGCCCGCCGGCGCACTATACCAATCTGGATTTTTAGCGCGTGCGCGGTTTCCGGAGCCAAGATGCATCCTTCGAGACGACGCCCGTTGGGCGTCCCTCAGGATGAGTTGTTCCCTTGACTTTGAAGCTATGCTTTTCAGCCACTCACCCCGAGGAAGCGCATGAGCGCTGTCTCGAAGGGTTGGTTACCGGGCATCGCCGCCCAATAGCGAAACGGCGATGACCGAACCGTTGCGGCCCCCGGATCATCTCTATTGGCGCCTCGCCGGCTTCTATGCCGCCTACTTTCTCGCCATCGGGATCTACATGCCCTATTGGCCGCTGTGGCTGGACGCGAAAGGCCTTGACCCGGTTGAGATCGGCTGGGTCCTGGCCGCGGCCTTCTGGATCAAGATCGCGGCTCAGCCGACGATCGCCCGGATAGCGGACTGGCGGGGACGGACGCGGACGCTCACCACCGCTCTGATGGCGTTGGCGGCCTGCGGATTCCTGGTCATCGGCAAGACCGAGGGGTTTTGGGCGATCCTGATCATCGCCGGGCTCGTCTCCACCTGCTATCAGCCGGTGCTGCCGGTGATGGAGAGCGTGGTTCTGCGCAACGTCGAGACCCATGGCTTGGATTACGGCCGGATCAGGCTTTGGGGATCGGTGACCTTCATCGCCGGAACCACCGGGATCGGCTGGTGGATAGAGGGGCGGTCCCCCGGCGCGCTGGTCTGGATCATCGCCGTTGCCATGGCTCTGGTCGCGCTTTCCTGCGCGCTGGCGCCCGAGCGGCCGACAACCCCGCGCGTCATGCGCGACGGCGGCAGTCTGCTGCGCCTGTTTCTGACGCCGTGGTTCCTCCTGTTCCTGCTTGCAAGCGCATTGATCAATACCAGCCACGCGGTACTCTACGGCTTCGCTAGCCTGCATTGGCGCGACCTCGGACATGGCGAGACGCTGATCGGTCTGTTCTGGGCCATCGGCGTGGTCGCCGAGATCGTGCTTTTCGCGGTGGCGGGCCGGTATCGCGATCGGCTGGGCGCGGTGCCGTTACTGATGCTGGCGGCACTGGGCGGAGCGGTCCGCTGGCCGCTGCTGGCGGTTACCGAAAATCCGGTGGGTCTGTTCGCGCTGCAAACCTTGCACGGCTTGACCTTCGGGGCCGCGCATATGGGCGCCATGACGTTCCTTGCCCGCAATATCCCGCCCGAGCTCTCGGCGACCGGGCAGAGCGTCTACTACGCATTGGTCGGCGGGGTGATCGCGGGAAGCATGTTTCCGCTGGCAGGACGACTCTACTCGGGAATGGGCGGCGACGCCTTCCTGGTCATGGGAGCACTCAGCGGCGCCGGTTTCATCGCCACGCTCTGGCTCGCTCGGCTGTGGCGGCCGGAGGCGGTCTGATGCGTTTCAGCTACCGGGACTGTTGTCCTGATGTTTCTGCACCACCGGCATCACCAGGGCGATGCTGAAGAGGATCACCAGCACGGGAATGCCGAAGGCCTTGAAGGAGACCCAGGTGTCGGTATCCACCGAGCGCCAGACCGCCTCGTTGACGATCGCCAGAAAGACAAACATGGCGATCCAGCGCTTGGTCATCACCAGCCAGCCCTCATCGGTCAGCCGCATGACCCGGCCGAGCATGATCTTCATCAGGTTGCGGCGGAGCAGTATCCCGGTCGTCAGCGCTCCGGCAAACAGCAGATTGACGATGGTCGGCTTCAGCTTGATGAACAGCTCGTCATCGAAATACAGCGTCAACCCACCGAATATCATCACGAAGATACAGGTCACCGCCGGCATCGGCGGGACCGAGCGCTCCATGGTGTAGGTGATGCCGATGGCGATGATTGTCGCCGCCATCAGCGCCGCGGTGCCCGCCATGATTCCGTAGAAGTAGTTCGCCGCGAAAAACACGACAAGCGGGCCGAGATCGATGGCCGAACGCTGGCCTGGTGTCAGTTCTTTTCGCAAGCACTCTCTCCCTGTTGTCGAGTTCAGGCGGCTGCCCTGTCGGTATCGGCGACCAGGGCGGCGGCGCGGCGGATCAGGTCCGGGCGCGCATCAGGATCACGGACCTGCTCGCCCAGCATCCGGCGCCAGGCGCGGGCACCCGGCAGGCCGTGAAACAGGCCCATCATATGCCGGGTGATCGACTTCAGCGGCACGCCCTCCTCGGCGCGCCGGGCCGCGTATTCCACCATTACGTCAGCCACGGCCCATCTGTCGGGCATGCCGGACGGATCGTTGAAAAGACGGCGGTCCACATCCGCCAGCATCCAGGGCGTCTGATAGGCGGCACGTCCGATCATCACCCCGTCCACGGCTTCGAGATGCGGCTCGCAGGCTTCCAGATCGCCGATTCCGCCGTTGATGACGATCGTCAGGTCCGGCCACGATTCCTTCAGTGCGTGAACCAGCGGATAGTCGAGCGGCGGCACGTCGCGGTTCTCCGCCGGGCTGAGGCCCGAAAGCCAGGCCTTGCGGGCATGAGTGATGACGGTCCCGCAGCCGGCATCGGCGACCTTTTCGACAAAGCGCGGCAGCACCTCTTGCGGCACCTGATCATCGACGCCGATCCGGCATTTGACCGTCACCGGGATCGAGACCCGGGTCCGCATCGCCGCGACGCAATCCGCGACCAGGTCCGGCTCGCGCATCAGGCAGGCGCCGAACCGTCCGGATTGGACCCGGTCGCTGGGGCAGCCGACATTGATGTTGACCTCGTCATAGCCCCAATCCTCGGCGATCGCGGCGCACTCGGCGAGATCGCCCGGCTCCGCACCGCCGACCTGCAAGGCCAGAGGATGCTCGGCCGCGTCAAAGTCCAGCAACCGCGCCCGATCGCCGCGCAGGATCGCCTGAGTCGTGATCATCTCGGTATAGAGCCGCGCATGCCGCGAGATCAGGCGCAGAAAGTACCGGTCGTGCCGGTCCGTCCAGTCCATCATCGGCGCAACACAAAAGCGGTGCGGGCTCGTCGCGTTTTCCATGCGCCAAGACATAGGCGAAAACAGCCGCGTTTTGAAGGTTTGTCGGCGGAATGACGCCAACCCTTCTTCTTTGCCGCCGCCGTGCTAAAACCGGAGCCGTCAACCGGAGGGAAACCGCCATGTCCGCAACCGTCATCCGAAACGCCGCCTGGGTGGTTGCCTGGAACGCCAGCGAGGCTCGTCACGTCTATCTGCGGGATGTCGATGTCGCCTTCGAGGACGGCCGCGTCAGCCATGTCGGCAAGGGGTATGACGGGCCGGCCGCGCGGGAAATCGACGGCCGGGACCGGATGGTCATGCCCGGCCTGATCAACATCCACAGTCATCCGTCCAGCGAGCCTCTGCGCAAGGGCATAACGGACGAGATCCGAAGCCCCGGCTTCTTTCATTCCTCGCTCTATGAGTTCCTCACCATCTTCAACAACGACGCCGAGGGATTTGCCGCCAGCGTCAGGGTTGCGATGGGAGAGTTGCTACTGTCCGGGGTGACGACGGTGGTCGATATCTCGCCGCCCTTCGAGGGCTGGCTCGACATCCTTGCCGAGTCCCGCATCCGGGCCTGCGCCGCGCCGGGTTTCCGCGATGCCCGCTGGTACACCACCAACGGCCATTCGCTTTCGTATGAATGGGACGAGGCCAACGGGCGGGCCGGTTTCGAGCGTGCACAGCGCATCGTCGATCTGGCGAACCAGCATCCCTCGGGACGGCTGATGGGGATGATCTGCCCCTCGCAAATCGATACCTGTTCCGCCGACCTCTTGCGCGATGCCTACGACTATGCCGCCGAACGCAACCTGCCCTGGCAGACCCATGCCGCCCAGTCGGTGACCGAATTCCAGGAGATAATCCGCCGCCACGGCAAGACGCCGATCCAATGGATGGAGGAGATCGGCGTGCTGGGCGAGCACACGATCATCGGGCACGGCATTTTCCTCGACCATCACCCCTGGGTGCATTGGTCGACCCGACGCGACCTTGGCCTGATCGCCGAACGCGGCGTCACCGTCGCGCATTGCCCGACCGTGTTCATGCGCCGTGGCATCGCGCTGCAGACCTTCGGCGGGTACCTCAAGGCCGGCATCAATATGGGGATCGGGACCGATACCTATCCGCACAACTATCTCGAGGAGATGCGGAATGTCGGCACCGTCGCCCGGACGGTCGCCGAAACCGTCGATGACCTGAACACCTCGGACATATTCAACGCCGCGACGATCGGCGGCGCCAAGGCCCTCAAACGCGACGACATCGGCCGGCTCGCCATCGGCGCCAAGGCGGATCTGGTGCTGGTGGATCTGAAGGCACCGTCGATGATGCCGGTGCGCGAGCCGTTGCGCTCGCTGGTTTTCGTCGCCGGGGACCGGGCGATCCGCGATGTCTTCGTCGACGGCGAACAGGTGGTCGCCGACGGCAAGGTGACCACCATGGATATGGAAAGCGCGCTAGAGGCCTTGCAAGAAGCCCAGGCGCGCTCCATGACCAGCATTCCGGATCTCGACTGGGCCGGGCGCACGGCGGAGGAACTGGCGCCGATGGTTTTCGAGACGAGAGACGGCGTCTGACGACAGGGAGAAAATCTGATGGCCCGCGTGAAGGATCTGTTTCGCCCCGGAGAGCTGATCGTCGCTCCCGGCATATTTGACGGGATCTCCGCCCGGATGGCGGACCCGTTCGGTTTCGACATGCTGTACATGACCGGCTACGGCACCGTCGCCTCGCATCTCGGCATGCCGGATGCCGGCATTGCCAGCTATACCGACATGGTGGGCCGGGTGAAGGTTATGGCTGACGTCGTCACCACCCCGTTCATCGCCGACGGGGACACCGGCTATGGCGGCCTCCTGAACGTGCAGCATACCGTGCGCGGCTATGAGCGGGCGGGAGCCGCGGGCATCCAGATCGAGGATCAGGAATTTCCGAAGAAATGCGGCCACACGCCGGGACGCAAGGTGATCCCGCTGGAGGACATGGTCCAGAAAATCCAGGTGGCGGTGGAGACCCGGGATTCCTCCGACTTCCTCATCGTCACCCGCACCGATGCCCGCACCGGCCTCGGACTGGACGAGGCGCTCCGGCGCGGCGAGGCCTTCGCCAAGGCCGGCGCCGACGTGCTGTTCATCGAGTCCCCGGAATCGGTCGAGGAGATGGAGAAGATCTGCTCCAGCTTCGATGCGCCGCTCCTGGTGAACGTGGTCGATGGCGGCAGCACGCCGGTGCTCTCCAAACAGGAGTACATCGACCTCGGCTACCAGATCGCCATTTATCCGGGCACCGGCTTCATGGCGGCGGCCCAGGCACTGCACTCGGTCTACGGCACCCTGAAACGGACCGGAGCCTCCCTCAACCTGGATGTGCCCCTGCGCGACTTCATGACCATGTCCCGCGACATGGGCTTCCAGGACGTCTGGGATTTCGACAAGGCGCATCAGCGCGACGCGGCGGAGTAACGATTTGATGACAGGATATACCGAAACCTTCCGGGGCGATGTTCACACCTGGGAGGTCGATTCGACCGAACATTTCACGGTCGCCTACTACTACGAGAAGTTCGAGGCCGCGGCCTGGCGGTTTCTGCGGCAGGCCGGCGCCGACCCCGTAAAGGCACGCACCA
Source organism: Alphaproteobacteria bacterium (assembly GCA_038116915.1). Taxonomy (GTDB): domain Bacteria; phylum Pseudomonadota; class Alphaproteobacteria; order Thalassobaculales; family Thalassobaculaceae; genus JADHLJ01. Next base: position 15,886 of record JAYOEU010000054.1, read on the forward strand.
CCAGCGCCGTCACCCACTACAAATCCGAACTGCGCAACCGCGACGTCTACCGGATCGAGACCGCGCTGATCGATGCCGGGGACACGCCGACCATTGCCCACCGGATGTACAACGATCAGACCGGCGCACTCTGCACCACCATGCAACAGACCTTGTCCGGCGTCTCCCTGGCCGGCGCGGCGACCGAGTGGGACGGAGATCCGGTGGAGGAACGGTCCGTTCCCAGCGATGAGGCCGTCTGGGTGCCTTCGCTGAAGGACATCGCCCGGCCGACGGAGGGCGACTGGGCCGGCAATCTGTCGCTGCCGGGCTATATTCACCGGTTCTCGACCGCCAACAGCTTCATCCTCGCGGCCGTCGGACTAACGCCGGAATACATGACCGAGAACCGGTTCGGCCTTTCGACCTTCGAATTTCAGCTCCGCTTTCTCGGTCCGGCCAGGCCCGGTGACATGATCGATGTGGAGAGCTGCATTGCCCAGCTCGGCGGATCGTCGCTTCGCCTCTATCACCGGATGCGGAACGCCGAGACCGGCGCGGATATCGCCGGGCTCAGCCAGTTCGGCGTCCAACTTGACCTCGATGCCCGCCGCCCGGCCCGTATCTCCGACGAGATCCGCGGGCAGGCACAGGCGTTTTTGAAGGCGGGTTGAGAGGAGACAGTTCGGTTGACGAGACCCTTCGAGACGCACGCATCCGCGTGCTCCTCAGGGTGAGACAAACAGAAGATGTTACCGCAAATTAAAATTACACTCACCCTGAGGAGACCCGAAGGGTCGTCTCGAAGGGTCTTGTTAATCCAGGGAGAGCCCCATGCGCGCCGCCGTCCTGACCGCAAAACACCTCATCGAAACCTTGGAACGTGATGAGCCCGCGCTCGGCCCCAAGGGTGTGCGGGTGCGCATCCGGGCGGGCGGGATCTGCGGTTCGGATTTGCATTACTTCCATCATTACCGGATGGGCGATTTTCCCGTGCGCGAGCCCTTCGTGCTGGGCCACGAGGCGGCGGGCGAGGTGGTCGAGACCGGTCCCGAGGTCACGCGGGTGAAGGTCGGCGACAAGGTCACGGTGAACCCCAGCCATCCTTGCGGCAAATGCGAGTACTGCCTTGCCGGACGGGCACTGCTCTGTTCGGACATGATCTTTCTCGGCAGCTCCCGACGCTTCCCGCATGCCCAGGGCATGTTCGCCGAAACCTACCGGACCGACGAAGCGCAATGCTTCGTGGTGCCCGGCAACGTGTCCCTGAACGCCGCCGCCTTTGCCGAGCCGCTTTCCGTCGCGTTGCACGCCACCGGGCATGCCGGCTCGCTCTTGGGCGCCAAGGTGCTGATCACCGGAGCGGGACCGATCGGCTCGCTGATCCTGCTGACCGCCAAGCTCGCCGGAGCCGCGTCGGTGACCATGACGGATGTGCTGGATGCGCCGCTCAAGATCGCCGAGGGCATCGGCGCCGACCAGGTGGTGAATGTCCGGGACGGCGATGAGAAACTGGCCGAACCGTCGCGGCCGCGCGGGAGCTTTGATGCCGCCTTCGACGCCTCCGGCCATCCTTCTGCGGTATTGAGTGCGATCCGCTATCTGCGTCCCGGCGGCGTCTTCACCCAGGTTGGCACCTTCGCCGATCCGATGGTGCCGATCCCGACCGACCAGATCATGGTCAAGGAATTGACCCTGAAAAGCTCGTTCCGCTTCGACAAGGAGTTTGCCTGGGCCGTGCGCTATCTCTCGGAAGGCCGGATCGACGTCGCCCCCTTGCTCTCTCACACCTTCCCCATGGAAGAAGCCGGCGAAGCCTTCCGCACCGCAAGCGACCGCGGCCGGTCCATGAAGGTGCATCTGGCGTTCTGAGCGGGAAAGACGCGACGACGGCAGATCACATCCCCTGCGCCAGTTCCGCGGAAAGGTCTTGGGCGGCGGAGCGCATGTCGTCGGCCAGCGCGTCGAGCGCTCCCGGATCGAACCGGTTGTCCAGGCCCACGCAGGCGATGCTGTGGGTGATCGTCCCCGCGCCGCTCAGCACCGGGACCGCGGCAATGGTGACCCCGGCGATATAGTTGCCCCGATCAAGGCTGAAACGGTCCCGGCGCGCGGCCTCGATTTCCAGGCGCCACTCATCAAGGCCCGGCGCGTCGTGCCAGATCAAGCCGTGGAAGCGCTCGGCCACCTCTTCCCAAGACTTGTCGGTGAACGCCGCCACGCACCGGCCCGTGGCACTGATCAATGCGGGAAAGCGGCTTCCGACCTCCACCTGCAGGCTGACCGGCGTTTGCGCCCGGGACAACGCGACCACGATCATGTGCTCAAGATCCGGCACTTCGACACCGATCGCCGTGATCCCGAACCGGCGCGACAGCTCTTCCAGTTTCGGCCGCGCGAGACTGGGAAAATCGTCACTCTCCAGCACCGCGCGCGCCAGAGGAAGCAGTCCGGCGCCGAGACGGTACTGCTTGGATCGCGGGTCCAGCCGAACGAACCGTTCTGCGGCAAGGGCGCGCAAGGTATGCAGTACCGTGCTGGGCACCAGGTCGAGCGCGTCGGCGATCGCGGAAAGCCGCATCGGGGTCCGGTTGCGCGCCAGCAGACGCAGAACCGCGGCGGCACGGGTTACCGCCGGAACGGGTCGAACGCGAGGGGGTCGGGAATCGTTCATATTGTATATATACAATTTATTTGTTCTTGTACAATAAAATTAATCGCGGCAAGATACGCTCATGGTCAAGCTCACCGATTTTGTCAGTTACGCGGACGCGCACCGGCACTTCTCCAAGGAAGCGCTGTGGGACCTGTTCGACGGCGACCACGAGCATCTGAATATCGCGCATGAGTGCCTCGATCGGCACGACCGCGACCGGATCGCCATCCGCATCGCCAAGGGCGACGGGGACGCCGAGACATTCCGCTTCGGCGACGTATCGGACTGGTCCGGGCGGGTCGCCAACTGGCTGGTCGCGCGGGGCATCGCCAAGGGCGACCGCGTGGCGATCATGCTGGAGCCCTCGCTGGAATTCTATGCCTGCCTGTTCGGAACGATGAAGGCCGGCGCCGTAGCGGTGCCGTTGTTTACCGCTTTCGGGCCGGACGGGCTCGCCTCAAGGATCGAGGACTGCAAGCCGGAACTGCTGCTGCTAGCGCCGGAAAAGGCCGATCTCGCCGGTACGGGCGACGTTGAAACGGTGATCGCCGGGCCCGGATTTCTGGAGAGCATTCGCTCTCAGGACACGGCGTTCGCGTCCTCCACGTCCTCCGACGACATGGCGATGTACCAGTATACGTCCGGGACCTCGCGCGAGGTGCCCGAGGCGGTCAAGCACCGGCACCGGGCGGTGGTCACGGTGATCATCGCCGCGCTTTATGCAACCGGGGTGCGGCCGGGCGATCGCTACATGTGCCCGTCCTCCCCCGCCTGGGGTCACGGGCTCTGGCATGGGACCCTGGCGCCCTTGGCCTTGGGCGTGGAGATCGCGGGATATGCCGGCAAGTTCGATCCGGCGCGTCTATTGGACGCGATCGAGGAATTCGAGATCACCAACCTCTCCGCCGCCGCCACCCATTATCGGATGATGCGAAACCACGGCGAGGACCGCCAACGCCGCTTCAAGCTTGAAAAGCTGTCGTTCACCGGCGAGCCGCTGGACACCGAGACCGCGCACTGGGCGCGTCAGACCCTGGGCCACGACGTGTGCAGTATCTACGGCACCACCGAGGTCGGAGTGCTGATCGCCAATTATCCAGGCGCCCCGGATCTGCCGGTCAAGGTCGGCTCATTGGGCAAGCCGCTGCCCGGCTGCGAGGTCGCGATCCATGATGCCAAGGGCAGGCCCTGCGATGTCGGCGCGATCGGCGAGATCATGCTGCGCCGCCGGGACGACTGGTTCCGGGTCAAGGACCTCGGCAGCGTCGATGCGGACGGATATTTCTTCCATCACGGCCGGGCCGACGACGTGATCATCTCGGCGGGCTGGACGATGAGCGCCGTCGAGATCGAGGACGTGTTGCTGAAACATCCCGACGTGGACGAGGCCGCCGCCATCGGCGTGCCGGACCCGGAGCGTGGCCAGGTGGTGAAGGCCTTTATCGTCTCTTCCCGCGTCGCTGGCGAGGCTTTCACCCGGGAGTTGCAGACCTTCGCGCGCGAACGCCTCAGCCGTCACGAATATCCCAGCGTCGTGGCGGTTGTACGGGAACTTCCGAAAACGCCCGCGGGCAAGGTCCACCGAAAAGTGCTCCGCGACCGGGAGCGCCAAACCGAGGAGCCGACGTGAGCACCGATATCGACACATCTTCGAGCGAGAGTTTTCCGCACATCACCGAAGCCGGCCTGGATGAATTGCGCCAGCGGCTGGGCGTGAGGATCTCCCGCGACCCCGAACCCTGGTGCCATGAGGCGACCCGCGACAATATCCGCCACTACGCCCACGGCATCGGCGACGACAACCCGCTCTGGTGCGAGCCCGACTACGCCAGCCGCACCCGGTATGGCGGGCTGATCGCCCTCCCGTCCTTCCTGTTCGCCACCAGCCGCATCGCGTCGGGCTATGTCGGCGGGCTGCCGGGTATTCACGCCATGTGGGCGGGAGCCGATTGGACCTGGCATCACCCGGTCCACCGCAACGACGAGATCTCGACCGAATCGCATCTGAAGGATCTGATCGAACACCAAACCCGCTTCTCGGGCCGGGCGGTCCAGCAGATCTACCATGTCGACTTCTTCAACCAGGGCGGCGTCAAGGTCGCGGAATGCGACAGTTGGTGTTTCCGCACCGAACGCGACACCGCGCGCGAGCAGGGTACGAAATACACCGAGGTCCGGGCACGCGGCGAGAAGCGCTATACCGACGCCGAACTGGCCGAAATTTTCCAGGGCTATGCCGACGAGGAGATCCGCGGCGCCAAACCGCGCTATTTCGAGGACACCAAGGTCGGCGACAAGCTGCCCCGGATGGTGAAGGGTCCGATGACCGTGACCGGCTTCATCGCCTTCGCCCAAGGTTGGGGCGGGCTCTATATCCGCGCCAACAAGCTCGCCTGGAAACAGGTCTCGCGCCATGGCGGTCTCGGCATACCGAACCGCTTCAACATCCCCGATTGTCCGGAACGCGTGCATTGGGAGCAGGAATTCGCCCACAAGGTGGGCGCTCCCGGGGCCTATGATTATGGCCCGGAACGATGCTCCTGGATGACCCACCACATGACCAACTGGATCGGCGACGACGGGTTCCTGGTCAATTCCAAGACCAAGATCCGCCGCCACAATCCCGAGGGCGACGCCCTGTTCATAGATGGAACCGTGACCGGCAAGTTCGAGAAGGACGGCGACGGATTCGTCGAGGTCACCCACGAGGCCCGCAACCAGGACAACGAGCTTTCGATCCTCGGAACGGCGGTCGCGCGATTGCCGCGCAAGGGTAGGTAGGAAGGCGACCCATAGCGCTGCCTTCACGAGGCCGGACGAAAGTCGGGGATACGAGGGTGCCGATACCTTTCATCCTTCACCGTCGCCCTGCCGTTCGCCAGGGCGACGGTTGGAGTTTTGCGTGTTGTCCGACCACGACCTTGCATCTTTGACCTTGGTCCAGGATACGGCCCGGCCGTGAACGACCCAGTTTCCGCAGATCAATGATACTTCCGCCCAACGCCCGCCTTGCGGCGAACGCGGGGCATGACCGCGGCCCGCCGATACTTTAAAACCAAGGCAACACCGAAACGGATCTGCCAGGGGGACCCCGATGCCGCTCGACCCGTCGAAATACGTACAGCTTCAGCTGGACCGACCCGCTGACAAGGTATTGCGGATCACCTTCAACCGGCCGGAGACCTATAACTCGCTGGATTCCGTCGGGCACCGGGAACTCGCCTATATCTGGCGCGACATCGACGACGATCCGACCATCAACGCGGTGATCCTGACCGGCGCGGGCAAGGCGTTCTCGTCCGGCGGCGATTTCGGCATGATCAAGAAAATCATCGATGACTATGACGAGCGCGCCAATGCCTGGAAGGAGGCGCGGGATCTTGTCTACAACATCATCAACTGCTCAAAGCCCGTCGTATCGGCGCTGAACGGGGTGGCGGTCGGCGCAGGCCTCGTGGCCGGTCTCCTGGCCGATGTTTCGATTGCCGGAAAGCGGGCCAAGATCGTCGACGGACACACGCGGCTCGGCGTCGCGGCCGGCGACTCGGCGGTGATCAACTGGCCTCTGCTCTGCGGGATGGCCAAGGCGAAATACCTGCTGCTGACCTGTGAGCCGGTGACGGGCGAGGAGGCCGAGCGGATCGGTCTGGTCTCGCTCTGTGTCGAGGATGACGAGCTTCAGGACAAGGCCCTGGAAATCGCGGTCAAACTGGCGGGCGGCGCGCAAAGCGCGATCCGCTGGACGAAATACGCCCTCAATCAGTGGTACCGCATGGCCGGTCCCGCCTTCGATACCTCCACGGCCCTGGAAATGCTCGGCTTCACCGGCCCCGAGGCGCGCGAGGGACTGGCCGCGCATCTCGAGAAGCGCAAACCCGATTTCCCGAAGGACAGCCCGGTTTAAGGAGCAGACTCGATGAGTGCTAGCGACAAGCCCTTTACGCCGGTCACCCCGGTCCCCGCCGCGACGGTGCTGATGCTCCGGGATACCGCGGACGGGATCGAGGTGCTGATGGTGGAGCGGACCCGCGAGGCGGATTTCGCCGGCGGCGCGCTGCTGTTCCCTGGCGGTAAGGTCGACGACGCGGATTTTGACGTGATCCGGTCCGGCCGCTGCGCGCTGTCCGCCGATATCCCCGACGATCGCCGCGCGATCCGGATCGCCGGCGTGCGCGAGGTCTTCGAGGAAGCCAACATCCTGTTCGCCCGCGAGATGGGCTCCACCGCGCTGATCTCCGAGGAGCGGGCCGAGACGCTCAGCAAGAAGTACCGCAAGCCCCTCCTGGATAATGAGATCGGCCTGAACGACATCGCCGAGGCGGAAAACCTCCAGATCGCCAGCGACCGCCTGGTACCCTTCGCCCACTGGATCACCCCGGTCAGGAGCAAGCGCCGCTTCGACACCCACTTCCTGGTCGCCCGGGCCCCGAAGGACCAGATCGCCCATCATGACGGCTGGGAGACCTTGGGAACGATCTGGATCAAGCCGCTGACCGCCATCGCCGATGCCGAGGCCGACCGCCGGCGCGTGGTCTTTCCGACCCGGATGAACCTGAAGAAGGTTGCCGAGTCCCCAACCGCCGACGAGGCGGTGGCGCGGGCCGCCAAGACCCCGATCGTCTCGGTCATGCCGGTTTCACGCGAGGTCGACGGCAAGCGCTTCATCAAGATCCCGATCGAGGCCGGTTACGGCATTTCCGAGGCCACGGTCGACTACACCGCCTCCGATCAGCCGCCACCTCCGAAATCATAGAAACCCGCCACGCGGCCGGACCAAGCCAAGCAGGAGAGTTGAGCCATGGATTTCGCGCTCACCGACGAACAACAGACCATCCGCGACACCATCCTGCGGATCGCCGCCGATTTCGGTGACGACTACTGGCTGGAGAAAGATTCCAAGGGCGGCTTTCCAAACGAATTCTATAAGGCCTTCGCCGATGACGGCTGGCTCGGGATCGCCATGCCGGAGCAATACGGCGGCGCGGGCCTCGGCATCACCGAAGCCGCGCTGATGATGCAGGCGGTGGCCGAATCCGGCGCCGGAATGAGCGGCGCATCGGCCCTCCATATGAACATCTTCGGCCTGAAGCCGGTGGAGCTCTTCGGCAACGAGGAACAGCGCCAGCGCTTCCTGCCGCCGCTGATCCAGGGAACGGAGAAAGCCTGTTTCGCGGTCACCGAGCCGAATGTCGGCCTCGACACCACCAAGCTCAAGACCAAGGCGACGCCGGACGGCAACGGCTATGTGGTGAACGGCTCGAAGATCTGGATCTCCACCGCCCAGGTCGCGGAC
>JAYOEU010000055.1:0-22789 GCA_038116915.1 Alphaproteobacteria bacterium
TTACCCTGAGGAACGGCCGAAAGGCCGTGTCTCGAAGGGTCTTGTCGGCTCCTGGTCAACGCATGGTCCTTCCTCCGAAAATATTTGTCTCGTATCTTCCAATTGCCCGGGCTTGAGTCGCCCGCGGCAATCGTGTCCCCTTGCGGCAAGGCGTCATCCTGCGAGGAGAAGGTTGTGACGGAGATCCCAGGCAAGGCGCGGGCGGTGATCATCGGCGGCGGGGTCGTCGGCTGTTCGGTCGCCTATCACCTCGCGAAACTCGGCTGGAGGGATGTGGTGCTGCTGGAGCGCAAGCAGCTGACCAGCGGGACGACCTGGCACGCGGCCGGGCTGATCGGGCAGTTGCGCGCGACCTACAACATGACGCGCCTCGCCGCCTATTCGGCCGAGCTCTACGACGAGCTTGAGGCGGAGACCGGTGTTGCCACCGGATACCGGCGTTTCGGATCGCTTGCCCTGGCGCTGACCGAGGATCGGATGGAGGAGTTGACCCGGGGCGCCGTCATGGCCGGCACCTTCGGGCTTGAAGCGCATGTGCTCGGTCTCGCGGAGTGCAAGGAAAAGTATCCGATGCTGGAAGTGTCGGACGGTATCGGCGGGGTGTTCATTCCCGGAGACGGGCAGGCCGATCCGGGCAATATCGCTCTGGCGCTGGCCAGGGGCGCGCGGCTGAACGGGGCGACGGTGCTGGAGAACGTCAAGGTCACCGGCATCACGCAAGCCGCGGGCCGCGTGACGGGCGTCGAGACGGAACTCGGCGCGATAGAGGCCGAATACGTGGTCAACTGCGCCGGCATGTGGGGCCGCGACGTCGGCGCCGTGGCCGGGGTGCCGACGCCGCTGCATGCCAACGAGCATTTCTACATCGTCACCGAACCGATCGCGGGGCTGGCCCGGGACCTGCCGGTCCTGCGGGTGCCGGACGAGTGCACCTACTACAAGGAGGATGCGGGCAAGCTGCTGATCGGCGCTTTCGAGCCGGTGGCCAAGCCCTGGGGCATGGATGGTATCCCCGAGGATTTTTGCTTCGACCAGCTGCCCGAGGACATCGACCATTTCGCGCCGATCCTGGAGGCCGCCGCCAAGCGCATGCCGATTCTGGAAACCGCCGGCATCCAGACCTTCTTCAACGGCCCGGAAAGCTTCACGCCGGATGACCGCTACCTCTTGGGCGAGGCGCCGGATCTCAAGAACTTCTACATGGCCTGCGGCTTCAACTCGATCGGCATCCAGTCCGCTGGCGGGGCCGGCAAGGCGCTGTCGGAATGGATGGATGCCGGCGAGCCGCCCTTCGATCTCTGGGATGTCGATATACGTCGCATGCAGCCGTTTCAGAGCAACAAGACCTATCTCTACCACCGCGCGACCGAGGCCTTGGGCCTGCTCTACGCGGATCACTTCCCCTACCGGCAGTTCGCGACGGCGCGGGGCGTTCGCAAGAGCCCGCTGCATGATCGCCTCGCGGCGCGCGGCGCCTGCTTCGGCGAGACCGCGGGCTGGGAGCGGGCCAACTGGTTTCTTCCCGAGACGGAGCGCGCGGCGGGCAAGGCCGCTGAATACCGATATAGCTGGAAGCGGCAGAACTGGTTCGAATACGCCGCCGCCGAGCACAAGGCCGTGCGCGAAAATGTCGGCCTGTTCGACATGTCCTCCTTCGCCAAGTTCCGGGTCGAGGGCCGTGACGCCGAGGCGGTTCTGCAACGGGTGATGGCGAACGACGTGGCGGTGGCGCCCGGCAGGATCGTCTACGGCCAGTGGCTGAACCGGCGCGGCGGGATCGAGGCGGACCTGACCGTGACCCGGCTAGCGGAGACCGCGTTCCTTGTGGTCACTTCAGCCGCCTCGGCGGTGCGGGACCTGTCCTGGCTCAAGCGCCATATCCCGGACGGCGCCCATTGCGTGGTCACCGACATGACAAGCGCCGAGGCCGTCATCTGCGTCATGGGGCCGAATGCGCGGGAGCTGTTGGCGCCGCTGACGCCGGCGGATCTGTCGAACGAGGCCTTCCCGTTCGGAACCGCCCGCGAGATCGAGCTCGCCATGGGGCTCGCCCGCGCCCATAGAGTGAGCTATGTGGGCGAATTGGGGTGGGAGCTTTACGTCACCTCGGACATGGCGGTCCATGTATTCGACGCAATCGCCAAGCGTGGCGCGGCCCTGGACCTCCGCTATTGCGGCATGCACGTGCTGGATTCCTGCCGCATCGAAAAAGCGTTCAGGCATTTCGGTCACGACATCACCGATGAGGACCATGTGCTGGAGGCCGGGCTTGGCTTCGCGGTCAAGCCGGACAAGCCGGCGGGCCGGTTCGGCGACTTCATCGGCCGCGAGGCGGTGCTCGCCAAACAGCAGCAGGGCCTGTCCCGCCGGCTGCTGCAGTTCCGGCTTACCGACCCGGAACCGCTGCTCTATCACAACGAGCCGATCCTGCGGGACGGCAGGGTGGTGGGGCGGCTGACCTCGGGCAATTACGGCCATCATCTCGGCGGCGCCATCGGGCTCGGCTATGTGCCGTGCGAGCCGCGCGAGACCGCCGCCGACATCATGGGCTCCAGCTTCGAGATCGATGTCGCCGGCGTGAAGGTCAAGGCGATCGCGAGCGCGCGGCCGCTTTATGATCCGACCGGCGCGCGGATGCGGCGTTGAGGAGGCTTTACGGATCGGTGGACATGGTCACGCCGTCGACGGAAATCACCGGAATCTTGGAAATATCCACGTCCTCGAGGCAGAACGCGTTGATGCCGAGAAAATCCGGCGTCACCCGCTTGTTGTGAAACGTATAGATTCCGCAAATCCTGCAGAACCGGTGTCTGGCCACGCGGGTATTCCATTGGTAGAGGCCCAGCGCCTCTTCGCCCCGGATCAATCGGAAACAGCTCTCGTGGACTTTCACCATGACGGCGTTCTTCTTGACGCACAAAGAGCAGTCGCATTTGGTGAATTCGGCGAGATCACTGTCGATCTCAAAACGCACCGCGCCGCAATGGCATGACCCTTTATAGCTTTTCATCAGTCGATCTCCGGAGGCCGCGCGGCGATTGATCGCACGGACGCATCCCCCGGTCCCGTCAAATATTGTCTCTAGGGACAATTCGAGCTAACGAGGGCGCCGATTGGATGGGAGAGGATGCCGTCGTGAAACGGGTCATGATCGTCGGCTGTTCCGGCGCCGGAAAATCCACCCTGGCGCGCCGGCTTTCGGAGAAGACCGGGCTGCCGGTGATTCATGTCGACAAGATCTATTGGACCACCGGCTGGATCAGCCGCTCCCGCGAGGAAACCCGCCGCCTGGTCGCCGAGGCGATCGCGGGCGAGGAATGGATCTTCGAGGGCAACAACTCCACATCCTTCGATCTCAGAGTCGCCAGGACCGATACCGTGATCTTCCTGGATTTCCCGGTGCCGCTTTGCCTGTTCCGGGTGATCAAACGGGTCGCGGCAGGTTACGGCCGCGTCCGCCCCGACATGGCCGAGGGATGCCCAGAGGGAGTGGACTGGGAATTCCTGAAATGGATCGCCGGGTACAGGAAAAACCTGAGGCCGGAGATCTTTGAGATGCTGGACAGCCTGCCCGCCGGGGTGGCGGTTCATCACCTCAAGGGACCGGCGGAGGTTGCGCGGTTTTTGAGATATTATTTGCCGCAATGACCCTTGCGGGAGACTAAGCCGCCACCCCCGCTTCGATTGCGGCGCAGGCGAGCGCGACATGCCTTGGAACCCGCTCTCCGTTGGCATAGTTTGCCACCGTCCGCCGCGCCAGGCCCAGCGCGACGGCGGCCTGATCGTAGGTCATGCCGGAGCGCTCCAACCAAGCGCGGAATCGAGCGGAGGATTGCGCCGCGATAAGTTCGCGCAATTGGTGGATCGGAATCGCCGCCTCGTCCGACCATCGGATCTCGTATTTCATGTCGTCCAGATGGACCGTCTGAAATGCGTCCAACTCTCGCCAAGCATCGAACACCCGATGCCTCATTGGCTCGCTCACATCGACGGTGTCGGTGAAATCGTTGTTCCAGGTAATTTCAACCCGTAAATCCCCAACGGGTTTCACCGCCTTCAGTCTGGTTTCCGCGGTTTTTCGAGGCATGCCGACCTCCTAGTCGTGATAGCGCTTCCAGGCCTCGCGCAGCGTTTCGAGATTTTCCGCCGCCCAATCGAGCGCTGGACGAAGGTTTTTCTCGCTTGTCGTGGTCTCCAATATCGTCAGTCCGTCTATCGCCACTTTTGCGTGAAACCCGGAAGAGATCAGATGAAAATGCGCTGGTGGATGATCGTTGGGATAGACCCGTATCGCGATATTCCGGACGACGAAAATCGTGGGCACTTGATCAGTCTCGCATTGTTGGTCTAGGGCAATAGATGCACTTTGTCAATGCAAAGCTTGCACTTCAACCCCGCCGATCCAATCCCACATGCACCAGATAGCCGAACACCACGCCCCAGAACGGGGCGCCGACGTTGAAGAGGGTGATGCCGCTGACCGTCACCACGAAGGAGACGAGCGGGCCCAGTGCGCCGCCGCCGCCGGCGAAGGCGCTGCGGAAGGCGCCGATCAGGACCGGGAGCATGGCGAGGCCGCCCAAGGCGGTGATGAAGACACGGGGCATGGTGGTCGCCGCCTGGGTCAGCATCGGGGCCAGGATGCCGACGCCGGCGAACATCAGGCCGAACAGAATCCCGCCCATGAACTGATGCTCGCGCTTGCCCGAGCTTACCAGGAAGGCGTTGGCCGGACCGGTGACGCAAGTCGGGACCGAGCCCAGAATGCCCATGGCGAGGGTGCCATAGCCGCAGGCCACCGTCAGCATGCCGGTCGGCGGCTTGTGGCCGGCTCCGCTCAGCACAGTGAAGCCCTGGAGGTTCTGCACCGCCAGGACCGAGATCACCAGCGGCACCACGAGTTCCAGCAGGGCGGTCACGCTGAATTCGGGGATCACGATGCGCGGTCCGGCAATCAGGGCGGTGCCGGCGGGAAAGTTCGGCGTCTCTCCGAGAACGACCGCGCCGACGGCTCCTGCGATCAGCGCCGCCAGCAGGGGCGGCACCACGCGGCCGAAGGCCGGCACCGCGCTGAAGACGACGAAGGCGCCGACCATGGCGATGCTCAGCACCGGGCTGTTCTGAAAACCGGTGATCAGGTCGATCCCGAAGGGCAGGAACACGCCGGCCACCATGCCCATGGCGACTCCGACCGGGATCGCCGCCATGATCCGGGTGACCAGCCCGCTGACGCCGAGCATGACCATTACCACGCCGGAGGCCAGGAAGGCGCCCACCGCCTCCTCGAATGTGAGATGGTCGAGCGCGGTGATCAGCAGGGCCGAGCCCGGCATGGTCCAGGCGAGCGCCAAGGGTTGACGGTAGAACAGACTGCACAGAATGGTCAGAAGCCCGCCGACCACGAAGGCGGCGAAGATCCAGCCGTCGACGACTTCCTTGGAAAGTCCTCCCGCCGCCGCGACGGTCAGGATGATCGCGATCGGCCCGGTGACCGCGAAGATCGTGGAGACGAATGCGTTGGTCCAGGCATGCCGGTCCGCCGCCTCAAGCATCTCGCCGAGGCGCGGCAGCCGCGCGTCTGGGAGTTCAAGGGGCATCGGTCGGGGCTGCCTTCATCTTGACGTCACCCCGCGGTAACGCGGGGGCCATTCCTCGGCCGATGACACAATGTCGGTGGTTCAATCATCGCTAACCCGTCTGATTGAACCACCAACCCGCAGGACAGGATAGTGGCATGGATCCCGCTTTGCAGCGGGACGACCTATAGAAAAGGTTGTCTGCGCCCGCTGCCCCTTACTCCGCCGCCTGTGCTGGGCGATCGCCCACCGCGCCGCTGGCCCACACCGCTTCCAGCGCCTCGTCGTCGTAGCCGAGGACGTCGCGCAGGATCTCCTCGTTATGCTCGCCGAGCAACGGGGAGCGTCTCACGTCCGCCGGCGAGGCCGACAGCTTCACCGGACAGCCGACGGTCAGGTACGCGCCGCGCTTCGGATGGTCGACCTCGACGATGGTGCCGGTGTCCCGCAGGCTCGGCTCGGCGGCCAGTTCCTTCATCGACAGGATCGGGCCCACCGGGATGTCGAGCGGGTTGCAGATGTCCATCACCTCGTACTTGGTTTTGGTCATCGTCCAGTCCTCGATCGCGCCGAAGACCTCATTGAGACGGGTCAGCCGGGCGTTCGGAGTGGCGTAGTTCGGGTCTTCCTTCCAGTCGGGCTTGCCAATGGCATCACAGATCTTCGGCCAGGCGGCGGCCTGGGTGATGAAATAGGTGTAGGCGTTGGGGTCCTGTTCCCAGCCCTTGCATTTCAGGATCCGGCCCGGCTGTCCGCCACCGGAATCATTGCCGGCCCTGGGTGTTGTGTCCTCGAAGGGAATGCCCTCGCCGAACTGGGAGTATTCCTTGAGCGGGCCGGCGTCCAGCCGCTGCTGGTCGCGGAGCTTCACCCGGCAGAGGTTGAGGACGCCGTCCTGCATCGAGGCCAGCACCCGCTGTCCCTCGCCGCTATGGGTGCGGTGATAGAGCGCGGTGACGATCCCGAGCGCCAGATGCAGGCCGGTGCCGCTGTCGCCGATCTGCGCGCCGGTAACCAGCGGCATGCCGTCGCGGAACCCGGTCGTGGAAGCGGCGCCGCCGGCGCACTGGGCGATGTTCTCATAGACCTTGCAGTCCTCGAACGGTCCCGGACCGAAACCCTTGACCGAGGCCATGATCATGCGCGGGTTGAGCTTGTGGACCTGCTCCCAGCCGAAGCCCATCCGCTCCATCGCGCCGGGGGCGAAATTCTCCACCAGCACGTCGCACTCCTTGACCAGACGGGTGAGCACTTCCTTGCCGGTCTCGTTCTTGGTGTTAAGCGTGAGCGAGCGTTTGTTGTGGTTGAGCATGGTGAAATAAAGGCTGTCGGCGCCCGGCACGTCGACCAGCTGGCCGCGGGTCGGATCGCCGGAACCGGGGCGCTCCACCTTGATGACATCGGCGCCGAACCAGGCCAGCAGCTGGGTGCAGGTCGGGCCGGACTGAACATGGGTGAAATCGAGAACCTTGATGCCTTTGAGGGCTTCCATTTTCTTCTCCCGTGAATGGGCCTGTCACAGCGTCTGGACGGCTATTTCTTTTTAGAGACAACACTTTGCGGATTGAGGTTGCCGATGCGCCCGCTCTCGGTGCCGGCTTCCGGATTGATCACCGCGTTCACCAGGGTCGGCTTGCGGGATGCGATGGCTTCGTTGACGGCGCGGCTGAGTTCGTCCGAGCTCGTCGCATTGACGCCGACACCGCCGAAAGCCTCGATCATGCGGTCATAACGGGCATCGGGCACAAATACCGTCGGGGCCGGGTCAGAGCCGCCGGTCGGGTTCCGGTCGGTCCCCCGGTAGATGCCGGAATTGTTGAACACCACGACGCAGACCGGCAACTGATAGCGGCAGATCGTCTCGATCTCCATGCCGGAGAACCCGAAGGCGCTGTCGCCCTCGATGCAGAGGACCGAATTGCCGGTCTCGACCGCCGCCGCGATGGCGGAGCCCATGCCGATGCCCATGACGCCCCAGGTGCCGACATCCAGGCGCTTGCGGGGTCTGTAGATGTCGATGATGCTGCGCGCGAAATCGAGGGTGTTCGCGCCCTCGTTGACCAGGATCGTGTCCGGCCGTTCCTTGACGATGGTGCGCAGGGCGCCGAGCGCGCCGTGAAAGTCCATCGGCACGTTGTTGTTCTGCAGGCGCGGCGCCATCCGTGCGACATTGGACTCGGCCTTCTCGCGAACGCTGTCGGTCCAATCCGACGGAGGTTTCGGCCAATTACTGCCCATGCCATCGATCAGCGCGCCGAGGCAGCTTTCGATGTCACCCACCAGCGGCGCGGCGATCGGCTGGTTGCTGTCCATCTCGCGGGGATCGATGTCGATGTGGATGAACTTCTTCGAGCCCGGCGCGCCCCACTGCTTGCCCTTGCCGTGGCTGAGCAACCAGTTGAGCCTGGCGCCGATCAGCATGACCACGTCGGCTTCCTGGAGGACCAGCGAACGGGCGGCGCCCGCATATTGCGGATGATCGTCCGGCAGCAGGCCCTTGGCCATGCTCATGGCGATATAGGGGCTGCCGCTCTTCTCCACGAAGGTTTTGACCGCGTCGTCGGCCTGGGCGTAGGCGGCGCCCTTGCCGAGGATGATCAGTGGCTTCTTGGCGCTTTTCAGCACGTCGAGAGCACGGGTGACCGCCGACGGCGCAGGGATGTGCGCGGGAGCCGGGTCAACCACCTGGACAAGCGACTTGGCGCCGGCATCGGCATCCATGACCTGGGCGAACAGCTTGGCGGGAAGATCCAGATAGACGCCTCCCGGCCGGCCCGATACCGCGGCCCGGTAGGCGCGCGCGATGCCGACGCCGATATCCTCGGCATGGAGTACACGGAAGGCGGCCTTGCAGAGCGTCTTGGCGACCGCAAGCTGATCCATTTCCTCATAATCACCCTGCTGAAGGTCGACGATCTCCCGCTCCGAGGAGCCGCTGATCAGGATCATCGGCCAGCAGTTGGTGGTGGCATGCGCCAGCGCGGTCAGACCGTTGAGGAAGCCCGGCGCCGAAACCGTGACGCAGATTCCGGGCTTCTTGGTGAGATACCCGGCGATGGCGGCGGCATAGCCCGCATGCTGTTCATGGCGGAACGAGAGCACACGCATGCCCTCGGCCTGGGCGAGACGACCGAGATCCGTGATCGGGATGCCGGGCACGGTATAGATCGTCTTGAAGCCGTTCAGCTTCAGGGCGTCGATGACCAGATGAAATCCGTCGGTCAGGTTTTGGGGCGCCTCATCTTGGCCGGTGCTGTTCGCTGTCATGGTTTCCTCTGTTCCCGCCGTTTCTTGATGATTCCTGGTTACGTGAAAGCCGGTTCCGTCTCGCCGCCTCAGGTTTCTGGAAAGTCCCGCCAGGTCCGCCTGACATGGTCGTGCAGTCCCATTGTGTGTTCCCGCACCCGGGTGGACGCGAGATCTCCGTCACGCGCTTCAATCGCCTCGACAATCCGCATGTGATCCGTAAGTGATCGGGTGACACGGTCGGATTCGTGCATCGCCCGGCTGCGCACCGCGCGGACATGGACGAAAAGCCCGTCGGCGATGTCCTTCAGCATCGGGCATTTGGCAAGCTCAAGAATGCGCTGATGGAAGGTGATGTTGGCCACGGAATAATCGTCGATATGGGCGCGCGCGTCATTGGTCTTGAAACCGCTGGCCAGGCGGCGGAGCGAGGCAATTTCTCCGTCGCTCGCCCGTTCCGTGGCAAGCCGCGCCGCCATGCTTTCCAGCGCCGCCCAGACCGTGATCATCTCCAGAATCTCGTCGCGGGTCTTGCGCAGGATGAATACGCCCTTGCGGGGCTGAATCTCCACCAACCCCTCCTGCGCCAGGCGAGCCAGCGCCTCGCGGACCGGAGTGCGGGAGATGCCGAGCTGATCGGCCAGCGTGCGCTCGTCAAGCCGGAGATCCGTCGCGTCGTCATAAATCCGTGCGTCCAGGATCGCCTGGCGCAGCTCGCCGTAGACATGTTCGGTGAGGCTGAAATTCCGCGCCACCGGCTCCAGCGAAACCGCGCTTTGGCCTTCCGAACTGACGGTGATCGCGGCGCTCATCGGCGGGTCCCGCTCTGGAAGTGGAAAACGATCTCTTATAGGAATCTGGTGTCTGGTATACCACATGCCTTCAGTAGCGCAACAGTCGATTTCGATTTCGGCGGCGTCGCGATTTGCCGTCGCCCTGGCGTAAGGCAGGGCCGGGCAACGGGCCGCTCAACCTGCGCAATTTGGGCAACCGTCGAGATCGCCGGTAACGGGTTCGTCACGTCGCGCCGTCGAGGCTTGGCCCTGCCTTGCGCCTGGGCGACGTTGGGATTTTTTATTTTCCCTCGTCGTCCCCGCGCAGGCGGGGATCTGGTACCGCCTGCCTCAAGCCCCGGCTTGCGTCAGGGCGACGGTGGGGTTTTTCTCGTATCCCCGGCGTAGGCCGGGACCGATGCCTGAGGCTGCCCCGCGTGACGCCTAGCTGATCACGGTCAACCATCAAGGAAGGCGATCGACCGCCAACCAGCCCTCAGCTCGGAAACTTCTCCCGGAGCGCCGCCACCTGGGCCTCGGTCAGATAGCGCGTCTTCAGATCCTTCAGCATCAGGAACAGCCGCGCGGTCTCCTCCAACTCCTCGGTGGCGTAGACCGCGTCCTCCAGCGTCTTGCCGGCGACCACCGGACCGTGGTTGGCGAGCAGGACGGCGTGATGCTTGCCGGCCATCTCGCGCACCGCCTTGGCGAGATCGAGATCGCCCGGTGGAAAGTACGGGATCAGCGGCAAAGCGCCGATCTTCATGACGTAATACGCGGTGATCGGTGGCAGGACGTTTGCCGGGTTGATATCGGCAAGGCACGAGACCGCCACCGAGTGGGTCGAATGCAGGTGCACCACCGCGCCGGTCGCCGGGCGTTCCTCGTACATGGCGATGTGCAGGAAACTCTCCTTGGTCGGCTTGTCGCCGGACACGAGGTTTCCCGCCTCGTCGAGCTTGGAAATCCGCGCGGGATCGAGATCGCCCATGGTCGAGCCCGTCGGGGTCATCAGCCAGCCGTCCTCGACCCGCACGCTGATATTGCCGGAACTGCCGAAAGTGAGGCCGCGATCGAACATGGACTTCGCGAGCCTGGCGATGGCGTCGCGGGATTTGGTGTCGCTCATCCGGAGCTCCTTGCGCCCGTGGGTGATCTTGTGACCCCGGCAACGATACATGCCGTGGCGGCGGTAGCAAGACGAACGGCTCTTCCAACGCTCGGAAACCGGCTGGTATGCTTCGCCGTGCATCCGCGAAAGCCAATGCTTGGGTGGTTTTGGCAATGTCCATTGAATATGAGACCAAACGGTTCGAGCCCGGCGAGGTAATCTTTCAGGAAGGCGACGCGCCGGACGGCTTCTACGTCCTGCAGACGGGACGGGTCGAGATCGTCACCGACGGGCCGAACAAATCCCGGATTTCGCTGGCCTATGTCGAGGAAGGCGATCCGTTCGGTGAGATGAGCATCGTCGATGGCACCGCCCGGACCGCCAGCGCGATCGCCGGAGCCTCTTGCGTCACCATGTTCTTCCCGCGCGCCATGCTCGACGTGGAATTGAAGCGGGCGGAGCTGATCACCTTTCTGTTCCGCAACGTGTGCCGCAAGCTGGCGGATCAGAACCGGGAGTTTTCCCTGCGCAGCTACGTCGATCTGCAAGCTGCCCGGCCGGCGCGCGGCGAGTATCACGCCACCCTGTCGCTGGAGCCGATCAGCAGCCGGATGGAGCGGTATATCGGCGCGAAGCGCCTCGCCATTCCCCGTGTTCCCTTCGTCGTCGGCAGTGGCGGCGAGGGTTCCGCCATCAGGCATACCGATACCGGCTTCTGGTTCGATGCCTCCAAGATCAAGCAGGTCAAGGCGTCCCATTTCCGCTTCGTGCGTCAGGAGAACCTGTTCTTCGTGAACGATCTCAGCCGCGATCCGGGTACCTTGGTCAATGAGCAGCTTTGTCAATCCGAGGGGCCGCGGCCGTCGATCGCGCTGCGCCGGGGATTCAACCAGATTACCATCCCCGGACGAAACGCGGATTTCGGCTTTCTCGCCTATGTGAACTGAGTGGGTTTTGTCCCCATCAGGCCCAGGTAACCCGTCCGAGGCCCAGATAGCGCCGCCAGCGCTCCAGCTCGGCGTCGATTTTCGCGCGGCGCGGCTTGCTTATCCGGACCTTCGGTTCCAGCCATAGTCCGATGACGTCAAGCGAGTCGGCGTCGCGGTTGGTTTTGATCTCGATCCGTCCGATCAGTTGGTCGCGCTCCAGCATCGGATAGACGTAGTAGCCGTATTTGCGCTGGGCGGCGGGGACGTAGATCTCGATCCGGAAATCGAAGCCGAACAGCCATTCGGCGCGCTGCCGGTCGCGCAGAATCGGATCGAAGGGTGACAGGAACCGCACCCGCGCCGGAGGCGCGGGCGCCTGCTCCAACACTGCGTCGAGATCCGGGCGGGCATACATCTCGCGGACCTCTCCAGCGGCCCCCTCGACCTCGATCGTCCGCATGGCATTACGTCCGGGGCCCTCGCACCAGGCCTTGGCGGCTGCGGGATTGACGGCTTCCCAATAGCGCGCGATCTGGGAATGGGTGGCGAAGCCGAGCCGGTCAAGCGCCTGTCCGCAGGTCCAGTCCATGAATTCGCGTTCGGAAGGCTCGGGTGCGCGGTATTCCTCCGGCACCACCCGCTCGGTCAGGTCGTAGACCTTCTGAAACCCCTCGCGCCGGGTCACGGACAGTTTTCCGACGCGCCACAGATAGATCAGCGCCGCCTTGGAGGGATGCCAGCCCCACCAGGCCTTGTTGACCGGATCAAGACCGTCCGGGGCCTCGGGATTGTCCGACTTCAACTCCCGTGCCATGACCGGGCCGTTCTCCGCGACATAGTCGAGCACCCGGGCGCAGGTCCGCTCCGGATCGTCGCCGATCCGCTCGCGCCACCAGGCCCGTGCCATGATCTGCCCGTGCGCCTGCTCGAACCGGGGTTTCCAGTAGGGAAAGAACCGGACGGGGATGATCGAGGCGTCATGGGTCCAATTCTCGAACAGGGTTCGCTCGCGCTCGACATGATGATCCAGCCAGGCGGCCTTATAGCCGCCGGCTCTGGAAAACAGGATGTGATGATGGGCGCGCTCAACCGTGCGGATGCTGTCGATCTGCACGAAGCCGATGCGTTCCACCAGATCCGCGACGCCGGCCCGCCGCAAGGGCGCGGCGTTGAGATCGGACAAACCGTGCAGCCACAGGAACAGCCGCCGCGCGTCGGCGTTGGAAAGGCGGTCAGTCATGTCGGGCTGTCCTCCGGTCCCCAGTTGAGCCTCGGGCCCCCACGTCGCGCGGCCTCGAGCGCGACTTGGAAGAACCGTTCATGCTCCCGCGTCACCGCCTCGCGGCGGAACAGGCGTGGCGCGTTGGCCCGCAGGCGTTTGAGCACGCTTTCGCGGAACGGTCCGTCACAGGCCGACGCCACCGCGATGCGGGCATAGTCCTCGCCATCGCAGGCGATCAACTCGGGCGTCTCGAGCAAACGCATCCAGCCGATGGTGATCCGGCCGCGCACATGCGGGCTCGCGAAAGTGACGGTCGGCAGACCGAGGGCGAGCGACTGGATCGTCGTGTTGCCGCCGCTGAAATACGGCGTGTCGAGGATCACGTCCGACAGCGTCAGCAGCGTGTAGAACCGGTCCCTCGGCATCCGGTCCAGCCAGATGACCCGCCCGGCGTCGGAACCGAGCGCGGCGGACAGACGCGCGGCGAGTTGGGCGGTGCGGTGCTCGGAGCGGTCCTTCAGCAACAGCACGAGCCCGTCCGGATCGCGCTTCAGGATTTCGCCCAACATGGCGTCGAAATGGGGATGAAACTTGAACAGGGTCTGCGGGCAGAAATACAGGTGCTTGCCGTCCGGCAGATTGAAAGCCCTTCGGGTGCCGGGCGCGGCGCTCGTCTCCCTCAGATAGTGGAACGCGATGTCCGCGAGCCGGACGCAGGCTTCGGTATAGTGCTCCCGGAAATCCGCCGGTTCCTGCATTGCGCTGGAAATGAAATAGTCGATATTCGGGATTCCCGTGGTTACCGGGTGGCCCTGCAGCACGCATTGCACCGGCGCGAGCCGGGCAAAACCCAGATAGTAGGACAGCGGCTCCATGCCGATATCGCAGTAGACCAGAATATCGAGCGCCGCCTCGGCGATCAGGCGCTGCGCAGGATCGAGCCGGTTCGGCACCCGGATATAGCGCCCGCCGGCGCCGGCCTCGCCGAGGACATTGGCCTCGCCCTCGTCTTGGGTGCCGAAGACCGTGACGTCGAACAGGGCGCGGTCCAGGGTTTGGATCACCCCCTCGGCGATGTAGCGGATTGAATGCTCGTGCAGGAAAGCCGAGAAGAAGCCGATCCGGATACGCTCAACCGGCGCGCGGTCCGGCGAGGTCCGGCAATGCGGCGCTTGCCAGGCCAGCGTGGGGCAAAGTTTCAGATAGGTTTCGGCGATCCTGTTCTGAAGGTCCCGGTCGTTTCGTCCGTGATAGGCGAGATAGAAATTCGGCAGCCCGACCTCGGCCATCGGATCGGCGATCGTGCCTCCCGACGCGGCGAGGGTGGAGAGATCGCGCAAGATCCCGGCGCGGATCAGATCGATTTCCGTGTCATCCGCCGGGATCGTGTTGAAGGTCATCGCCGCCTTGAAGGCGAGGCCGGTGTCCGAGGGGACCAGAGCCAGCGCCGCGGCATAGGCGGCACGCGCTCCGTCCATGTCGGCCAGATCCGCCAGTTGCACGCCGATGTTGCGGTGCGCCTCAACCAGGCCGGGCGCTGCGGTCACGGCGTGCTTGAGCGCAGCAAGCGCCAGATCCGCGCGGCCCGTCGGTTTGACAGCGCCGCCGAGATTGCTCCAGGCCGACGCATGTCCGGGCTCCAGCAGGACGGCTTCCCTGAAGTTTCGGGCGGCGCGGTCGGCGTCGCCTTCGGCCCAGGCGAGCAGGCCGAGCCCCTCGCGGTGGCCGGCGCCAAGCGGGTCGGCGGCGACGGCCCGATGGGCATGAACCCGCGCTTCATCAAGCGTGCCGGCCTTGATCAGCAGGCGGGCCAGATTGGCCTCGGCATCGGGATAGGGCGCGCCGGCGATAACCGCATGATCATAGTGCCGTCGCGCCGCCGGCGGATCGGTTTGCAGAGTGTTGGCGAGATTGTTCGCCGCGACGGCTTCGCCCGGGGCCAGGGTCAAGGTCCGGCGATACCATTCCTGCGCCTTGCGGTTCTCGCCGATCGACGCAAAGGCGTTTCCGGATCGGATGGCGAATGACGGCTGCAACGGATTTGCCCGCGCGGCGAGGCTGCTCATCGCCGCCGCGATCTCCGCGGCGCCCGCGGCGGCGGCAATGTCGATCGCCTGTCCGATGATCGCGGTCCCGCCCGCGTCCCGCAGCAGGGCCTGCGCGGTGATTCCGGCAAGATCGGTTCGTCGCAGGGCCAACGCGACCTGGAACAGCATGCCGCGCGCCTCGGTTGCGCCATCCGGTTCCAGCGCCGCCGCCCGGCAAAGGGGATCGGCCGCTTCGGCAAAGGCGTCCGCGCGAACCAGAAGCCGGGCGAGATTCAGCGCCGGCTCGAACCCCTCCGGAGCCTCGCGCGGCAGACGGGTAATGGCGTCCGCAAGGAGGGCCCGGGCCTCGGCCGCCTCGCCCCGCTCATCCAGTGCGACCGCCAGCAGGTTCGCGGCCGCCGGGTGCCCGCCGGAAAGATCGAAGGCCCGCCGATAGTGAGTGATCGCGTCGTCGAGGGCTCCGGCCCGGTGCAGGGCGAGGGCTTGATCAATGTTCTCTTGGGCACTCATGAGCCGAGTCTAACCCCGCCGTCATGTCATGGGCCAGCGGACTTGTGCCGCGGATCAGGACTGTGAGGTCCGGTTTTTATCGGCGTGGACCAGCAGGAAACACGAGATCAGGCTCAGCACGCCGAGCCCGGAAATCAGCAGGCCCATCGGCCGCGCGGTTCCGTCATGCATTACCGTTATCATGCCGCCCATCGCCGCGCCGAGCAGCATGCGGGAGAAGCCCAGCAGCGAAGCGGTCGTCGCCGCCAGCTTCGGGAACGGCTCCATCGCGCCGGCCAGGGCATTGGCGCCGACGAACCCGAGGCTTCCGACTACGAAGAACAGCGGAATCACCACGCCGGCGAGGCCCCCGATATCGAATTGCGTGGTCACCAAAAGACCGATGCTCGCCGCCGCGCAGATCGCACAGCCGAACCACATCATGCGTAGCGCTCCGAAGCGGATGACAAGCCTGGCATTGATGAAGTTGGTGGCGATGATGCCGACCACGTTGAGGCCGAACAGCAGGCCGTAATGCTGTTCCGGGATCCCGTACACGGTGATGTAGACGAAGGGCGAGGCGGCGAAATAGGTGAACATGCACCCGAAGGAGAAGGCGGCGGCCAGCAGGCATCCCAGGGTCTGTCGGTTGGTGACGATGCGGGCGAAGCCGAGGACCAGCGATTTCGGCGCCAGTGGTGACCGCCGGTCGGGTGGCAGGGATTCCGGCACCCGCAGGACGATCGCCAACAGGCAGACGGCGCCGAACACGCAAAGCACCAGGAAGATCGCCCGCCAGCCGAACCAGGCGAGCAGATAGCCGCCGATATTGGGTGCCAGCAGCGGCGTGACCAGAAATGCCATGTTGATGAAGGACTGGGCCCGCGCGCCTTCATCCCGGTCGTAGATATCGCGGACGATGGCACGGGAAATCACGCTCCCCGATGCGGCGCCGAGGGCCTGGACGAAGCGCCAGGCGATCAGCTCGTTGATGTTCGAGGCGGTGAGGCACCCGAGGCTGGCGAGGCAATACAGCACCGTGCCCGCGATCACCACCCGGCGTCGGCCGTAGGCGTCCGAAACCGCGCCGTGAAACACCTGCCCGACCCCGAGACCGATCAGGAACGCGCCCAGCGTCAGCTGCGCCTGCCCGGCGCCCGAGGCGAGCTCGGCATCGATCCGCGGAAGGCTGGGCAAATACATGTCGATGGCCGCCGCCCCCAATGCCGCGAGCGCGCCGAGCACAATGGTCAGGCTTTTCGGCGAGGTCACGGACATCACGGCTCCCGGACCGAATCCCGATCGTCGTGGGACGGCTTCGTCCATCCGCCACGAACGAAACCGATCGCGCGTCGTATAGTGTCCATTCGTCTTTCCCGAGGGTGCCGGAGTTTAAGCTGGCCTAGGCTGTGAACGGGTGATCATAATCTCCGGATCGTCCGGCACCAATAAGAGTTCCCGCAATGGCGACGTCCGATATTCCGATTCTGCATCCCTTCATGGCCCATGACATTCCGAACCTGGTTGCCGAGCGGGCGCGGTCCAGGGCGAACCATCCGTTTCTGATCTGGCATCCCTTCGAGGATGCGCCGAAAACCTGGACCTATGGAGCCTTCGCGCGCGACGTGGAGAGACTTGCCGCCGGCCTGCTGGCGCGCGGCATCCGCCAGGGTGACCGGGTGCTGATCCATCTCGACAATTGTCCGGAACTGTTGCTCGCCTGGTATGGCTGCGCGCGAATCGGAGCGGTCGGGGTGACGACAAACGCCCGTTCCTCGGCGGATGAACTGAGTTATTTCGCCGGCCATGCCCAAGTGCGCGGCGCGATCACCCAGCCGGCCTTCGCCGATCTTGTCGCCGGCTGTATCCCTTCGGGTGTCTGGCTCGCGGTCACCGGTCACGACGCCGGCCTGCCCGCCGATCCAGGCCGCCGTCCGGGGCCGGCGGATGCTTTCGAGGCGCTTTTGGGAGACCCCGGCACCGTGCCGGCCAGGGCCGCCGATCCGATGGCGCCGGTCGGTATTCAATACACCTCGGGCACCACCTCGCGGCCCAAGGGTGTGGTCTGGACCCATGCCAACGCGCTGTGGGGCGCGCGGGTGAACGCCGCGCATGAGGATCTGAGAGCCGAGGACGTTCATCTGGTCTACCTGCCGCTGTTCCATACCAATGCCCAGGCCTATTCGGTGCTCGCGGCCTTGTGGGCCGGCGCAACGGCGGTGCTGCTGCCGCGCTGGTCGACCAGCCGGTTCTGGGATCTGTCGTTGAAATACAAGTGCACCTGGACCTCGATGATCTGGTTCTGTCTCAACGCGCTGGCCGAGACCGAACCGCCGGAGCGCCATTTCTACCGGCTCTGGGGCAACGGCATGTGCGCGCCGCCCCAGGATCGGCGGTTCGGGGTGAAGACCATCGGCTGGTGGGGCATGACCGAGACCATCACCCACGGCATCGTCGGTCATCCGCATCTCGACAACCGGTCTATGGCGATCGGCAAGCCGGCCCCGGAATACGGTGTCGCCGTTCAGCGCGACGACGGCTCGCCTGTTGAGCCGGGCGAGACCGGGCACCTGAAGATCCTCGGCACCCGGGGCGTTTCCCTGTTCAAGGAGTATCTCGACAATGCCGAGGCCACCGACGGCGCATATGATGATGATGGCTGGTTCATCACCGGCGATCAGGTGACCCTGCACGAGGATGGCTTCATCAGCTTCTCCGGCCGCGACAAGGACATGCTGAAGATCGGCGGCGAGAATGTCGCGGCCGCCGAAATCGAGCGCGTGATCATGGAACTGCTGGAAGTCGCCGAGGTCGCGGTGGTGGCGCGCAAGCACAAGATGCTGGACGAGGAACCGGTGGCGCTGATGTTGGTGCATGGCGGTCCGGACGCGGTGGATGCCGGTCTGCTCGACCGGGCCCGCGCCGCCTGCGTTGCCAAGCTTGCGGATTTCAAGGTGCCCGCCGAATTCCGGGTGATGGAGGCTTTTCCGCGCTCGACATTGGAAAAGATCGCCAAGGCCCGGTTGCGCGCCATGCTGGAGGAAGAAAGGGCGGGGTGAGACGCTTGGATTCTTCCGACTTTCCGGTTGCGCCCTGTTTCCGAATCCCCGGCGCAGGCCGGGGCCGACGCCTGCGACGGTGGGTGGCGAGCCATAGTGGAACATTTTCAAAGACCGGCGACCGTGATCTGCTATCCGTCACGCGGATTATTCTCAGGCGTCGGCCCCGACCTTCGTCGGGGATGCGGAAATTGGCATTGGTTGAGCCCCGGTCGTTTTCCTTTGTAAGCACCACCCATCTTGATTTTGAACGAGAGTGTTTCCCGTCCTCTCCGTCTCGCGACTTTGCGCCGGTGCCGGTCCGGCCTAAGGTTCGCTCCACACATTCGCGGGGAGACGGACGATGAGCCTTGATGGCGTGAAGGCCCTTACCTTCGATACCGGCGGGACGATCCTGGACTGGCACACCGGTTTCAAGACCGCGCTGGCCGAGGCCGGCACCCGGCATGGATTGCAACGGGACTGGACGACAATCACCAACGATCTGCGCCGCCGTTCGCTCGGCCGGATGCTCAATCTCGGCGAGAAGGAGCCTCCGGCCTACAATTTCGACGGCGCGCACCGCGCCACCCTGGACGAGCTCTGCGCAGAAAACGGCCTTGATGCCTTCACCGAGGAGGACCGCCACGCCATCGCCTGGACGGCGGCGCACAATTTCAAGGCCTGGCCGGATTTCCCGGATGTGCTGCCGCGGTTGAGGACGAAATTCACCGTCTGCTCGTTCACCATCCTCAGCTTCCGCATCATCATCGACACGACCAAGCGCAACGGACTGTCCTGGGACTCGGTCTTCTCCTGCGAGGCGATCGGCAAATACAAGGTGCTGCCGGAATCCTACCGGACCGTGGCCAAGTGGCTGGTTCTCGACCCGAGCGAGATCTGCATGGTCGCATGCCATAACTTCGATCTTGATGCCGCGCGAAAGGTCGGCTTCAAGACCGCCTTCGTCCGGCGCCCCGACGAATGGGGCCCGCCGGGCCCGCCCGAGCCCAACGCCAACCCCGCCTGCGACATCATCGTCGACAGCTTCCCGGATCTGGCCAAGGCATTGGGCGTGGACTGAGGCGACGGCGGCCTCCGCCTACATCCGCTTGCCGATGGTCCAGCCGCCGTCGATGACCATGTTGTGGCCGGTACAGAAGCTGGCCTCGTCGCTGGCCAGGAACAGCACGGCGCGGGCGATTTCCGACGGCTCGCCCCAGCGGTTCATGGCGTGGATTTCCTTCACCCGGGCCGCCATCTCGGGATCCTGGAAATAGCGCTCGGTAAGCGGCGTGCGGATGACGCCCGGACCGACCGCGTTCACCCGGATGTTGTGCGGCGCCAGATCCATCGCCAGCGCCTTGGTCATGCCGACCACCGCGTGCTTGGAAGTGGTGTAGGCGCACCGCGATGTCGCCGCCATCACGCCCAGTGTCGAGGCGGTATTGACGATGGCGCCGCCCTTGCCTTTGGCGATGCAGTGCCGCGCGAAGGCCTGGGCCGAGATGAAAACGCCGGTGACATTGACGTCGATCACCGACTTCCATTGATCCAACGGCAACTCGTAGGACGGCGCGATTTCGCGGATGCCGGCATTGCAGAAGATCACATCCAGTGAGCCCATCGCCTCCGCCGCCGCCTCGATCACGGCCTCGGTCTGGGCCTGATCGGTGACGTCAAGTCTGTAGCCGAACGCCTTGCCGCCCTTTTCCCTGATCTCCTGGGCGACCCGGTTGGCCTGATCGAGATCGAGATCCGCGACCGCCACGCCGGCGCCCTCGGCGGCGAAATGAAAGCCGGTCTCGCGCCCGATGCCGCCGGCGCCGCCGGTGATCATGACGCCCTTGTTCTCAAACCGCATGGCGGTGCCCTCCCTGATGATATTGTTGCGGTCAAGCTTGCGGCGACCTGCGCATCGGGTCAATCAGGCGGCGGATGATCGATCCGCATGACGTTATCGGTTGTCGCCCCGTCGACAGTCCCGGCACCCTGATCTACGCTTCCCCTCAGTGATCCAATCCGGAGGATGCCCGTGCGTCAGATGACCCTTGTCGCCTTCCTGCAGGCACAGAATTGCACCAATTTCGCGGCATCCTGGCGGCATCCGGATTCCAGGACGGATTCGACAACCCCGGAATTCTATCAGCACATCGCCAAGGTGCTGGAGGCGGGCAAGTTCCATGTCGGCTTCTTCGACGACCGTCTGGCCATGCCGGACATGTATGGCGGCAATCACGAACACACCGTCGAGGCCGGCATCCGCTGCGTGAAGATGGACCCGGTGACCGTGCTGATGACCATGGCGATGGCGACGGAAAAACTCGGCCTCGGTTCGACCTATTCCACCACCTATTACGAGCCGTTTCACGTTGCCCGGGTGATGCAGACCCTGGACCTGATGAGCAAGGGCCGCGCCGCCTGGAACATCGTCACCTCGATCAACGACGGCGAGGCCTTCAACATGGGCCGCGACGCGGTGACCGAGCACGACACCCGCTATGACCGCGCCGACGAGTTCCTGGAAATCGTCGTGGGACACTGGAACTCGTGGGAAGACGACGCAATCCTGAACGACAAGGCGAACAACCGGTTCGCCGACCCGAAAAAGATCCACCGGATCGACTATCGGGGCAAATACCACAGCTCGCGCGGGCCCTTCACGGTGCCGCGCTCGGCCCAGGGTCATCCCGTCCTGATCCAGGCCGGGCAAAGCGGACGCGGTCAGCGTTTCGCGGCACGCTGGGCCGAGCTGGTGTTCGTCGCTTATCCCAATATCGACGTGGCACGCCGCGACTACGCTGCCTTCAAGCAGAACATCGCCGATCACGGCCGCGATCCGAACAAGGTCAATGTCGCGACCTTGGCCCATTGCGTGGTGGCCGAGACCCGCGCCGAGGCCGAGGACAAGCGCGCCCTGATCGACACATTGCCGACCGATCTCGACCAGCTCTCGCTGCTTTCCGAGGCGCTTAACTATGACTTCGCCTCCAAGGGGCTGGACGAGCCCTTCACCAAGGAGGAACTGGACGGCATGCAGGGTATCCAAGGCATGCGTAACCGGGTGATCGAGGAAAGCAAGGGCAAGGATCCGACGCCGCGCGACTTCATGCGCATCACCGGGCGCGGCCTGCTGCACCGGCCCTGGGTCGGCAGCGGCAAGGAAGTCGCGGATATCCTGGAGGAATGGTTCACCACGGGCGCCTGCGACGGTTTCGTCGTCGCTGCAACACATGTGCCCGGCGCCTATGAGGATTTCGTCAAGCACGTGGTCCCGGAACTGCAGCGGCGCGGGATCTATCACAAGGACTACAAGGGCGCGACATTGCGCGAAAATCTCGGGCTCGATCAGCCGAACCCGAAGCTCTGGCACCTGCCGATGCCGAGCGGCGGGCACTGACCGCCGATCATCGAAAAAGAACCCCGACACGGAGAGAACCACCATGCCAACCGTCCAGGCCGACCGTCTGATCGAGATCGCCGACAATCTCCTGCAAGGCGCCGGTGCGCCGGCCAAGGAAGCCGCCACCGTTGCCCGCCATGTGATCGGCGCCAATCTCGCGGGCCATGACAGCCATGGGATCATCCAGATCCCGACCTATATCGACCGGGTCGACAAGGGCGATATCGTGCCCGGCGCCGACTGGAAGATCGTCCAGGAATCGCCGACTACCACGGTGGTCGACGGTCACTGGGGCTTCGGCTATGTCGCCAATGAACGGGCGATGAAATACACCATCGAGAAGGCCGAAAAGCAGAACATCGCCGCCGCGACCGTGTTTCGCCAGGGCCATATCGGGCGGCTCGCGGCCTATCCGCTGATGGCGGCGGAGCGCGGGATGATCTCGCTGATCACTGCCGATTCCGGCCGCGGGCCGAAGCACGTGGCCCCGTTTGGCGGACGCGAGAAGCGGCTCGGCACCAACCCGATTTCGATCGCCATGCCCTCGGACCTGGACGGCCCGTTCTTCATCGACATGGCGACCTCGTCGGTGGCGGCGGGCAAGATCAACCTCGCGCTTGCCCGCAATTCGGATATTCCAACCGGCTGGATCCTGGATAAGGACGGCCAGGCGACGACCAATCCGGCCGATTTCAAGGCCGGTGGGCCGTTGCTGCCGCTCGGCGGGACCGAGGGATACAAGGGCTACGGTCTCTCGGCGATGGTCGAGATCTTCTCCGGCATCCTGACCGGGCTCGGCCACGGGGTGGAGCCGACCGGCAAGCACAATGACGGCTGCTTCATGGCCTGCTTCAAGGTCGAGGCTTTCAGGGATCTGAAAACCTTCAAGGCCGAGGTGACGGATTTCGCCCACTATCTGAAGGATACCTTGCCGGCCGACGGATTCGACGAGGT
>JAYOEU010000056.1:0-22662 GCA_038116915.1 Alphaproteobacteria bacterium
GCGGCGGCGTTGACCCGGCGGCACGAAATCCCCCGGCACCCGGCCGCGCGCCCGCCGCACCAAACCCGCGATCGCGCGCATCCAATACTCGAACCCGCTCAACACCCAGAGATACCCCGGCCAGGAAACCGGCTTGGGGGTCAACAGCTCCGGGTCCTGGTCCGGATCCTGGGTATGGCGGTGATGCGCGAAGTGAAAATGGCTGAAATAGCGTGGCGGAAGAATCAACACCGCGCCGCCGATCCATCCCGCAAGCCGGTTCAGCCACCGCGAGCGGAATGCCGTGCGGTGAACGCTTTCGTGCAGCGGCGCAAACAGAAAAGTCATCACCACCCCGTGAATCAGCACCGCCATCGCGATCAAGAGAACGTTCTCGGCCATCAACAACACAGTTCCGGTGCCTGCCAGAAGGCCGAGATGCGCGCCGATACGCCGCAGGCCCGGCCCGTCGGCCTTACGGGACAGGGCGATTAACTCCTGAGGCGTCAATGGATTGGCGGTCTCGGACATGGCCGCACTGTGGCAATCGGCCCCCTGATCCGCAAGTCTCGGCGTGCGTTTCCGCACAGCGGACGACAAATAAGGCTTGTTCGCGCCGAAATTCACTCTATATTGTGCAATGCAATATGGATCTGCCCAGGCCATATTGCTGATTCCATGGGCGTTTCCTCCCTTAACTCGGGCCGCCATCGTGCGGCCCCTTTTTTTGCGTTGTTTTTTTCGCACCCGCAAAAAAACGCGCCCTTTGTTTCCCGGCCAATTTCGCCGTAGCAGAAAATCCTGCCGGGTTCGCTACCGGGCAAGACCTGCCGACATGCTTCCGAAATCTCGCCCCGATCGTCGGCGTCAATCCGGCCGGATGCATTATGGGAAAAAATTATTATAGAAATTTCAGATACTTGCGCTGCCCGTCGACAGTCAGGCCGGGGTCATGCCAGGCACCTGGCAAGGTTGGCACCAGCCTTGCAAATCCTTCCAGCGAAGCCGGCCGATCAACGGGCGGCACTGGGAGAAGAGAAAATGTCGGAATTTGGTACCTACGAGATGACCCGAGCCGCCGGAACCGATCCGCTGGACCGGGATGATTGGACAACCTCCAACGACATCCGTTGGGACGGGGTCGAGTATACCGAAAGCCTTCCGGAACCGGCCAACGCCAACATTACCGATATGCATGTGCGCATGACCGTTCAGCTGCCCGAGGACATTCAGGCGGCGATCCGGGAGTGGGCGGATCATCTGCGCACCCTGCCCTGGAATCTCCGCCGGCGCGCCATCCAGCGTTTTGCCTCCTGCTTTGCCGACAATTTTCTGGCCACGGTTTCCGATTTGACCGACGAGGAATATGAAAGCCTCGCCGATATCGGCACCACCTGCATTCTCGAGCAACTGGACGACGGCGGCCCGATGCGTGATCCCCACCAGGCCCGGTGCTATCTCGACAGCGTTCATGAACACCACCAGGAGATGGCCCGCGCCTATCTGTCCAGCGTCCGCCCCAAGGCAATCACCTTGCACTGATTTTCGACCAGGAATTTCCACCCCGCCGGCGTTTCGGCGGTTCTCTCCCTCCCCAGACCCTCGGGCTGTCCTCGGACAGCCCGTCATTTTTTCGGGGCGATTTCCATAGTGGCCGCGCGCGATTCCGAGAAACTCTACGTAAAAATACGTAGGCAATAACGACGAATTCGATTTGACATTGTATAAAAAACGAATTTAAATCGATTTCCAGAGTGCTCCGAAGGAAATTTCGGCCATTCACCACGCTGCTCATATGACCTCTCGGGGTCATGGGCGGCCCAAGTCTGTGATCGAAATCCCGCGTGAAGCATCTCATCTCGATTTTGACAGGACTATCAAGAGATCCCTTACGTTTGTGCTGGATACCCAGACCGGTAGTGACGAAATGGCGCCGGCCACGTTGACGATTTCGGAGACTTCCGACGGCAACCTGAGTTTCACGATCACCAATACCGATGATGGCGACACCATGATCGGTGACCTGCGCGCCGTCTTCTTCGATGTCGGCGACGATTCCCTGCTCGGCACCTTCGCGGTGACCGGATCCGACATCACCGATTTCGATCAGAGCGGAGCGATCACCAATCTCGGCAACGGGGCGACGGTCAGCGGCGTTCCCAACGAGCCGTACGAGGTCGGGATCGAGTTCGGAACCGCCGGCATGTCCGGCGACGACATCCAGACCACCACCTTCATACTTTCCTCATATGTCCGCAGCCTGACACTGGACGATCTGGCGCTTGAAAGCATCGCTGTCCGCCAAACCTCGGTCGGCGAAGCCGGCGGCATCCGCGATTCATCTGCCAAGCTCTACGGCGACATGCCCTATCCGGTGAACGCAATGGACGATGCCGTATCGCTCACCGAAGACCAGACCGCCTCGGGCAACGTCTTCGCCAACGACATCGACGAGGATGCCGGTGATGCAAATAATGACGGCCTCCCCGACGGCCTGACCGTCACCGCGATCGACGGCGATACCTCACTCCTTGGCCAAGCCTCGGAAATCGCCGACGGCGTGACCCTGGTGGTCAACGCGGACGGCTCCTACGGCGTTGACGCGTCCGACGCCGACTATCTCTCGGTCGGCGAGACCATCGTGCACACGGTGGAATACTCCGTCGATTACGGCAACGGCGGCAGTGACACGGCGACCCTCACGGTAACCATCGAGGGCGTCAACGACGATCCACTGGCCAATCCCGACACCAACACGACGGACGAGGCGACCGTCGTCTCCGGCAATGTGTTGGCCAACGACTCGGATATCGACCGTCTGGACAGCCTCAGCGTCAGCGCTGTGAGGGGCCGTGGGCAGCGAGATCGCCCTCGACTCCGGCGCCCTCGTCACCCTGAACGCGGACGGGACCTACTCTTACAATCCCAATGGCGCATTCGATGCCCTGAACACCGGCGAGAGCGCGACCGACAGCTTCAGCTACACCGTCTCGGACGGTCATGGAGGTTTCGCGACCACCACCGTCGACATCACCATCGACGGGATCGGCGGCGGCGGACCGGTCGTCCACGAGGACCATTTCGGCACCTTCCTGAACAAGAAGGGCAACGCCGAATTGGCCATCTCCAACACGGTCTTCTACCTGCAGAATCCGGACGGCGACATCCTCAAGGTCAAGATCGACGGCTGGAACAGCGGCGAGTCCGATCTCGACAATGTCGACTACTTCAAATTCGTCGAGAATAATTTCGCGGATTCCGATCTGCTCGCCGTGTCGATCAAGGCCGGGAACAACCACAATGTCGACCTTGGTCCCGGCGAGGGGCAACTGTTCCTGCTCGACGGGGATGAGGATATCGACTACGTCGCCGGCGGACCGGTCCCGGAGGGGCTTACGCTCCAGATTCTCGGCGCGAAGGCGGATGTCACCTTCCAATACAGCGACGGACTGTTTTCCTAATCGCAAAAATTTCGTGCAACCGCGCCGCCCGGCGTCTCGGGCGGCGCGGTTTGTTTTTCAACTCCTAAAGCGTGCGCCCGCCATCCACGGCGATGGTGTGCCCGGTCACGTACGCGGCCATCGGCGAGGCCAGGAACAGGGCGACCCCGGCCATGTCTCGCGGCGTGCCAAGCCGCCCGGCGGGAATTCCCTTCAACCGCTCGGCAAGCCGTTCCGGATTCGCGGTGGTGATCTTGGTCATCTTGGTGTCCACCAGTCCAGGCGCGAGGCCGTTCACCCGGATTCCGTCCCGCGCCCAGGCCTGAGCCAGGGTCCGCACCAGCCCCAGGGTCCCGGTCTTGGACGCGTTATAGGCGGGGTTGCCGATAGTGGCTGCGAAGGCGGCAACCGAGCTCACCACGGTCACGGAACCGCCGGAAGCCTTCAGCATCTCATGGAACCGGGCGCAGCAGGCCATGACGCTGTTGAGATTGACGTCGACGACCTTGCGGAACCCCTCGATCGAGAATTCCTGACGCTTGTAAAGCACCAGACCCTGCGAGAGCACAAGGACGTCGAGCTTGTCGAAGCCCACCGGCGCGCCCGCAACCTGGGCATCGTCGGCGGCGTCGACCCGGGTATAGGTCAGCCCGGTCATGTCGGAGCCCTCCTCGCCGGCATAGTCGGCCGCTCCCGCCCTGGTCCCCCAGACATGCACATCGGCGCCAAGCTCACGGAAACCATGGGCGATGCCGTTTCCGATTCCGCTCGAACCACCAACCACCAGAACCGTCTTGTTCTCGAAATCAAGCCAGGTCACGCTTGTTCTCTCCCGGTTGTTTCTGCATATCCCTGGCTTTCACCAAGGATTCGGCCTTTGAAAGTGCCAAATCGCCTCTACCCCGCCAGCAGATCCCGGGCCGCCTCGAACAAGGGTTCGGCATAGTCGCCGTAGCTTGCGAAGCGCGGATCGTCGGTCTGGCCGCGCGCATAGCGGATATAGATTTGCTGAACCACCACCGCCGTCTTCCACCGCGCGAAAGCCTCATACCAGTTCATGTCGGCAACATCGAAACCGGTGCGCTCTGCATAACGCGCGATGAGGGCGGCCCGGCGCGGATAGGGCCGGGAAACGAAGGGCGGCATCTTATCCCAGCTAAAGCCGCCATCCTCGGACGGCCAATAGTTGAGGAAGGTTCCGAGATCGATGAGCGGATCGCCCAGGGTCGCCATGTCCCAGTCGAAGACTGCGGTGATCCGGTCCGGAACGCCGTCCTCGACCATGCAATTGTCGAGCTTGTAATCGTTATGCAGCACCGAAACCACGGGGCTGTCCGGAACCCGGCGGGTCAGTTCGGCATGCACCTCGTCGAAGACCGGCAGGTCCTTGTCCTTGGCGGCATGCCAGCGTTCGCCCCAGCCCTTGACCTGGCGGGCGGCGAAGCCCTTGGGACGGCCGAGATCGCCGAGGCCGATCGCCTCCGCATTCACCAGATGCAGATCCGCCAGCGCGTCGATCAACGCGCCCGCGATACGCTCCTCGAGCCTGTCCAGCGCCCTGAAATTCACCGGCCAGTCACGACGCAGCACCACGCCGCGCCGACGTTCCATCACCAGGAACGGCGCACCGATCACGTCCGGATCCTCGCAAAGATGATAGGCCTGGGGCGCGCGGTCATAGGCCTGATTCAAGCGTGACAGAACCTTGTACTCACGTCCCATGTCATGGGCGTTTTTGGGCAGCGGACCGAGCGGCGGACGGCGCACGACCCATTCGGCCTCGCCGGCACTCAACAGATAGGTGAGATTGGCGTGACCACCCTGAAACTGGCTGATTGCGACCGTTTCGGGCATGTCCGGCAAATGACCGCGCAGGTAGTCCACCAGCCGCTTCCAGTCCATCGCCTCGCCGGCACGCACGTCGATGGTTTCGTCATTGGTTTCAAGGCCGGAGATCGCGGGTTTGATGGTCACGGGGCGCTCTCACATTTTACTAACACGTATCACGACCTTACCGATCACATCACGGTCTTGCAGCATGCGAAATCCGGCGAGCGTCTCTTCAAGCGGCAGTTCGGCATGCACCCGGGGTCGGAGCCGCCCGCTATCGGCAAGCTCCCAGATCGCCTGGCGGTTTTCGCGCCCTCGTTCCGGGAAATGCCGGCCATACTCTCCCGCCCTCACGCCGACGATGGAATATCCCTTGATCAGCGCATGATTGGTCCTGGCCGTCGCAAAGCGTCCGGAGGTGAATCCGATCACCAGCAGCCGGCCGTCGAAAGCGATGCAGCGGGTGGATTCATCGAACACATCGCCGCCCACCGGATCATAGATCACATCGGCCCCGCGCCCATCGGTCAAAGATTTCACTTTTTCGGCAAAACCGCCGTTCACGTTGATCAGGTGATCAACCCCGTACTCGCCGAGCACCTTGAGCTTCTCGTCGCTGCCCGAGGTCGCGATGACATCTGCCCCCAGGATCCTGGCGAGATCCACCGTCGCGAGCCCGGTGCCGCCGCTGGCGCCATGCACCAGCACCACCTCACCCGGTTGAACCTGCGCCCGGCGAACCAAAGAGACATAGGCGGTCAGATAGGCCGACGGGTACGCAGCGGCCTCGGCGAGGCTCAGCGCGCGGGGGACCGGCTGAAGGCTTTGCGCGTCGGCCAGCGCGAACTCGGCGAAACCGCCGTGTCGAACGGCGGCCACGACCCGGTCACCGACAGCCGGCGCCGTCACCCCCTCACCCCGCGCCACGACCTCGCCGACCAGGTTCAATCCAGGCGAGAACGGCGGCTCAAGCTTCAACTGGTATTTGCCCTGGCAGAGTAGAATATCGACGAAATTCACGCTCGCCGCCTCGACCCGGATCAACGCCTGGCCGGAGCCCGGCGCCGGAACCGGCACGGACTTCAGGCCGACGCCGGAAAGGTCGTCTGTAATCGCCTCGCAAACCAGGGCCCGCATGGAAGTCATGGCGATTTACGCCGGGCTCTAGATCTGTGGCGGGACCGGGGTCAGCACCGCCTTGCCGTCGAAATGGGCGCGGAGATTGTCGTAGACCAGATCGGCCATCGCCCGCCGGGTCTCGTGGGTCGAACTGGCGATATGCGGGGTCAGCACGACATTCTCCATGCCGATCAGTTCGGCCGGCACCGCCGGCTCGCCGTCGAAGACATCGAGGGCGGCGCCGGCGATACGTTCGTCCAGCAGCGCTTTGACCAGCGCATCCTGGTCGATGATCGGGCCCCGCGCGGTATTCACGATAAAGCCCTTGGGACCCAGCGCGTCCAGCACGGCGGTGTCCACCAGCCCCCGGTTCGCCTCGCCCCCCTCGCAGGTCACCAGCAGGATGTCGCTCGCCTCGGCAAGCTCGATCAGACTCGGATAGGAGCGATAGGTCATGTCCCCCAGCGGCTTGATGTCGTGATAGCAGATCTGCAGACCGAACACCTCCGCCCGCCGCGCCACCGCCTTGCCGATCCGCCCGAGGCCGAGGATGCCGAGCCGCTTGCCGCGCACCGTGGTGCCGAGATCCATCCGGCCCTTCAGCCACCTGCCGTCGCGCAGGAAGCGCTCGGACTCGCCGATCCGGCGCGGCAGCATCAGGATGAAGGTCATCGCGAGATCGGCGACATCGCCGGTCAGCACCTCCGGTGTGTGGGTCACGATCACCCCGCGCCGCTGCGCCGCCACCACGTCCGTCGCATCGAAGCCGACGCTGAAGGAGGAGATGATCTCCAAATGCTCCAGCCGGTTGATCAGATTGGCGTTCGGCCCCTTCATGCCGCTGGCGATAATCCCCCGGATGCGCGAGCCGATCTGATCGAGCATGGCATCCGGATCCTTGGGATCGAGGAAGTCGTGAACGGTGAAGTCCTGCTTCAGCCGCTCGATCAGAAAGGGCGGCACTGGGCCGACTTGCATCAGATCAACCATGACGGGGCTCCCGGACGAGATTTGGCACGGCAGGTGTGGCACGGTCGGCGGGCGGGAGCAAGAAGCGGCGGACACACGGCATTTCGAATCCCTGGACCTGATCCAGGGCCCATTCCGCAAACCGGTCACCCGTCTCGAAACACGTCCGGGGATTCGACGGAGGGTATCGCTCCCGTGATTGCCGATGCTTCGCCGCCGCGCTTACAATCCCGCCAACCGATAAACAAATTAAAGCAGGAGAGGGAATCCAGTGTCAGACCGCATCACCATGCCCGTCGAGGCGACGCACATCATGATGTTCGCGCGCTCCATCGGCGACGACAATCCGGTCTATCAGAACGCCGAGGCCGCCGCGAAAACCGAGGTCGGGCATGTGATCGCGCCGCCGACTTTCCCGCGTGCGGTCGCCCAGTTCGATCCGAACTACCACCTGCGCCCGAAAAACGGCGTGAAGTGGTTCGGCTCGGGGAAGAACCCGACTGGGCTGACCGAACCGGCGAAAAGCACCGGCGGCCTGCATGCGGAGATGCATTTCGAGTATCACCGCCATCCCAAGGCCGGCGACGTGCTGACCGTCACCACCCGCGACGGCGAGAAATGGGAAAAGGAAAGCAAACGGGCCGGCAAGCTGATGTTCTCCGAAACCATCCAGGAATACCGCGACCAGAACGGTGAGCTCGTCGTTACCGCCCGTTCCGTCGGCGTGAAGACCGAGCGTCCGGTCGAGCAGAGCTGAGGGGAGAAACCGTCATGGCACTTAAGGCAAGCGCACTTTCAGTCGGCGACACCCACAGCGAAGTGGTTGTCGACGATCTCACCCGCACCCAGCTGGTGATGTATGCCGGCACCTCCGGCGACTACAATCCGCTCCATTCCGACGATGTCTATACCCGCGAGGTTGCGGGTTATCCCGGCGTTTTCGCCCACGGCATGCTGTCAATGGGCCTAACCGGCAAGATGCTGACCAACTATGTCGGCGACGGCCGGCTGAAGAAGTTCGGCGTGCGCTTCACCAACCAGGTCTGGCCGGGCGACACGCTGACCTCGACCGCCAAGGTGGTGGAGATCCGCGACGAGGACGGCGGCAAGGTGGTCGATCTCGCGGTCGAAACGGTGAACCAGGACGGCAAGACGGTCGTCACCGGAAGCGCCACGGCGCGGGTCGATCCCTGAGGTATTGGACCAAATGACAATGCGGCTAGTGTAGCGAAGATCACATCTCTTCCGTCGCCCCCGCGTAGGCGGGGACCTAAGCATCGTGGCACAGCTCATGTTATTTGCTCAGATTCGAAGAGATCCCCGCCTGCGCGGGGACGACGGGGATTGATGATGAACATGCCTGGTAACCAATGACATCCGCCCCCTCCCCCTCGTCCGGCTGGCGTCGGCTCACCGTCGCCGCCGTCGGTCTGCTAGCCGCCTATCTGCTGCTGTTCCAGATCCTGGACGAGCCGATCTCGACGTTTCTGGTCTGGATCGAGTTTCTCGCCCCCGCGGCCGGACTGAGCGGGCTATGGATGGTCTTCATGATCCCGGTCCTGTTCTTCTTCGCCCTCGCCGCGGGGGCGTGGATCCATGCCGGATTCAAGGGAAAATCGGAGACGGCGGAGGAAATGCCGGATCTCTGACTCCCTCAAACCCCCATGCGCTTGGCGATGACGTTGCGCAGGATTTCGCTGGTGCCGCCGCCGATCATGCCCATGCGGGCCTCGCGGAACAGGCGCTGCATGTCGCCCTGGACATAGCCGGCGGCGCCCATGATCTGCATGCCGAGATCGGCGACCTTGAAGTTATTCTCGGTGGCGACGACCTTGGCGACGGCGGTTTCGGTCACCGCGTCGGCGCCGGCGTCCAGCATGTCGGCGGTGTGATAGGTGACCAGACGGGCCGTCTCCATCATCATCCGCATGTCGGCGAATTTGTGAGAGATCGCCTGAAACTCGCCGATCGGCTGTCCGAAGGCCCGGCGGTCACGGGCGAAATTCCGGGCCACCTCGATGCATTTGATGCAGCCGCCGGCCGCCGCCGCCGCGATCAGCACTCGCTCCAGATTGAGCCCGCGCATCAGGCCATGCCAGCCGCCATTCACCTCGCCCAGAAGGCGGTTGCCGGGAATCCGCACCTCATCGAAGAACACCTCGTTCAGCAGGGTGGAGCGGCTGCCGAGCGGGTCCATCGGGCGGGCCTCGAAGCCGGGCCGCGCGGTGTCGACCCAGAACAGGCTGAGCCCCCTGCGTCCGGCATCGGGGTCGGTCTTGACCGAGGTGATCAGATAATCCGCCTCATGGGCGTTGGTCACGTACACCTTCTGACCCGAGATGACCCAGTCGTCGCCGTCCCGGACCGCGCGGGTGCGGATGCCGGCGGCGTCCGAGCCGCTGTCGGGCTCGGAAAAGGCGATGGCGGTTCGGATCGAGCCGTCCTGCATTCCGGACAGCATCTCGGCCTTCAGCGAATCACTCCCCAAGTGCTGGAGATAGCGCGCGCCATAGATCGCCGTGGACATGAAGCCGACTCGAATTCCGGGATGGTGATAGCCGAGCGCCTCGATGAAAACCGCCAGATCCTTGTGACTGGCGCCGGTGCCGCCATGGGCCTCGTCATAGGCGAGCTTCAACCAGCCGTCCGCCGCGAGCGCTCTGTAGGCGTCACGTGGAAACACCCGGTCACGGTCGATCTCGGCGATCCTCTCCGGCGGCAGCACCCGCCCCAGCAGGCCGAGCACCGCGTCGCGCATCAGGACCTGTTCCTCGGTAAAGCCGAAGGTGCTGTAGGGCATGACGGTCTCCTCGTCAGGGTCGAAGGTCTTAGCGGCACAGCGGTCTGATTTGCGCCCGCTTCTTGCCGTCGCCCTGGCGCAAGGCAGGGCCATGCATCGAACCGGCCGGCCCTACCGGCGGGCGCTTAAGCCTAGCTTGTCACGCAGCCACATCAAGGCATGGCCCTGCCTTGCGCCAGGGCGACGGCGAGGATTTTACCACTGTGAGAGGATTCTGGTCATGAACGAAACGTCTCAGATCTCCGGCGCCTCGTCGGTTTCGGCGCCGTTCAAGAGCTGATGCACCGCGATCAGCGGGGCGGAGGTGGTGCTCGCCCTGGCCAGGGCCTCGACCAGTTGCGCCTCGCGCGACAATTCCTCCAGCCGGCCGGTCTCCGTCGCCTCGAGGAAGAGGGTGAGGTCCGAAATCGAATCCTCCTCGGGTCTCAGATCCCGGTCCTGGCCGGGCTGGCTGCTGGATTCGATATCGGCCTGCCAAAGCTGTCCGGCAATCACGCCGGGCCGGGTGACGACCTCGGGCAGATATTCATTGGCCAGCCAGGCAGCCAGCACCGGGTCCTCACCCTCCTCCAGCGCCAAGCGCACGGTCATCGCCGCCGCGCCGAAGCCCTTGCCGACGCGCCTGATCACCCGGCTGGCGGTGCGGTTGACGTCGCGGAAATGCGGCAGGATGCGCTGGGTCCAGGGCGACGGGTTGTTGGTCTGGGCGAAGTAGACGCCGCTCGCCACCACGCCGGGGGTCTCCAACTCGAAATAGGTGAAGAAACGCGGCTTGCCCGAGACCGTCCGGTAATGCCGGGCGCGCCGGATGCCGGGCACCTCGATCCGCTCGAACATGTGCTCGCGCTCGTACCAGGCGTTGTAGTCGTCCTCGGTATCGGCATCGATGCCGGACCAGACCGCGAGAGTGCCGTTGCTCATGGCGCCTTCCTTGAGAGTGGGTTAGCCGTTGGGATCGGTGTAGTCCTTCATGACATCGGGGTCTGGGTCCGAGCCGAGGCCAGGCCCATCGGGGACCGCGAAGGCGTTGCCCTTCGGGTGGTTCCAGGGCCCGTGGATATAAGCCTCCAGCCGCAGGAACATCTGCTCGATCAGGAACGCGTTCGGCATCGCCGCCAGGAGGTGCAGGGTGGCAAGGAAGCCCGGGCCGAAATAGGGCGAATGCGGCGCCAGCGTGACATTGGCGGCCTCGGCCAGGGTCGCGACCTTGCGGAACTCGGTGATCCCGCCGACCTTGGTGACGCTGGGCTGGGCATAGCTGACGGCGCCGGCCTCGAACATCTTCTGGAATTCCCACGAGGTGCAGGCGTTCTCGCCCGCCGCGATCGGAATGCCCGAGGCCCGGCCGAGCGCGGCCAGCCCCTCGAAATTCTCCGGCGGGAACAGCGGCTCCTCCAGCCAGAACGGGTCATAGGGCTTGAACTTCCGCGCCATCTCGTCCGCCTCGCGCGGGTTCCACGGGCAGTTGGTATCGATCATCAGCCCGAAATCCGGTCCGCCCGCCTCGCGCGACGCGGCGACTTCGGGCACCGTGGTTTCGTGCAGTTTCACATGGGCGTAACCCTGGCCGACCGCATAGGCCGTGCGCTCTGCGACGATCTCGGGATCCTGGTATTTCGGCAGACTGGCATAGGCCGGGATGGTGTCTCGCAGCTTGCCGCCGAGCAACTCGTGCACCGGCTTGCCCGCCACCTTGCCGGCGATATCCCAGAGCGCGATATCAACCCCGCCGATCGCGAACATGGTAGCGCCGTAGCGACCCCAGATGTGGTTCGAGAGCTGCAGACGATGCGCAATGCCGGCAATGTCCCTTGCATCCTGGCCGATCAGCGCCGGGCCGATCATGTGATCCAGCGCCGCCTTGCTGGCCCGCGCCGCACCGTAGCCGAACACGTCGCCCCAGCCGGAAATTCCGGCATCGGTGTCGATCCGCACCAGCACATAGTCGAGCCGCCCGCCCCCGCGCCAGGTTTTCAACGCTTCGTCGCGGCCAAGCGGAATCCGAACGAGGAAACTCTCGACATTCTCGATACGCATGCTGTGCCCTCGGCAGGTGGGAGTTCCGGGCAAATGCCGGACGGGAAATGCGGGCGCGGAACCGCGCCACCAGTACGGTGGCATATCTCGCGGGGCGGGTCGATGGCATTGCCGCGCGATCAGAGGTCTGATCAGCGGGCCTTCTGCTTGCGGCGAAGCGGGGCCGCCAGCCTGGCGCAAACCGCCAGCACTCTGTCCAGAACCACGGAACCCTCGACCAGGTATCTGAGGCCGAGCACCGCGCCGACGCCGATCGCGGCGGCCGTGATCGGCGCGCTGACCGCCAGGACCGAGAACGCCGACATCCCCTGACCGATGGAACAGCCAAGCGCGATCACGCCGCCGACCCCCATCAGGAACGCTCCGAATATCTGCCTGATGAGCTCCCGCGGCTCGTCACAGGCCTCGAGCTTGAACTGCCTGCGGATGACGGCGCCGATCAGCGCCCCCGACAGCACCCCGGTCACCGAACCGATCGAAAATCCGCCGAGGCGATCGGTTGCTGTCATGGTCCGCAGAACCATCTCGCCCAGCGGCATCGTGAAGGTGTGGGATTCGATGCCGACGACATCAAAACCGGTTCGCGCAACCCAGGACGTCCCGACCCAGCCGGATGTGATCGCGAGACCGGCCAAGGCGGACCAGACGACCGCCGTGGTGTTCCGGCGAAAATCCCGGTCCAAGAGCGCGGCGCCGACCAG
This sequence comes from Alphaproteobacteria bacterium, assembly GCA_038116915.1. Classification (GTDB taxonomy): domain Bacteria; phylum Pseudomonadota; class Alphaproteobacteria; order Thalassobaculales; family Thalassobaculaceae; genus JADHLJ01. Next base: position 12,876 of record JAYOEU010000056.1, read on the forward strand.
AATCACGGAAACCGTGGTGGCCGTCGCCAGCACCGGGATCCCGAAAGCGGAACTCAGGTGATGCGCCATCCCCGGCGGTGTTCCGCCGTATGCCTCCGCGCGCGGGAACAGCATGAGCCTGAGGTCCGACAGCGGCCCGACCGCTGCCGCGTAAGATGAAATTCCGATAACCAGGACCAGAAGCAGAGAACGCAGATCCCCGCCCCCCAGCCTCGACAAGGCTCCGAAGCCGCAATTGCCCGCTAGAGCCATCCCGACCCCGAACATCAGACCACCGGCGATGGCGGCGGTCGGGCTGAATTCGAAGCGGAGATAAACCGCGGCGTCCAGATTCGCCAAACCGAAATGCGCCAGCAGAAACGCCGTGAAGATGGAAACGCCCAGCGCGAGCGGCCACATCAGCATCCGCTCGCGGCTGCCGCCGTAATACGCGTCCTCAATCGCGCCGAGAGTACAGAACCGTGCAAGTCGCGACGCCAGTCCCAGGATGCAGCCTCCGGCGAAGCCCACCAGGGTAACAAGGGTGGCGTCGGACAAATCCGTCATGTCGTGACGGTTTCCTCTTCGTCGTTCTTGCAGAACATGTCGTAAAGGACTTCGAGCATCCGAACCGCATTCGGATCCCTTAGCCGGTAGTAAATGGTCTTTCCGTCACGCCGCTGCGAGACCAGCCCCTCAAGACGAAGCCGCGCGAGCTGTTGAGAGACCGCCGCCTGCCGCGTGGAGAGCAGGGTCTCAAGTTCGGTGACCGACTTCTCTCCGGTCGCCAGACGGCAGAGGATCATCAGGCGCCCCTCATGAGCGAGCGCCTTGAGAAAATCGGTCGCCTTCGATGCGTTGTCCATCATCGCATCAATGCTTTCCTCGTCATCAAGCAGGTCGTTCCACGCTGGAATTCCCATATCGCGCCCCAATCATCCTTCAACACAGGCAATAGAGTGTCGGATCAAAAGTCCAGTTTTTCCTGAATGGACCCAATCGCCTTGACGGCGCAGGCATGGTCGAGATCGGCGCCCGGCGCGCCGGATATCCCGATCCCGCCCACCAGAATACCCGCCGCGTTCACCGGCACGCCGCCGCCCAGCGCAAGCGCGCCCGGAATATCACCGAGATTAGCCATGACCTTGTTCTCGCGGATCAGGTCGGTAAGTTCCAGCGTCGCTGTCCGAAAGCTGACCGCGGTCCATGCCTTCCTGGTGGCGGTTTCCACGGTGTGGGGACCGGCGAACTGATCCCGCAGGGTGACGAGCACATGACCGAAACGGTCGGCGACGGTGATGGCCACCTGATAGCCGGCTTGCCGGCATTCCTTCAGCGCCGCCTGCGCCAGCTCAAGGGCGACATCCGGCTTCAGGGACTGGTAGGTCACCAAGGCCTCTTGATTTTGCGCGACGCCCGCCGACGGGCCGAGCAGCGCGCCGATTCCGATGGCAAGGACCAGGCAGAGCGCGAGAACGATACGTCTCATGATGATTTCCTCCCTGTGGATCCGGGCGGCACCTCGCCGGACGCCGCCGGCGGCAATTTCTGCAGCAGATTGTTCAGCATCGGCCAGAAAAAGTGCTCTCCCGGATACCCTTCAATGCGCCCGACCTCGACGCCCCCGTCCAAAAGAATGAAGGTCGGCGTAAATTGCGGGCGCAGCTTGATTTCGATTTCCTTCGGTAAAGGCTCGAAAATGTTCGCCCGCAGCAACGGCGCGCGTTTTCCTTCCGCGGTGAGGTGATATACCTCGCCGATCTCGGCGTTCCACGCCTCACACCATTCGCAATGATCCTGCTCGATCATCAGCAAACGAACCTCCGCTCGCGCCGTCGCACCGAGGGGTATGGCGATCAGAAAAGCAGCGACGCATAAAAGCCGGAAAGCCCGCAAGCGCCACCGCTGAACACGCACGCGATTTAGGTGTCGGACTGGGGAATTTGACATAGTCAAACATCTTAATTTGAGAATATGATATCCGCAACCTGCAAGGAAACGGACATGGGACTGGACATCGGCCACGGCGGCGCGTTTATCGCGGGTCTGGTGTCGTTTCTGACGCCCTGCATTCTGCCGATCGTGCCCTTCTATTTGTGCTATATGGCCGGCGTATCCATGGAGGAAGCGTCGAGCGAAACCGCTTCAAGCGGCGCCAGCCGCCGCAAGCTCGTCCTGTCCTCGATCCTTTTTTCGGCCGGCGTGGTTTCGGTGTTCGTCCTGTTGGGCGCCAGCGCATCGGTGTTCGGTCAGCAGTTCCGCGCCCATTTCGACATTCTGAAATATGTCGCGGCGGCGATCCTGCTGGTCCTCGGCCTGCATTTTCTCGGCCTGTTCAAACTACAGATGCTTTACCGGCAGGCCCGGTTCGAACTCTCGGCCCCGGCCGGCTACTTCGGCGCCTATCTCGTGGGCCTGGCCTTCGCCTTCGGCTGGACCCCGTGTGTCGGGCCGGTCCTGGCCGCGATCCTGTTCACCGCGAGCGCGCGGGAGACGGCCGTTGAAGGCGCAATTCTGCTTGCCGTCTACGGGATCGGCATGACGTTGCCTTTTGTCCTGGCCGGCTTGTTTTTTGGTACCTTCATGCGCTGGATGAAGCCGATCCGACGCTACCTCGGCGTGATCGAACGCGGAATCGGCGGCGTGCTCGTCGTCTTCGCGCTCCTGATCGCCACAGATTCGGTCAATCTGATCGCCCAATGGATGCTGGACACATTTCCGGCTTTTGGTGCACTCGGTTAGGAGAATTCGAGATGTTGAGACTTGTTGCCGCGATCCTGTTGGTGTTTGGCGTTGCCAATACAGCCTTGGCGGAACTCGGCGAGGACGGACTGCACAAGAAGGCCTGGTTCACCGTCACGTTCAAGGATGTCGCGGAAGACATCGCCGAAGCCGGACGCCAGGGCAAACGTCTCGCGATGATCTTTGAACAGCGCGGCTGCCTCTATTGCAAACAACTTCATGAAGGCCCGCTTTCCGATCCCGAGATCGCGGGCTACATCCAAAAAAACTTCATGATCGTGCAATACAACCTGTTCGGTGACGAATCAGTAACGGATTTCGACGGGACAGCGCTGCCCGAGAAGGAAATGGCCAAGCGGTGGGGAGTGGTCTTCACCCCGACCATACTCTTCATGCCCGAAACGGCTTCCAAGACGGAACAGGCCGGAACCGCCGCCGTCGCGACCATGCCCGGCGCCTTCGGCAAGGGAACGACCTTAGACATGTTCACCTGGGTCAAGGAGAGGGGCTACGAAAGCGACGAGCACTTCCAGAAATACCATGCCCGGCGCATTCAGGAGCGGAAGAAGGGCAACTGATTGCAACGCAACAACAAATTCAAGTATGTGAATTTGTTGTTGCGTTTCCGCTCGACGGTCGATTAACTGAAGCCAAGGGCGTTTGAAAAAGACCCGAATTAGGAGGATGCGAAGTGGTAAGAGCCGCGATTGCGTTTGGCGCAGCGCTCATGTTGCTGGCTGGTCCAGCCGCTGCCGCTCCGGTAAAGCCCGGAGAAGTGAAGATTGTCGACGGAAAGCTGGCGAAGTCGTTGACCGGCCAGCCTGGCGACCCCGCCAAGGGCCGCGAATGGTTCATGGGCAGAAAACTGGGTAATTGCCTAGCCTGTCACCAGAACTCGGACCTCAAGAACCAGCCGTATCACGGCGAGGTCGGCCCGTCGCTGGACGGTGTCGCGGACCGCTGGGATGAATCCCAGCTCCGGGCGATTGTCGTGAATTCCAAGGCCGCGCTGAACCCGGACACGATTATGCCCGCCTTCTACCGGGATTCGGGCTTCAACCGGGTGGCCGAGAAATTCGCGGGCAAGACCATCCTTTCCGCCGAACAGGTCGAGGACGTCGTCGCCTATCTGAAGACCCTGAAGGACAAGTGACGTCCGCCGTCACTTTGTTTTCTCGCGCGAAACTGGAGACAACCATGGAAATGACAAGGCGCGATTTATTCGCCCTGGCCGCCGGCCTCGCCGCCGTCGGTTTGATTTCACTGCCCGCGGATGCGTCCGAAGAGGCGGTTAAGGCCGCTGTCGAAAAGTTTGCCGGCGGCATGCCCAAATCCGGCGGCGTGGAGATCGTCGCGCCGGAGATTGCCGAAAACGGCAACACCGTTCCCATCGAAGTGGCCGCCGCCGGCGCGACGTCGATTCTCGTGCTTGCCGCGGGAAATCCGAACCCGGGCGTGGCGACATTCCATTTCTCGAAAATGTCGGCCGAATCGCGCGGAGCAACCCGTATCCGCCTGGCAAAGACCCAGGAAGTGGTTGCCGTCGCGAAGATGGCCGATGGATCCACGACAATGAGCCGGCGTGAAGTCAAGGTCACGATCGGCGGCTGTGGCGGCTGACCGGAAGCAGGGAGAACAAAGAAATGTCGAACATTAAACCCCGCGTGAAGGTCCCCAGCACGGCGAAGCCAGGCGAGGCCATTGTCATCAAGACGCTGATCAGCCACCCGATGGAATCCGGTCAGCGCAAGGGCAAGGACGGCAAGCCGATTCCGCGAAAGATCATCAACAAATTCGTCGCCACATATAATGGCGAGGAGGTCTTTTCCGCGGACCTGCTGCCCGCCATCGCGGCCAATCCGTATATCGAGTTCTCATTGAAGCTCAACGAGTCCGGAACCTTGAAGTTCGTGTGGACCGACGATGACGGCTCGACCTTCGACTTGGAAAATAAGATCAAGGTCGCGTAGGCGAACCTGGCGAATGGGAGGAAACGCATGAAAAAGTTCATCGCGCTCTGCGCGGCCGGACTTATGGCTCTCGGGTCGGGTGCCGCAAATGCCGGCGAGGATTCCGAACTTGTCATGAACGGCGTCCAGTACATCACCAAGCTCAAGGCTCCGGCGGGCTCGCCCTTCGACGAGGTCATTTCCGGCTGGCGGTTCCGCAACAACGAAACCCAGACCCTGCAAACGGATGACTTCGCGAATCCGGCCATGATCATGGCCCAGTACGGCGAGGATCTCTGGAACAAGGCCGAGGGTGACGCCGGCAAGTCCTGCGCGGATTGCCACGGCGATGCCTCGAAAAGCATGAAGGGCCTGCGGGCGACGATGCCGAAATGGCATGAGGGCAAGAAGACCCTGATGGCACTTGAGCATCACATCAACTGGTCCCGTGAAGAGCATATGAAGGCGAAGCCCTGGAAGTGGGAAAGCCCGGAAATGCTAGGAATGACGGCCTATATCGGCCTGCAATCCCGCGGCATGCCGGTGAATGTCAAAACCGACGGCCCGGTTGCCGAATGGTACGAGAAGGGCAAGAAGCTCTACTACACCCGGGTTGGTCAGCTCGACATGGCCTGCGCTCATTGCCACGAAAACAATACCGGCAACATGATCCGCGCGGATCACCTGAGCCAAGGCCAGATCAACGGTTTCCCCACCTATCGGTTGAAATGGCAGGGCGTGGGTTCGATCCACCGCCGCTTCAAGGGTTGCATGGATAACATCCGGGCCACTCCGTACAAGCGGGGCTCGGAGGAGTTCACGGCGCTCGAAGTCTATCTCGCCTCGCGGGGTAATGGGCTGTCGGTGGAAGCGCCGTCGCTCCGGAACTAGGCGCCGAGACTATCCCGGAAGTCCGGCAGGCGGTCTCGCGCCATTCGGACTTCCGGTCTTCGGATGACGCTTTTACTTCTTTGACGTCAACGAGTGCGAAACTCTCCGGCGCACGGTGGATTGCGTCCGGCGCGAGGGTTACGCCCAAGACCGGAGTGTCGAGATGCTTTCCCGACGCGACTTCCTTCAGACATCCTTCGCCGCGGCCGCGCTGGTCGGGACCAGTGGATTCGGGAACTGGGCCAAGCTCGCGGCCCAACAGAAACTCACCCAGGACCAGCTCCTTGATTTCAAGACCACGGGCAATGTCACCCTGGTCCACCTGACGGATTGCCACGCGCAGACCAAGCCGGTGTGGTTCCGCGAGCCATCGATCAATATCGGCGTTGGTGAGGCCGGGGGCAAACCACCGCACATTTCCGGCAAGAAGTTTCTTAAGACCTACGGCTTGAAAAGCGGCACGCCGGAAGCCTATGCGCTGAGTTCCGAGGATTTCGTCCCTCTCGCCCGCGCTTACGGCAAGGTCGGCGGCTTTGACCGGATCTCCACGGTTCTGAAGGCGATCCGTTCGGATCGGCCGGATGCCCTGTTTCTGGACGGCGGCGACACCTGGCACGGATCGATGACGGCGCTGCGCACCCGCGGCCAGGACATGGTCAACCTGATGAACGCGCTCAAGCCGGACGCCATGACCTCGCATTGGGAGTTCACATACGGCATCGACCGCGTGACCGAGATTGTCGACACCCTTCCCTTCCCGTTCCTCGGAGCGAACATTTTCGATTCCGAATGGAACGAGCCGGCATACGATTCCCACGCCTACTACGAGCGCGGCGGCGTCAAGGTCGCGGTGATCGGCCAGGCTTTCCCCTACATGCCGATCGCGAATCCCCGGTGGCTGTTCCCGAAACTATCCTTCGGAATCCGCGAAAGCCGGATGCGGGAGATTGTAGAAAAAGTGCGTGGCGAGGGAGCGGAGCTCGTGGTCCTGCTCTCCCACAACGGTTTCGATGTCGATCGCAAGATGGCGTCCCAGGTCGATGGCTTGGATGTCATCCTGTCGGGCCACACCCATGACGCGCTGCCGGAACCGGTTCAGGTCGGCAAGACCCTGATCGTCGCTTCCGGCTCGCACGGAAAGTTCGTTTCCCGTCTTGACCTCGACGTCCAGGCCGGCGCGGTCAAGGGCTACAAATACCGTCTCATTCCGATTCTCTCGGACGTCATCGCGCCCGATCCCGAGATGACGATGCTGGTGGACAAGGAACGGGCGCCCTTCAAGGCGGAATTGGAAGAGGTCATCGGCAAGACCGAGTCCCTTCTCTATCGCCGCGGCAATTTCAACGGCACCTGGGATGACTTGATCTGCCAGGCCCTGCTGGAGGAACGCGAGGCGGATATCGCGCTGTCGCCGGGCTTCCGATGGGGTCCCAGCCTGCTCCCCGGGGACGCGATCACCAGAGAGGCGATCTATGCCGCCACCGGCATGACCTATCCGAATGCCTACCGCAGCGAGATGACCGGCGCGTTCCTGCGCACGATCATGGAGGATGTCGCGGACAATCTGTTCAATCCGGATCCCTACTACCAGCAAGGTGGCGACATGGTCCGGGTCGGCGGCATGGGCTACACGATCGACGTCGCCAAGCCGATCGGCGAACGCATCTCCGACATGACGCTGCTGAAGACTGGCGAGAAGATCGACCCGGCAAAGACCTACGTGGTCGCGGGCTGGGCATCGGTCAACGAGGGAACCGAAGGCCCGCCGATCTTCGACTTGGTCGAAAGCTACGTGAAGCGCGTCGGCACGGTTGCGCTGAAACCGAATGAATTCGTCAAAACCATCGGTGGTTGATTGAGGAACTGGGAGTTTGCCGATGAGCAAGCAAAACGAACCCTCACGCCGGAGCTTTTTGAAAGGCGGATTGCTTGCCGGCAGTGCCTTGGCCGCCGGCTCCACCCCTGCCCTCGCGGCTGGCGATCCGGCGATCCTGGAGAAGCAACCCTGGAGCACTCAGCTCGGGGACGGCGTCGACGCCCGGCCATACGGCAAGCCCTCGCAATACGAAAACCATGTGATCCGGCGCAACGTGGAATGGCTTACGGCGTCGCCGATCAGTTCCGTCAACTTCACGCCGTTGCACGAGCTTGACGGCGTAATCACCCCGAACGGCTTGTGCTTCGAGCGGCATCACGGGGGCATCGCGGAAATTGATCCGGCGAAGTACCGGCTGATGATCCACGGCCTGGTGGACCGGGAACTGGTGTTCACCTTGCAGGACTTGAAGCGGTTTCCCCGCACGAACAGGGCCTATTTCCTGGAATGCGCCGCCAACAGCGGCATGGAATGGCGCGGGGCGCAGCTCAACGGCTGCCAGTTCACCCATGGCATGATCCATAACGTCGTCTATACCGGCATTCCGCTGAAGACGATCCTTCAGGAAGCCGGCCTGAAGACCAGCGGCAAATGGCTTCTGCCCGAGGGAGCCGACGCGGCGGCGATGACCCGGTCCATCCCGATTGAAAAGGCGTTGGACGACTGTCTCGTCGCCTTTGCCATGAACGGCGAGGCCCTGCGGCCCGAACAGGGCTATCCGGTACGCCTCGTCGTGCCGGGTTGGGAAGGCAACATGTGGGTGAAATGGCTGCGGCGCATCGAGGTCGGTGACGAGCCCTGGCACCATCGCGAGGAAACCTCGAAATACACCGATCTGTTCGCCAATGGAAAAGCCCGACGCTTTACCTGGGAAATGGACGCCAAGTCGGTCATCACGAACCCCAGCCCGCAGGCGCCGATCACGCACGGCAAGGGTCACACGGTGATTACCGGCATCGCCTGGTCGGGCCGGGGCACGATCTCCCAGGTCCATGTGACGCTCGACGGCGGCCGCAACTGGCATCAGGCGCGCATCGACGGTCCGTCATGGGAAAAGTCGATGCACCGCTTCTATTTCGAGTTCGATTGGGACGGCTCGCCTCTCCTGCTTCAGTCCCGCGCCGTGGACAGCACGGGCTATGTGCAGCCGACGAAAAACCAACTCCGGGAAGTCCGGGGGGAAAATTCGATTTACCACAATAATGGAATTCAGACCTGGCATGTACGCCAGAACGGTGAGGCCGAGAATGTCGAGATCTCTTAAGTCCGCGGCGCTCGGCATTGCCTTGCTGCTTTGCGCCGGCTCGGCGCTTGCCGATGGCTATGGCCTTGGCAGGGCAGCGACACCCGAAGAAGTGAGTGCGTGGGATATCGACATCCGGCCGGACGGCAAGGGCCTGCCCGAGGGATCCGGAAGCGTCGCCGACGGCGAGGCGGTCTATACGGAACGGTGCGCCGAATGCCATGGAGACTTCGGCGAGGGCAAGGGACGCTGGCCGGTCCTCGCCGGCGGGCGGGGAACCCTGAAGTCGCACGATCCGGTGAAGACCATCGGCTCCTACTGGCCCTATCTTTCGACGGTCTGGGACTACGTGCACCGCGCGATGCCCTTCGGCGATGCCCAATCGCTGTCGAATGATCAGGTCTACGGCATCACCGCCTATCTCCTCTATATGAACGATCTGGTGAAAGACGATTTCGTTTTGTCCAAGGACAATTTCCTCAAAGTCGTCATGCCGAATGCAGGTGGTTTCTACCCCGACGACAGGACCGAGACGGAAGTGTCGAAGCACCGCGATCCCTGCATGAAGGATTGCAAGGGAGACGTGAAAATCACCGCCCGCGCGAGGGTTATCGACGTTACGCCCGACGACGAAACATCCAAACGCCGAACGGGTGATCCGATGCCGGCTGCAGCGGCAAAGACGGACACAGGAGCGTCCACGTCCACATCTTCTGTTCAGACGGCGGCCGCGCCAGCGATCGACGCCGAGAAGATCAAGGCCGGTGAAAAGGTTTTCAACAAATGCAAGGCCTGCCATTCGATCGGCGCCGACGCCAAGCACAAGATCGGTCCGCATCTGAACGGGCTGTTCGGACGTGCCGCGGGCACGGCGGAGGGCTTCAAAAAATATTCGAAGGACATGAGGCAGGCCGGAGAAAATGGCCTGGTCTGGAACGAAGAGTCACTCTCGCAATTCCTCAAGAAGCCGAAGGATATGATCAAAATGACGAAAATGTCGTTCGCCGGCTTGAGCAAAGACGCTGACCTGGCGGCAATCGTGGCCTTTCTTCGCGCAACCTCCGAACAATAACCTGTGATCGATCATCTTAATCTGTTGCTGTGCAT
>JAYOEU010000057.1:0-22582 GCA_038116915.1 Alphaproteobacteria bacterium
AGACCTACAAGTCGCTGCAGGACATCATCGCGATCCTGGGCATGGACGAGCTGTCCGAGGAAGACCGCCTGACGGTCGCCCGGGCCCGCAAGATCCAGCGCTTCCTCTCGCAGCCCTTCTTCGTGGCCGAGATCTTCACCGGAACGCCGGGCGTCCTGGTGCCGATCGAGGAAACCATCCGGGGCTTCAAGGAAATCGTCGAAGGCAAGCACGACGATCTGCCGGAAGCCGCGTTCTACATGGTCGGCACCATCGACGAGGCCATCGAGAAGGCCAAGAAGATGGCCGCGGAAGCCGCCTAAGGGCCTTTAGCCGGGAGCCTAAGCAATGGCCGACACAACAATGTTCGAGCTGGTCTCGCCCGAGCGGCTGCTGATGTCCAAGGAGGTCAGCATGGTCGTGGTGCCGGGCGCCGACGGGTTCTTCGGTGTGCTGCCGCGCCATTCCCCGCTGCTCTCGACCCTGCTGCCGGGCGTGATCGACGTTTACGAGGACGGCTCGATCACCGACCGGATCTTTGTCGCCGGCGGCTTCGCCGAGGTGACCGAGGACCGCTGCACGGTGCTGGCCGAGGAGGCGACGGCGGTTGCCGATCTCGACATCGACGCCGCCGAAAAGCGGCTCGCCGATCTGCGCGACGAGCTGAAGGACGCGTCCGGCGCCGAAGCCGAGCGGCTGACCCGCCGGATCGCCGATTCCGAAACCGTCCTCGCCGCCATGCGGGCCGCCAAGAACGGGTAATCCCGGCCGGCCGGACGACGACGATTGCCGTGAATTCGGTTCGCACCCGGAACCGGCCCGGCATCGGTGATCCCTGAAATTCAGGATTAGCAACGCCATCCTCCCGCGGCTGGGAGCGCGTGGTTGGAATTTCTTGCGCCATGCTGCCATAGTGAGGTGACGCGGGTTTAGCGGCGGCGGGTCGGTCCAGGCATGAGAGTTCTCGCGCGCGTTTGTATCGTCTTGATCGCCTTGGCGGTGCTGTCGGGCCCGGCCCTGTATCTCGGGCGCGATACCCTTGGTCCCTTGGCGGTTTCCTGGCTGGCCCGGGTCGGATTGGGGCTCGGCGATCTCGGCGGGCTCGGCTTCCGCATTGCCGGGATCGACAGCAACACGGTGACATTGGAAGAGATCTCCCTCGGCGACGGCAGGATCACCGCCGGCGCCCTCGGCGCGAGGTTTGATCTCTCGGAGCTCCTCTCCGGACACCTGAAGTCGCTCACCTTTTCCGGATTGACGATCCGAACCACGTACAGGGACGGCAGACTTGATCTCGGTCCCTTCGAGCCGCTTCTCGCCTCCCGGCCGGACGGGGAAACCGAAGCCGGTGTCCCGCGCTTGCCGATCGAACGGCTGATCCTGAAGGACGCGCGGTTGCTGATCTCCTCCCCTTGGGGAGAGCTGGAGCTGAGCGGGGATATCGAGGCCGAACAGGCGCCCGGCGGTCCGCTGTCCTGGGCCGGTGATCTCCATGCCGGGCTGATCAGCCGCACGGTGGCGGGCGGGGGCAGCGGTACCCTGGACGCCGGTATCGACGGGCGCATCGACACCGGCGGCGATCTCTCCGCGAGACTGTCCCTGAAAAACGCTGAAACCCGTTTCAAGGACGTCAGAATGGCCTCGGCGAATGGCGGGGCGACGGTTCACCGGCCGGTCGGCGCGCGGCCCATGATCCGCGCGGTTCTCGGGCTCGCGGGCCTGCGGGTTCGGGGAACCGAGATCCCGACGGTTTCCCTCGACGCCTACATGCGGGACGATACCGGATCATTCACGGCGGTGGTCGGCGGGGCAGCCACCTCCGGCAAGGCCTTGTCCCTGGCGGCGGACCTGGCGCGCGGCGACGGGGAGAGGGTAAAGGTCTCGGGCTCGGCGCAGGGCGCGGTCGAGATCGTTCACGCGGTTTTCGGCGCCGCGCTGGGATCGCCGCTTCAGGACGCGTCGGGCACATTTGAGCTGCGCGGCGAACTGGCGCTTCCTGGCCCGCTCGCGCAAATCCTGTCGGCCCCGGCCCCGGCGTTCAAGCAAGCGGTCGGAACCGGCGGCGCGGCGCTTTCCTTGTCCTCCGTCACGATCGGTGAGAAGCCCCGTGATCTGGATGTCCAGCTTGACCTCACGGCGATCGCCGCGCCGGGGGTGCTGGAGGTGCGGGCCGAGGAGACGTCGCATGTGCAGGTGCCGGCGGCGTTGGCCCGGTCCTTTTCCCATCTGGTGCCGCCGGCCATCCGGCCCTGGTTCAGGGATGGTGCCGCCGTGGAATTGGGGAAAAAGGGCTCGCCGGTGACGCTGATCGCGGCGCTGGGCGGCGATGATCCCGGCGCGCGGCTTTCGGGCTCTGTCTCGGCAGTGCTGGGCAAGGCCGGCCGGATCGGTCTTGAGGGAGCGGCAACCCTGCGGATGCCGGCGATCAGCCGCGCGGGCGGATTGGCTGTGGCGGTGGAGCGCCTGATGCTCACGGCTGGTGGCCTTGAGATCGACGCTAGCCGGCTCGATGAAGCGAAGGCGACATTCAGCGGCGGCGTCGGCGCGGAGGGTGTAAACGGCGATTTCACGCTTGAAGGCGCGGCCGGCATAAAGGCCGCCGGAACGTCCGGCGATGCCAAGGTGTCGATGGCCGGCCACGTGGGCCGGGCGGGGTCCGATACCCGGATCTCGCTATCGGAGTTCAAGATCACCGCCGCCACGCTTCGTCATGAGCCGAGCGGGGCGGCACTGACGGAGCCGCTGACGGTGGTTCAGGCGCCGCAAACCATGGCCGAACTGTCCTTGTCGCATGCCGGCGGCGGTGTGTCCGCGCGCAGTGTCCGGGCGGCGATCGATATCAGTCCTTTGTCCCTGAAGCTGTCCGATGCGAGCGACTCCAAGCCGCTCAGGATCGTGCCCGGGCGGCTTGATGGAGAATTCGCGGAGGCCGGGACCGATGCGCCGGGACGCGCGCGGCTGACCCTCGAGAGCATTCGTCTGGAGAACGGCGATTTCCCCATCGGTGTCTCCGGTCTGTCCGCCGGTGCCGCCTTCGACGCGGGCCGCGGCGGTCGAATCTTGAAGTCCTTTGACATCACCCTCGCCGAGATCGCCGATCGCCGCCGCAAACCCTGGCTGGCGCCGGTAAAGCTGCAAATTTCGGGTGAGCCCGGAGGCGAAGCCGAAACCCTGGTCTTCAAGGGCGCCCTCGCCGGTGTTTCCGCGCCGCTTGCAATTCCCTTCAAGGGCGGGGTGCGGACCAGCGGTGACGGTTCCGGCTGGCTGGATGTCGCGAAGACGGTTGTTGATCTCGGCGGGGAACCGTCGATCCTTGCGGCGATGTCTCCGGCCTTGGCCGAACAGCTCACCGCTTCGAAGGGACGGATCAGCTTCTCGGGCCGAGCCGTGTGGCGGGAGCCGGGCCCTGCCGAGGCTCCCGGCCTTACCCTCGACATCGAAGACGTATCGGTGACTGCGGGATCGATCGCGGTGGAAAATGCCGTCGGCGGCATCACTTTGACGGAGCTGGTTCCGCCGAGAAGCAACGGCCGCGGGTCGCTGACGATGGATCTTCTGGGCGTCGGGGTGCCGATCCAGCGTCCGCATGTGGAATTCTCGATCGATGGGCCTGACCGTATCCGGCTGCATGATGTAGCCGGCGGTTTTGCGGGGGGCCGGATATCCGCCTCCGATGTCATCGTTTCGCCCGGCGGCCCGCTGCGCATGACATTGCGTGCGGAGGGCGTGAATGCGGCGGCGCTGTCGGATCTGGTTAAAGTCAGGGGGCTTGCCGCCGAGGGGCGGCTTTCGGGCACTCTGCCGGTCGCGTGGGTGCCGGGGCTGGGCCTGACAGTCCACGATGCCCGGCTCTCGGCGGACGGGCCGGGAACCGTCCGTTACAAGGCCGGTGAGCGGGATCAGGCCCTGCGGCAATCGGGCAAGCAGGTGGGACTCATGCTCGACGCGCTGTCGGATTTTCGTTTCAAGACCCTGGACATGCGGCTCAACGGCGCGCCGGGAGCGGGCTACCGCATAGGGCTTGCCCTGGAGGGATCGAATCCCGATCTGTATGACGGTTATCCGGTTCGTTTCAATCTTGACCTGTCGGGTCAGCTTGATGACATCATCAAGACCGGGTATCGAACCTATACGCTTCCGGACCGGGTCTGGGATGCCGTGTTACGGGGCGAGGCGAATGACTAGACCAATGATGCTTGCGGTTTCGGCCGTTCTGTTGCTGGCCGGCGCGGCCTGTTCTCCGTCGGTCAAGATCGAGGCGCCGGATAAGCCGATCGTCATCAATCTCAACGTGAAGATCGAACAGGAGGTCCGGGTGCGGGTCGAAAAGGACCTCGACTCCCTGTTCGAGTCGAAGGACAAGATATTCTAGCGTGACGGGGAGAATGCAGATGTTTCGGATCCGAGGCATGGGGCGTGGAGGCATCCGGTCGTTCGTGATCGCGTTTGCCGTGGCGATATCGGTTTTGGTCCCGCTATCGCCCGCGGCCGCCTTGTCCCTGGACGAAGCCAAGGCGCAGGGCCTGGTCGGCGAGCAGCCGAACGGCTATATCGGCGCCGTGCCCGGGCAGTCAAACGCGGCGGCGGCGGCGCTGGTCGACCAGATCAACGCAAAACGGCGGGCGGCCTATCAGTCGGTCGCGGACAGCAATGGAACGACCCTGAAATCGGTGGAGGTTCTGGCCGGCCAGAAACTCATCGGACGGCTGCAATCCGGGGAATGGTTTCAGGATCAGGGCGGCCAATGGCGGCGTCGATAAACTGCCGGGAAATCGCCGGAGACCTATTCGCTGGCCGCAAACTTCCGTAATGCTTCCTCGACTTGGTTGACGACATTGGTCCAGCTTGCCGCATCGTCGCCCTCGCCGTCCGCCTCGTTCATGCGGAACAGCCGAAGGGTCGGGTACCAAGGCGTATCGTCCCGGTCCATCAGCCAGCGCCAGTCCGACCGCCGTCCCAGCAGCAGCCACACCGGCTTGCCCATCGCTCCGGCGAGATGCGCGACCGATGTGTCGACGGAGATGATCAGATCAAGTCCGGAAATCACCTCGGCGGTATCCGCGTAGTCCGCGACACTATCATCCAGAGGCGCGAGCTGGACCCACGGACCCGGATTATGTCCGTGCCGCCAACCGAATTGCAGGCTCTGCAAGCGGATTCCCGGAACATCCAGCAGAGGTTCCAGCGCGGTAAGCGGACAGGACCGCCATTTGTCCCGCGTGTTGTTCGGGGTTCCCGCCCAGACCAGACCGACGGCGGGGCTCTTGGCCGGCGCGGATGCTTTCACCGCGCCGGGAGCCGCGAGATAGGGCACCATCTGGGGAATGTTGTCCGGATGGGCGTCGAAGCGGTGCGGCAGGCTCATGATCAGGCAGGTCGTGTCGAAATCCGTTGGCGGGGTGGAGGAGGCGCTTTCAATCCAGGGTACCGCCGTGAAGAGCCGTTCCAAGGAAGCCAGGCAGTGCACCAGGACGATCATCCCCGCGTCATGCAGGAAACGCGCGTATCGGATGAATTGGATGACGTCTCCCGCGCCTTGCTCACCGACGAGCAGAATGCGTTGCCCGCGCACCAAACGTCCGTCCCAGACCGTCCGGTCGAGATCGGCAGCCTTCTCCGCGAACGCCCGGCACGACTCGCGGTTCTCGTAGAGCGGCCAGGCGGCGTCCCACTCGCCAGCGCGCAGCATCGCGAGCGCCAGGGCGGTGAGAATTTCCGGCTGGGTCGGATCGAGATGAAAAGCCCTTCGGTACGCCTTGATCGCGGGTGCCGGTCGGTCGAACCAGAGATCGCCGTTCCCGAAATTGAAGTATGAGGCGATTGCGTCGGGTTGCAGCAGGATCGCGCGGCGGAAGGCCCGAGTCATTTTCGTGTGGTCGCCATACCCTCGCAACGATTGGCCGAGCGCCGCGTAGACGCGTGCGTCGCGGGGAAATCGGAGAGCCAAAATCCGATGGATCTGGACAGCTTTTCGATGTTGTTGAGCCGTCATGAGCCGGCGGCCCGTTGCCAGCCCTTCCTCGATGGAGCGCCCTCGATCGGTCAACATGGTGGAGCCCTTCTCAGGGTTCCCGCATGGCGATTTCGAAGCTCGAGATCATCGGGGTCAGCAGGTAGCTCAGTAACGTCTGTTCGCCTACAGCGATCATTCCGGATGCCGGCATGCCGGACGTCAACTGCTGTTCGCCAATTGCGAATTTCAGCGATTCCGGATCGAGTTTCACACTCACGCCATAGGTCGGCATGCCGGGGCCCGATGCCGGGAGCGTGGTCGGCGTGATACGAACCAACTGGCCGTCCACCGGCGGCGTCATTCTCGGATTGAAGGCTGTCAACCGCACCTGCACCATGGCGCCGACTTTCACCTGTTCGATGTCCTGCGCCTTGAGCTTGGCTTCCAGAACCATGTTCTCACTTTCCGGAACGACCTCCATGAGAATCGCGCCGCCACCGACGACCTGGCCTTCGGTTTTGACCAGCAGATTCATGACCCGGCCGTCAACCGGCGCCTTGACGTCGATCCGCGATTTCTGATCCTGGAGAACATTCAAGACCTCTCGACGGCGTGAGATTTCGGGATCCAGGTCGTTCAGCCGTCCCAAACCTGAGGTGCGCTCGTTCTGGAGGGCCGCCTCGATCGCCAGTTTCTGCTCGGTCATTTTCTGCTTGGTTTGCGCGATGGCCTCGATAAGTGTGCCTCTTTGACCATCCAAGCCTGATTTCGCCCGTTTCAGGGCGAGCACGCGTGATTTCGTGGTGAGCCGCTTATCGAACAATTCCTGGACCGATGAAAGCTCCTCCTCAATCAGGGTCAGAGCCTCAACCGTTGTTGCCATTCGGATATCATATGAGCGCAGTTCAGTGTCGATCTGCGCGAGCTGTTCGTTCCAAATTCTCCTACGTTTCGCCCGGCTCTCCTTGCGCTCATCAAACAGGCTCAGTTCGCTTTCCACGATCTTGCCGTAGACAGGGTGCGAGAGCGCGTCGGTCAATTCGGCGTCAAGTTTTATGGAGTCCTCCCCAGCAATTTCCGCCTGCAGCCGGGCTTTCTCGGAAATGAGTGAAATCAGACCGGACCGTTCCACCACGGATTGCGCATCAGTGCGCAAGGGGTCGAGCCGCACCAAAATCTGTCCTTGCGAGATACGGTCGCCTTCCTTGACAAAGATCTGCTGCACGATGCCGCCTTCGAGGTGCTGAACCGTCTTGACGCCCGCGTCAACCTCGATTGTTCCAATCACGTTCACGCCGCTTGCCAAGGGAGCAAGGGCGGCCCAGCCTCCCAGACCACCGAAGAAAATCAGGATAACGGCGTAGCCGAACGCGCTTGGGCCAGACCAGGCAGGCTTGCCCGGCCGTGTGGAATTCGGGACGGAAATGACCCGGCCGGGCATGGTCTGCTGATTGGTGGTTTGCAGGGACATGGGACTGTCACGCCTTTGCTTGATTGGTAACGACGTTGATCGCCCGGTTGTCGGGCTGCTTGGTCGCGCCTTCGCCGCCGATCACCGGAAGCATCTCATCACGTGGTCCGTACTTCTGCACCCGGCCTTCCACCAGCACCATCACAAAGTCCAGAACCTTGAGAATGTTCGGCCGGTGCAGGATCAGGACGACGGTTACGCCGCGGCGCTTCAATTCCTCCACCGCTTCCGCCAAGGCTTGTTCGCCGTGGGCATCCAGGTTCGCGTTGGGCTCGTCCAGGACCACCAGCTTTACATCTCCGTAAAGCGCTCGCGCCAAGCCGACCCGTTGCAGTTGTCCGCCGGAAAGCAATGTACCGCCACTGCCGACAATGGTCTGATAACCCCTAGGCATGAACTTGATCATGGTGTCGACATTGGCCAAACGGGCGGCATCCAATACCGCAGCCGAGGGCGAATTTTTTTCGTGACGGGCGATATTGTCTCTGACGGTGCCACCGAAAAGCTCGACATCCTGTGGAAGGTAGCCGAGATGGGCACCGAGATGTTCCGTTGGCCATTCGTGAATATGCTGGCCGTCGAGCTTGACGCTACCTTCGCTTGGTCTGTCCAAACCCACCAAAAGCCTAGCCAGGCTCGATTTTCCGGACGCTGACGGGCCGACGATGCCGAGCGACTGACCCGGTGCAAGAGAAAAACTGATATCGCTGAGAACCGGCTTTGGCACACCGGGTGGATGGAAAAAGACATGATCCACCGTCAGCTCACCCTTCGGCACCGACGGCGGCACTTCGCCAGTGGGTCTGAAAGAGGCCGCATCCCGCAGGGCCTGGGAAAGCGCCTTGTAGTTCGCGATCGCTTCTGTGATCGGCGCCCAGCCGGTGACAAGAAATTGGACGGGCATGAGAACACGGCCAACCAGAATGACCGATGCCATCATGGCGCCGCGGGACAGGTGGGTTTCGGGATTGATGATCAGAATTGCGCAAACCGTCATGACCGCCATCATCGAACCGAACTGAGCAGTCTTGCCGATGGATGCCATCAGACCGATGCGCTGAGTAAACACGGCGAGTTGGTCAAGGGCCACTCCGTTGTCTTTTCCCCAGCGCCGGGCAACATGCTTGCCCATGCCCATTGCGGCGATGACATCGGCGTTCCGCAAGCTGATCTCGGCTTTCCGGGATGATTCGGTCATCGCATCCATCCCGACTTCACGAAGCGGTCCGGTAACCCATTTGTTGGCGAGCGCGAGACAGAAAATAAAAACTGAAATGACCGCGGCGGTCACGCCGATCCAGAATTGCATGAAGAACAGAAAAGCCAGGAAAAACGGCAGCCAAGGAAGGTCCATCAGCATGAAGATCTGTTCGCCGGCGAGGAAATTCCGCAGCTCATCCATGCGCTGAAGCAACTTCGTATCCCGTGGTGATCCCCGAACCGTGGCATTGCGCAATGTGAGGGCAAGCATCTTGGCGCCGGTCTGCCTGTCGATCCATGTGCTTACCTGCACGAACAGATAGGTGCGGCCCATGTCGATCAGGGCTTGAACCAACAGCGCGAGCAGCGCGAAAAGCGCCAAAAATGTCAAAGTCGCCATGTTTCCGCCGCCGCCGAGAACCCTGTCGAACAGCGAGAACATGTAGATCGGCATGACCAGGATGAGCAGATTCACGAACAAGCTGAACACAGCCGCGGTAAAGAAGGCGCCGCGGGCAGCCCACAGAATCTCTGCCAATGGATCTTCGTTTGATGCGGTTGTCGTTGCTGCCGCCATGGAAACACCCGATTCAGCCGCGCCTCGCGACGCGAGACATCAAAGCTGCTTGTCTGAACCCTGAAGCCGGCGCAATCCGCTATTCGCGTCACGAAACGGAACCAACCGGCCGGTCTCGGCGCATCGTATTTGACGACCCGCCACGGTTGCTCCTATTTAGGCGTTCGACAGGGATGCCGCAAATAAATTCGGTGTGGGTCCCGCGTTGACGAAAAGGCGGGGCAAGTGAAAATTCTCTTTGTTCACCAGAACATGCCGGGACAATACAAACATCTGGCGCCTGCCTTGGCCAAGGATCCGGCGAACGAGGTCGCCTTCATCACCAAGGAAGGAAAGCCGGACATTCCGGGGATCCTCAAGGCGACTTACAAGATCATCCGTGGCGCGACCCCGAACATCCATCAGTACCTGACCCGGCTCGAGGATCAGGTGCTGCATGGTCAGGGCGCAGCGCGCGCCGCGCTCGATCTGCAAAAGCGGGGCTTTGAGCCGGATGTGATCTGCGCGCATACCGGTTGGGGCGAGGCGCTGTTTTTGAGGGATGTGTTTCCCGATGCGCGTATCCTGGCATTTTCGGAGTTCTATTATAACAGCAAGGGCGCCGATATCGATTTTGCCCCGAACTATAGCCCCAATCTGGACCGTGACTGCCGGACCCGGATCCGCAACGCCCATATGCTGATGAGCCTTGAGGCGGCGGATTGGGGGATCAGCCCGACCTGGTGGCAGTGGAGCCGGCATCCCGAGATCGTGCGGGACCGCATCTCGGTCATACACGAGGGCGTCGATACCGACCTCTGCACCCGCGATCCGGATGCCGTCCTCGAGCTTCCGAACGGCATGATGCTGTCCCGCGAGGACGAAGTCGTCACCTATATCGCGCGCAATCTGGAGCCCTACCGTGGCTTCGACATCTTCATGCAAAGCATTGACGGCATTCTGAAGCGCCGCCCGAACGCCCGTGTCGTCCTGGTCGGCGGCGATGACGTGAGCTATGGGAACGCCCCGCCAAACGGCGGGAACTGGCGAGCCTTCATGCAGGCGCGAACCCGGTTCGATCCGCGCCGGGTGCATTTCTTCAACCGGGTGCCCTATTCGGTGTTTCAGCAGGTGCTTTCGATATCCCGGGCGCATGTCTATCTGACCTATCCCTTCGTTCTGTCCTGGTCGATGCTGGAGGCGATGTCCCACGAATGCATGCTTATCGCGTCGAGAACCGCGCCGGTTACCGAGGTGGTCGAGGACGGCGTAAACGGGCGCCTGGTAGATTTTTTCAAGCCGGCCGAGGTTACGGACGCGGTCGTCTGGGCGCTGGAAAACCAAGATGCGGCGGTAGGGTTCCGCAAGGCGGCCCGCGAGACCGTGGTGCGCCGCTATGATTTGCGGCGGGTGTGCCTGCCTGGGCAGATCGATCTGATCGAGACTCTCGCCGCGGGCCGGCTTCCGCCGCGAACGGAGCAACCGTGCCCAGCGGCGGCGACCTGAACGACCGCGCCCGCGCGGCGCTTGCGAACGGCGACCCCGCCGCCGCGGCCCGGGCGTTCCGGGCGGCGATCTGCAGTGATCCGGAGCGCCCGCGCGGCTATTTCAATCTCGGCCTGTTGCTGGCCCGGTCCGGCCGGGCCGCGGATGCGGAACGGGCCTATGGTCTGGCCCTGGTTCTCGAACCGGGGCACGAGGGCGCGGCGGGCAATCTCGCGGATCTGCTGATGTCGGCCGACCGGATCGCCGAGGCCGAGCAGCGGTGCGCTGACGCCGTGCGCTGGTCTCCGCTCTCCGGCCTTATCAATGCCAATCTCGGGCTTCTACGCATCCGTCTGGGGAAGGCCGATGCGGCGGCGCGGGACCTGCGCCGCTCCCTGTGCGCCGAACCCGGTTACGCCAGCGCCTGGCATACCGTGGCGATGCGGTGTCACGACGAGTCGGCGCAAGCCGACGCCGCCTACAAGCGGGCCTGGTGCAGCGGAATGTGCGAGGCCCGGGTACTGACCAACCGGGGGGAAATCGCTCAGCGCGACGGACGGATCGACGAGGCGATCGAGCTTCACGGTCAAGCCTTGCGGATGGCTCCGGGCAATCCGGACATCCTGGCCAACCTCGCCACCGCCGGTATCGATAACGGCGATTTCGGCGCGGCGCGCCGATACGCGGAAGCCGCGC
The DNA here is from genome assembly GCA_038116915.1 of Alphaproteobacteria bacterium. Lineage (GTDB taxonomy): Bacteria > Pseudomonadota > Alphaproteobacteria > Thalassobaculales > Thalassobaculaceae > JADHLJ01. The sequence continues at coordinate 11,341 of JAYOEU010000057.1, forward strand.
TTGCACTCGATCCGGAGCATCGGGTGGCACGTTGGATCCGCAACTGGGTGGCGCTGGCCCATCGGGATTTCGAAACCGGCTTTCGGGGCTATGACGAAACCTGGCAATCGCCCGAGCGGGATGCGGACCCTCGGGCAACGGCGCATCCGCTCTGGGACGGCAGCGCGCTGGCCGGCGGTCTGCTGTTGTGGTGCGAACACGGGCTTGGGGACGAGATCCTTTATGCCGGGATGATCGACGATGTTCTGGCGCGCGGGGTCCGGGTGGTTCTGGAGACCGACCGGCGTCTGGTGCCGCTGTTTGAAAGGACCTGGCCGGCGGCGCGGATAATGGCGCGGGGAGATCCAGCGCCGGGCGATATCGCCGCCCAATCCTCGCTCCTGCGGCTGCCGATGCTGTTCCGCCGTCACCTCGGGGCGTTTCCGCCGCGAAACGGTTATCTCCGGCCCGATCCGGACAAGGTCGCCGGCTATCGCGAGCGTTTCGGCACCGGCGGCGGCGAAACCGTCATCGGCCTCTCCTGGCGGTCCGGCAACCGGCGCACGGGCGCCGGCAAATCGACGCGTCTGGATCAGTGGGAGGCACTGTTGGCTCTCTCCGGCATTCGCTTCGTCAGCCTGCAATACGACGACGGCGGTGAAACCGATCCGCGGGTGCTGGCGAATCCCGGCGATCCGAGGAACGACATTGACGATCTTGCCGCGCAGATCGCCGCGCTCGATCACGTCGTGTCGATTTCCGGCGTGACCGCGCATCTGGCCGGGGCGGTGGGGACACCCGGTCATGTTCTGCTGCCGCCGGCGCCGCTTTGGTTCTGGTTCGCCGAGGGGGAGGATTGCCCCTGGTATCCGTCGCTGACGCTCTGCCGGCGCCGGCAAGGAGAGGATTGGGCGCCGGCCGTCGCACGGACCGCGGCGGCGGTCCGGTCACGTCTCGGGCGCTAGGATGTTGAATTCCAGTGCGATTCACGTCCGTGACGCAATCACGACGTGATTTCATCACGGGCGATCGCGCTCTAGCGCAGGCGTTCCAGCTCGGCCAGCCAGAGATCGGCATAGTCGACATGCCGCCAGTTCTCGAACCAGGGCCCGCCGCGGGTGTAGTGGATCGCGCCCGGAGGCCCGTCCGGACCCGGCTTGTCCCAGCCCTCCAGCCAGTTCCAGGTCGGGTCGAGCGCGCCGATCTCCCGATCCTCCGCCCACTGGAACCGGTGCAGATAGGCGCCGGACTCGGTGTTCGCGGCCTCGACCGAAAGCTTCCGCGTCGCCGGGTGCCCGCAATTCAACAGCATCAGACTCGACCAGTTCTTGCGCGGATAGACGGTTTGCGCCTGACCGTCCATCTTGACGGTTTCCGTCGGCCGGTAGTCATGCTGCACGCACATCACCGCATACCGGTCATCCGCGCGCGCGAATACCTCGGCGACATCCCGGGTCCACAGAAAGTCGCAGTCGCAGAACAATGCCCAGCCGGCGTTGCCGGCGAGATGAGGGACCAGGAAGCGGGTATAGGTGAATTCGGTGGAGGCCAGGGGATCGACCGGGCGGCGGTAAAGCCCCTGATCACGCAGCTCACTCTGGATGATCGGCGTGATCTCCAGCCTTGAACGCGAATGCCGCAGCAAGGAGGCTCGGCATACGTCATAGGCCTCCGGCTCGCGGCTGTCCCATCCGACAAAGATTCTCAGCGCAGTCATTCCGCGTCCGTTTCGGATCGTTCCTCGATTCAAGGTTGGCGAGTGATACCCAACAGTCCGGGTCAAGGCAACGGGGCAATCCGGGGGATTTCCGCGCCGCACTCGACATCGGCGCATATCTCGGATAAAGCCAAGCCCCGATTGAAAGATCAGTTCCATCGTATATTGGCGCCGCCGCGAATGTCTTCCAGACCGAACTGCGCAATCCAATATCATCCGGACGGATACAAGGCGGACCGTGAGCAGGTAAAGGGCCGGCATGCGGCCGGAGCCGGCTTTCTGAAGGGGTTCATCGACCATTCCGGCGTGGACAGGCTGTTCGCCCTGACCCCCTCGAAGGCGCATTTCGAGGATTTCCAGCAAGTCGTAAAAGCCCTGGATCCGAAGACGCGGCAAGCGGTTTGGGCCCGGCCATTGGACCAGCGGGTCTTGCGCGATGCCGGCGCGATCTTCATGCCGGGGCCCGGATTTGAAGAGGAAGCCTGGAACCGCCGGATCGGAAGCGAGCGCAACTACAGCCTCTGCGGCATCACCCACACGGTCGCCTCGGAGCGGGTGATCGCCGCGCTGGGGCGCTATATCCTCGCGCCGACCCAGCCGTGGGATGCGCTGATCTGCACCTCGACATCGGTCCGGGCGGTGGTTGAACGGATCCTTGGTCAGCATGCGGAGTTTCTGGCGCAACGCTGCGGCGCGCGGGTTGAAAGCCCGGTGCGCCTGCCGGTGATTCCGCTCGGCGCCGACTGCGACTTCTACGCGCCGAGCGCGGCCAAGACCGAGGAAGGCGCGGCATTGCGCGCGCGTCTGGGCATCGCCGAGGGTGATCTGGCGGCGCTTTTTCTCGGCCGGTTGTCGTTTCACGCCAAGGCGCATCCGACGCCGATGCTGATGGCCATGGAACGCGCGGCGGAGCGGGTGCCCGGCCAGAGCCTGCATCTGCTGATCGTCGGGCAGTTCCCCAATCAGTGGATCGAGAAGGAATTCAAGGAGGCCGCCCTCCGGTTTTGCCGAAAGGTCCGGGTCCATATCCTGGACGGTGCCGATAACGCCGTCGTCCGCGCGGCCTGGAGCGGCTCCGACATCTTCATTTCGCTGTCCGACAACATCCAGGAAAGCTTCGGGCTGACGCCGATCGAGGCGATGGCGGCGGGACTGCCTTGCGTCGTCTCGGACTATGACGGCTACAAGGATACCGTGGTCGAGGGTGAGACCGGATTTCGGATTCCGACCACCGCTCCCGGACCCGGCGCCGGCATCGACATCGCGGACCGGTATGCTTTCGGGTTGGACACCTACGACCGCTTCATCGGGATCGCCGCCTTGTCGACCATGACCGATGTCGATGCCTGCGCCGATGCGGTCGCCCGGCTGGCGACGGATCCGGACTTGCGCGCCCGGATGAGCGCGGCCTGCGTCGAGCGGGCGTGGCGCCTCTATGACTGGCGTGTGGTTATCGGGGCGTATCAGGAGCTCTGGGCGGACTTGGCGGAGGTGAGGCAAAGCGCCGAGGGCGTCGGTCTCCGTGATCATGCGAGACAGACCGCGAAGACCGACTATCCCGACCCCTTCGACATGTTTCAGGGCCATCCCAGCCGCCTGATCGACGCCGGCACCCTGATCGGGCTCAAAAGCCCGGACTGGAAGCGCGACCTGGCCGTGGTGCGGGAGGGCGAGTTGCATACGTTTGTTGGCTATGCATTACTGCCGGTTGCCGAAATCGACGCCGTTTTGGAGGAAGTGACGGCGGGACCGAAACGGATGCGCGATTTGTCCGCGTTCTCCGGCGACCGCCGCAAACTCGCTCGCACGCTGGTTTGGTTGGGCAAGTTCGATCTCGTGGAGTTCAAATGAACGCGGAAGTTCAGGCGGGCGCGAAACCGGCGCGATCGAGCTCTCAATATCAGGCCGAGGCCGACAAGCTGCTCGGGGCCGCCAATCTGGACGGCGCCGCAAAGCTGCTGACCGAAGCGCTGGCCGCGCATCCCAAGGATTGCGCGCTCGAATGGCGGATGGCGGATGTGGAGTACCGCAAGGGACTTTCCGAGCCCGCCAAGCAAAGGCTGGTGAGTGCGGGGAAAGCCAATCCGAGGGGATGCGACGGGGCTTTTTTCAATGCCGGCGCGCGCCTCGGACGGGCGACGCGGGACACGTCCTATGCCGAGGCCATGGTGCGGGCGGGCCTAGAGCGTTTTCCGCTCGACCCGGCGCTTCGGCTGCATGCCGGCGCCCTGCTTGCCGACGCGGGCCGTCATGATGCCGCGATCGAGCATCTGGAATCCGCGGTCAACATGGAGCCGACCAACGCGGCGGCGATGAACGCGCTCGGCTATTCCCTCGAGCAGACCGGCGATCTTGAGCGCGCGGACCGCGTGCTGCGCAACGCCCTGGCGCGGGTGACGCCCGAGATCCGCTTCAACGTGCTGCTGAACCTCGGCAATGTCGCGCAAAAGAGCGGCCGGCTGGATGACGGTCGGAAATATTACAAGGAGGCGCTGAAGGTCCACCAACCCGGGTTCCTGTACGCGAACTACGGCGCGCTTCTGCGCAAGGCCTACGATTTTTCCGCCGCCGAAACGGTCTATAAAAAGGGCCTGATCATCGATCCCGGCAACGGCGGCTCGTATTACAACGTCGCCAATCTGCACAAGGAGGTCGGCGATCTGCATCTCGCGGTCCGGGCCTATCAGCGGGCGCTGAAGATCGACCCGCACACCCCGTCGATCCATTGGAACCTGTCGCTGACCTATCTGAGTTCGGGACTGCTGCGCGAGGGGTTCCGGGAATACGAATGGCGATGGAAATTTGACGGTTTCCCATCGCGCCGGCGGGATTTCCCGCAGCCGCAATGGAACGGCGAGGCGCTGGCCGGCCGAACCCTGCTGGTGCATGCCGAGCAGGGGATCGGTGATCATCTGCAATTCGCGCGCTTTATTCCCGTACTGGCGAAGCTGGACGGGCGGGTGATCGTGGAATGCCACGAGCCGCTGCTGCGGCTGTTCAGGTGCTACGAAAAGGATGTCGAAATCGTCGAGCGGCTTAAACAGCCGGATGATTTCGATCTGCAGCTTCCGCTCCTGAGCGCGCCGCTGGCGCTGGGCATCGAAACCATGGACGCGCTTCCCCGTAGCCCCTATCTGAAGCCGCCGCCGGACTGGAGTTTCGACATTCCCGAGGCCAGGGCCAAGGCGTTCAAGGTCGGGATCATCTGGGGCGGCAATCCCAACTTCCCCGGCGACCGCGAACGCTCGGCCAATCTGGACTTCTATCTGCCGCTGCTGAAAAACAAGAAGGTGCAACTCTTCAGCCTGCAGAAGGGCGAGCGGGAACCGGAACTCAAGGACGCGCCCAAGGATATCGTTCGTCTCAGCGACCGGATCACGGATTTCTGCGATACCGCCTCGATCATGACCCAAATGGATCTGGTCATTTCCACCTGCACCTCGACGGCGCATTTGGCCGGGGCCCTCGGGGTGCCGGTCTGGGTCGCGCTACACCACAATCCCGATTGGCGCTGGTTGCGCGGGCGCGAGGACAGCCCCTGGTATCCGAGCGCCCGCCTGTTCCAGCAGGAAACGCCGGGCGACTGGAGCGGCGTATTCGGCGCGATCGACCGGGCGCTGCGGAAATTGACGGCCAAACGCTGATTGGAGCCGGCCATGCCTGGGCGCCGCATACTATTCATCTGGGAACTCGGTGACGGCCTCGGGCATGTCTCCCGGATGCTTCCGCTGGCCCGGTACCTGCAGGACGCTGGCGAGACCTGCATGTTCGCGGTCCGCAACGTCGAAAACAGCCACAAGCTTCTCGCCGATACCGGCATGACCATGCTGCAGGCGCCGATCACCCTGCCGGTGACCGACTATGACGGCAAGAGCTCCATCGGCACCTATGGCGATATCATGGAGACCATCGGATACGGCCGGATCGAGCGGCTGCACGCGCTGCTGGCGGCCTGGGACGGCCTCTATGAGTCGGCGCGTCCGGACCTGATCGTCGCCGATTATTCCCCGACCGCACTGCTTGCCGCGCGGGCCCGGATTCCGGCGGTGGCGATCGGCGACTGGTTCACCCTGCCGCCGAACGCGCTGCCGGCATTCCCCAATCTGCGGGACTCTGGTCCGAGGATACCCGAAGCGAAGCTGCTGAGCGTGGTGCGGGAAGTCCAGCGCCGCCGGGGGGCGCCGGAACCGGCGGCGCTGCCCGGGATCCTGGATTGCATCGCGCCCTTCATCATCACCCTGCCGGAGTTGGATTGCTACGCGCAACAGCGGGCCCGGCCGGCCATCGGCCCGCTGTCGCCGCTTGCCGAGCCCCTGGAGGCGAGCGCACATGAGGTCGACTACTTCGCCTATCTGTCGCTCGGGTTCCGGCCCACCGCCAAGGTGCTTGAAGCGCTGAGCAAGATGCCGCTCACGGGCAGCGTCTACCTGCGGGATGCCTCGGCCCTGCAACGCGACGCGTGGCGTGGCCGCGGATTGACCATCCATGACTCGCCCCAGGATATGCGCGAAATGGCGCGCCGGAGCGCCGTCATGATTCATCACGGCGGCCTCGGCACGATCGAGACGGTGTTCGCTCTCGGCCGTCCGCAGTTGTTGGTGCCGCGCCACCTGGAGCAAAGTGTGAACGCGGCCATGGCGGGCCGGATGCGTCTCGCGGTCGGAATGCAGGCCGGCGGACGCTTCGAGCCCGAGCATTTCATGCAGGCGATGAATCATGCTTTGAATTCAACGGAATTACGGGAAAACGCCGCCCGAAAAGCGGCGGAACTTGCCCGGCGGGGACCGTTCAACGCGCTTGAACCTCTCGCGGAATTCTGTTTAACCACGCTGCAAACGGGACTTTGAAAAGCGAAAGGGTCTGATCATGGCTTTGGACAACAAGATGGCGGGCAAGGATCTGAATGATGACGATGTCCAGAACAAGATCCCGCTTGTCGCCAAGGATCATCCCGGCCACAAGTCCCGCTTTACCGTCGGCGGGGTCGAGTTCGGCGGCCCGCTGATCCCGGTGATGGCCGGGCCGAACACCGTCGAGAACGAGGAAATGATCGTCAAGACGGCCAAGAGCATCAAGGCCTCGGGCGCGCACTTCCTGCGTGGCGGCGCCTTCAAGCCGCTGACCTTTCCGTATCGCAGCGAGAAATACTACGAGACCCGCGAGCAGGGCCTGGAATGGCTTCAGGTCGCCAAGAAGGAGACCGGTCTGCCCATCGTCACCGAGGTCATGGACGTGGCCAAGATCGACGTGGTCGCCAAGAACAGCGACATGCTGCAGATCGGCACCCGCAACATGCAGAACTACGTGCTGCTGACCGAGGTCGGCAAAACCGGGATGCCGGTGATGCTGAAACGCGGCTACGGCTCCTCGCTCCGCGACTGGCTGATGGCGGCGGAATACATCGCGTTGGAGCATGACCGCCTCGGCCAGCAACAACAGATCGTGCTTTGCGAGCGCGGCGTGGTCTCCAACCACACCCACCGCGCCGGCTCGCGCTTCCTGCTGGATCTTCAGGTCGTGCCGGCGGCCCAGGACATCACGCATCTGCCGGTGATGACGGACCCTTCGCACGCCACCTTCTGGCAGCCCTGGGTGCGTCCGATGATGCTGGCCTCGATCGGTGCCGGTGCCGACGGTCTGATGCTCGAGGTGCATCCCAACCCGCCGGAAGCCGCGGTCGATCCGTTGCAGTGCAGCTCGCTTGAGCAGTTCGACGAGATGATGAGGGCGATGCGGCCGGTGGCCGCCGCGATCGGACGCACTCTCGACGCCTGAGGTCGGCCAGGTTTTCGGTGAAACCTCTTGGCGTGTCGACGGCTGGTGCGGTAAATCAGGGCCGACCACCACAAGGCAAGGACCATGTCGGACATTCTGTTTCCCGATTTCCTCGACAATAAGGTCGCCTGCGAAACGGAGCGATACGCCGCTATTCTAGGGCTCACCCCGTCCAAGGGGGCCCGTTCACCCATGCTCTGGAACGCGGCGTTCAAGGCGGCCGGCGCCAATGCGGTCATGCATCCCTTCGATGTCACCGAGGCCAATCTCGCCGGGCTGGTGGCCGCGCTGAAGGCGGACAAGCGCTATATCGGAGGCAGTGTCGCCGTGCCGCACAAGGTCGGCCTGGTGCCGCTGCTCGACCGACTGGAGCCGGAGGCGGAACGGATCGGCGCGGTGAACGCCATCTACCGCGACGGCGGGGACCTGGTCGGCGCCAATACCGACGGCGCCGGAGCTTTGGCGCAACTCCGGGATCTCGTGGATGATCTGAAAAGCCGGCACGCCCTGTTGCTCGGCCTCGGCGGCGCCGGGTTGGCGGTGGCGGCCTATCTCGCCGGCAACGTGGCCTCGCTCCGGATCGCGAACCGCACGGCTGAAAAGGCGACGGCCTTTGCCGAGCGTTTGGGGGGCAAGGTGCGCAGCGCGCCATTCCCCCGGACCTCCGCCGATCTGCGCGGGATCGACCTGATCGTGAACTGCACCTCCGTCGGTCACCAGGACGGCGATCAGGAGTCGCCTCTCGGCGAGAACAGCGAGGCGCTCCTCGAGGCGATGCCCGACGACACGGTGGTCTACGACATCATCTATCAGCCGGCGGAGACGGAATTGCTGCGTCAGGCGAAGGTAATCGGTCTGCTGACGTCGAACGGGATCGGCATGAACATGGACCAGGCGGTCATCGCTTTTGAAAAAGCCAACCGGGGCCTGCTCTCGCTCGACAAGATTCGCGGCGCCATGCAATCGGCCGGTTGATCGGTCCATGCCCATCACCCTGGTCCGCGCCCGCCTGAAGGCGGCGCCAATCGAACAGACCGACGCGGATTTCTGGCCCGTCGCCTTCGACCGCGTGACCGAGGTGCCGCTGGACGCCGTGCTGGCGGAGTTCGACGTGGTGATTCCCGCCGACGGTCTTCGCGAGCCGCCGCGGCTGAAGGGCGGCGCCAAGGTCGCCCTGCAGTGCACGCGCCTTGATGCGTTGGAGCGGTTGGCGGCGTTCGGCGCGGGTCCGGATATCGTTTTTCACCCCACCCTGCTGACCATATTGGACCGTCACCGGATGCTTCGTCCGACGCTCGCCGCGGCCCGGGCGATGGACGCGGGACACCGGATCGAGGCTCGGGATCTCGCCGAGGAGACCGGCGGCGCGGGGCTTGCGGCGGATCGGAAAGACACTGTCATCGGACGCGTGCTGCTCTATGATCTGCCATCCGGATCCGCCATCGATTTCGGCATGATCGGAGAACGCGGGGAGGAACCGGCGTGATCAGTGTGGTGTTGCGAGCCAAGAACGAGGCGTTCTGGATGGACCGCTGCCTGACGGCGCTGCGCAACCAGCGGGTGCCGGACATCGACATCATTCTGGTGGATAACGAGTCGACGGACGATACCGTCGCCATCTCCGAGGCGCATGGGGTCACCGTGCGCACCATCACCCGCGACGCGTTCTCCTATGGCCGGGCGCTCAACATCGGCATCGAGGCGGCGAAGCATGAGGTGGTGGCGCTGCTGTCGTCCCACTGCGTGCCGATCGACGAGCTGTGGGCGGACTATCTGCTGGCGCATCTCGGTCCCGAGGGCGATCCGTCGGTCTGCGGGGTCTACGGGCGCCAGGAGCCGATGCCCGATACCAGCGCCATCGACCGGCGCGATCTGTGGACCACCTTCCGGGATGAGCGGGTGCGGCAGCAGCGGGACTATTTCTTCCACAATGCCAATTCCGGCATCCGCAAATCGATCTGGCGGGATGAGCCGTTCGACGAGGAGATCCGCGGCGTCGAGGACCGGGAATGGGGCAAGCGGATGATCCGCCTCGGCCATGAGATCGTCTATGAGCCGCATCTCAGGGTCTATCACCAGCACGGCATTCACCAGGGCCGCGACGAGGGCCGGGCCAAGCGGGTCGCCGAGGTCATCGACTATATCCGCACGAGCGCGCCATGAGCGGAACCCTGGTCATCGTTCCGGTCCTCGCGGCCTCCAAGAGCACCGAGGCGATCCTGAAACCTTTGCGCGGCCCGTCGAGCCTGCAACGCACGCTTGCCGCCGCGATCGAGGATCTGCCCGGCGCGCGGATCGTGGTGACCACCGACAGCGAGGCGGTCGCCGGACAGGCGCGGGATGCGGGCTCCGGGATCGCGGTGATGGACCGCACCGCCGAATCCTACACCGGCGCGCTTATCGACGTGCTGGACGCCCATCCCGCCGACCATGTGGTGGTGGTCGAGGCGACCCATCCCTTCCGGCCCCGGGGACTGATCCGGCGCACCGTCGAGAATCTGATCGAGCGGGATCACCTGGACAGTGTCGTCTGCACGCGCCAGTTCCGCGCCAATTTGTGGCGGCTGGACCGCGACAATTCCATCACCGCCCTCGGCCCGGGCGGAGAGCGCCGCGATGCGACCTATTTTCAGGAGATGGTCGGCCTGGCGCTGGCCACGCGCCCGGCGCTGATCCGCGACGGCCGCCGTCTCGGCGACGCCGTCGGGTTCGAGGTGGTCGACCAGTTCTGGGCGCTGGTGGATATCAGCGACGATGTGACCCACGCGGTGGCCGAACTGGTCGCCGACCGGCTGACCGAATTAAGGGACAGGATCCAATGAGCACTTCCGGCAAACGCACCATCGCCCTGATTCCGGCACGCGGCGGCTCCAAGGGGCTGCCGGGCAAGAATGTGCGCCCGATCGGCGGCAAGCCGCTGATCGCCCATTCGGTGGAGCATGCGATCAAATCCGGGGTCTGCGACCGGGTGCTGGTGACCACCGACAGCCCGGAGATCAAGGCGGCGGCCGAGGCGGCGGGCGCCTGGTGTCCGTTTCTGCGCGAGGGCGGTCTCGCCGAGGACCTGACGCCGACCGAGCCGGTTCTCACCGACGCCCTGGCGCGGGCCGAGGCGATCGACGGCGCCTTCGATATCGTGGTGTTCCTGCAGCCGACGGACATCTTCCGCAAGCCCGAATGGATCGCCCGGGCGGTCAACACGATGAAGGCCGACGACAGCCTGGAGACGGTCTTCGTCGCCAACAAGACCCACAAGAATTTCTGGTACCGGGCCGAGAACGGCGAATGGAAGCGGGTGTTCGACTGGATGGCGATCTACGGACCCCGGCAGACCCGTACACCCCTTTTCCGCGAGGATACCGGGCTGGCAAGCGCGATCCGCTCTTCCCTGATCCGTGAGGGCCGGCGCACCGGCCATAAGGTCGAGATCATCGAGATCGACGACACCGCCTCGGGTATCGACATCCATGGCGCCCTGGATTTCCATCTCGCGGAAGCGGCGCTCGACTTCTTCGAACGCAATGGCGAATAGACCGGAGCGGCTTTTCAAGAAACTCGCGCAAGCCGAGCCGGACAACCCGGCGCATTGCCACAATCTGGGTCCGGCCGAGATTAGGGGCGACATGGCCGCGTCGGCCGGCCGGTTTTGGCGAGGTCTGCTGTTGCGCCCTCGCGACGCAAACCATTTGAACAATCAGCTCGTCCGGAAGGCCGGGGCGGCACGAGAACAAGCAGCCCCTGCCGACGCTGTTCCTGGTGCTGACGCGCGCC
>JAYOEU010000058.1:0-22450 GCA_038116915.1 Alphaproteobacteria bacterium
CCGGGGCCGCCGCCGGCGACCAGAACCCGGAACGGCTGTTTGAAATCCCGTTTGCCGCTGAAGACGAAATGATTGATGAACCGGATATCGCTAGGAATGCCGATCAGGTTCGCGTCGTCGCCATGCCCCTGGGGCCGATGAGGATAGGGATGCTTTTCGTAGAACCGTATGACCTCGGCTTGATCGAAACTCATGCTTGCCCCACCTTGTCTTTGCCTGCCGCTCAGTATCCAGGGGATGGACGAACAGGGTCAATCCCCGCCGCGAATCAACCCTCGGGCGGTCGTATGTGCACAAAATCCTTGTCAATCAGGCGTTTACCTGTCACTCTCCAGGTTCAGTCTTCGCAGAGCGGCGTAAGGTGCTTTCGTGACGCCGACCAAGGCATAAACACCATGCAATCGGTGATCTGAGATCCGACCTCGCGGTGCGCGGTCGTGTTTTACTTTTACGAGGATAAGAAAATGGCTACTGGAACCGTCAAATGGTTCAACCCGACCAAGGGCTACGGCTTCATCACCCCCGATGAAGGTGGCTCCGACGCTTTCGTTCATATCTCCGCGGTCGAGCGGGCCGGCATGCACAGCCTCGCCGAAGGCCAGCGGATCTCCTACGATCTGGAGGCGGGCCGCAACGGCAAGAGTTCGGCCGAGAATTTGAGGGCGGCCGACTAACCGCCCGCACGGAATGCAGGGCCCGCCGCCAAGGCGGGCCTTGTTTCTTTGACGAGAAGGCTTCCAAGCCCTAATCCGCCCCTTCAGCGACTCCGAGGCCGTCATGGCGCGAAAACCCAACTACGACTTCGAACGCAGAGAGCGCGACAAGGCAAAGGCCGAGAAAAAAGCCGAACGCCTGAAAGCCAAGCAGGAACGCCGGGCCGCGGCAAGCGACGACGGCCAGGACGGCGAAATCGAGGCCGTGGCGCCCGACGATAGCGCTTAACCGATCTTCGACGACAATCCCCCGTCCACGGGCATGATCAGGCCGGTGATGTAGTTCGCCTCATCCGAGGCCAGGAATACGGCGGCGTTGGCGACGTCCCACGCGGTTCCCATCCGGCGCAGCAGCGGCACCCGGTCGTGGCGGGCCTGGCGCACCACATCGCGCGCCACGTTCTGTTCCCTGGCGCGGCGCTCGATCGCCATCGGGGTGTCCATCAGCCCCGGCAGGATTGCATTGGCGCGGATGCCGTGCTGGGCATTCTCCATCGCCAGATGGTGGGTCATGGTGTTCACCGCGCCCTTGCCGGTCTTGTAGGTGATCGTGTTGTGCGAGCAGGTCGAGGCGATCGAAGAGATGTTGATGATCACCCCCGAGCCCTGTTTGCGCATCACCGGCAGGACGTGCTTGCAGGTCATGAACATGCCCTTCAGGTTCATCGCCATCAGCGTGTCCCAGACCGCGGCATCCATCTCCGTGGTCGCGGCGTCGCCCTCGGATCGGCCGACATTGTTGTGCAGGATGTCGATCCGGCCGTAGTGATTGACACAGGCGGCGGCAATCGCCTTGCAATCCGCCTCGTCGGTGATGTCGGCGGCCTGCACATGATGGCCGGTGCCGCCGCCCTCCTCCTCGATCATCCGCTGGGTATCGGCGGCGAGATCCGGGTTCTTGTCCACCAGCAGGACCTTGGCGCCCTCCTGTGCGAAGCGGATCGCCGTCGCCCGGCCGTTGCCCATGGTCTCGCCCGGGGTTTGTCCCGCGCCGACGACGATCGCGATCTTGTCCTTAAGACGCATGACTGAAGCCCCCTTCTTAATTTTAATGCATTGCCGGCGGCGGCTTGCCTAACCCTTGATCCTGGCCAGCGCCGCCTCGCGGATGGCGGTCAGGGTGGTCGCGGGATTGATCGCCTCCGGGTCGAGCTTGATCTCGATCACGGTCGGCACGTTCGCCGCGAGCGCCCGCTCGAAGACCGGCTGAAACTCCTCGGTACTGACCACCGTCTCACCATTGGCGCCATAGGCGCGGGCAAGGGCGGCGAAATCCGGATTGCGCAAACCGGTATTCGCCGTGCGGCCGGGATATTCGCGCTCCTGATGCATGCGGATGGTGCCGAACATGGAGTTGTTGATGACGATGGCGATGATGTTGGCGCCATACTGCATCGCCGTCGCCAGTTCCTGGCCGTGCATCATGAAGCAGCCGTCACCATTCATGCTGACCACCACCCGCTCGGGATGCACCAGCTTGGCCGCGACCGCCGAGGGCAGGCCGTAGCCCATCGAGCCGCTGGTCGGCGCGAGCTGATTGCGGTAGCCGCGATACTGATAGAAGCGATGCATCCAGGTCGCGTAGTTGCCTGCGCCGTTACAGATCAGCGCATCCTCGGGCAGGGTCTTGTTGAGCCAGGCCGCGATCTCTCCCATCTGGACAGACCCCGGGATCGGCTTCGGCTGGATGGTCTTCAGATAGTCGGCATGACCCTCCGCCGTGCTGGCCTTCCAGGCGCTGCTGTCGACCGGCTTCATCCCGGCGAGCGCGGCGGCGAAGGCGCGCGGCGCGGCGTTGATCGGCAGATCCGCCTGATAGACCTGCCCCAGTTCCTCGGCGCCGGCATGGACATGGATGAGGGTCTGCTTGGGCCGCGGAATCTCGAGCAGCGTGTAGCCGCCGGTGGTGATCTCCCCAAGCCGGGCGCCGAGGACGATCATCAGATCGGTGTTGACCAGCCGCTGCTTGAGCGGTTCCGGCAAGCCGATGCCGATATGGCCGATATAGTTGGGATGCCGGTTGTCGAAGTAGTCCTGACAGCGGAACGAGCACCCGACCGGCAGATTGTTGGCTTCCGAGAAGGCCTGGATCCGCTGGCACGCCTCGGCGTCCCAGCCACCGCCGCCGACGATCATCACCGGTGACTTCGCCGCCGCGAGCATGGCGCGGAACCGCTCAAGGTCACCCGGTCCGGGATGCGCCTCGATCTTGTGATAGGGATCCATGTCGCGCGGCATGGTGTAATCGGTCAGCATGTCCTCGGGCAGGGCCAGAACCACCGGCCCCGGGCGCCCGGAGGTAGCGGTGTGGAAGGCGCGGCTGAGATATTCGGGGATCCGGTCCGCATCCTCGATCTGCGCCACCCATTTGGTGAGCTGACCGAACATCCGGCGATAGTCGATTTCCTGAAACGCCTCGCGGTCCATCATCCCACGACCCACCTGGCCGACCAGAACCACCATCGGTGTCGAATCCTGCATGGCGATGTGCACGCCGGCGCTGGCATTGGTCGCGCCCGGCCCCCGGGTCACCAGACAGACGCCCGGCCGGCCGGTCAGTTTGCCGTAGGCTTCGGCCATCATCGCGGCCCCGCCTTCCTGGCGGCAGATGACGGTCTGAATCGAATTGGCGTCATGCAGCCCGTCCAGCACCGCGAGATAGCTCTCGCCCGGCACGCCGAAAACCATGTCGACCCCATGGGTCCGGAGCGCGTCGACCAGAATGTGGCCGCCCATGCGCTGCCCGGCCGCGGGGCCGTCAGTGCTCGATGAACTCATCGATATATCCCTTGTAGCGTTGTGATTTCGGTTTATCGCGGTCTTTTTCATTCACATAGTGGATCGAGCTTTTGCCCTTCAGCTCGCGCGGCAGCACCATCACCCGCACGAAACAGGTACAGCCCTGCTCGGCCGCTTGGGCGAAGACCGGGTCGGGTCCGGACTCAAACCAGGCCTCGCCGGGCTCGTAGCGATGCGAGGCGCCTTCCGCGTCGATCCGGATTTCCCCCTCTTTCAGCACCCGGATGCCGGGGCCCTGATGGGTATGGGTAAAGGCGCAGCCGTTCGGTGGAAACTTTACGCTGTCGCACCGCATCAGCCATTCGCCCGCGGCATCGACGGTATCCACGGGCCCGGTCAGCTCGAGAGTGCTTTTCGTGTTCGGGCCGAGGTCGCTCACCGGCGCCCGGTCGGCGAGGACAAGCTCCCAGCGCCAGATCTCCGCGCCGTCCGGCCCCGCCGCGACCGACACCGCCTGGCTCCCGTGCCAAGCCTGATCACACGTCCGGCTCTCGCCTTCCGTGGTTCTGAAGCTCCCGGCCCGGCAATACAGAACCCGGTTTAAGGCTGGCATCGGTTGGGCGCATCTGGCGCCGGGCGCGTAATGATCGCGATAAAATCTCAACTCATAACCGGTTTCATCCATGAGAATCTGGTCCGTTCAGCCGTCCCGCATCGTACACCTGACGGGCCGGGCATCCGCAAGCCCCGAAGCCGGAAAATCACGCCACGCATCCGCCAGCCGATGACTTTCCTTACGCTGGAATTCGCAGATGCCCGAACCATTTCGTGACGGGAAGCTAAGAATTTTGCATATAAATCAAATTGATAAATATAGCTGAAGAGGCGAAAAGGTGAACATGGCGCTGGGTGAAACGCAATTCGCGGATCAGTGGGTCACTTTCGACCAGCGCCTCAAGCTGGAATTCCACGGTTCCAAGGTCACCTCCGACGCCGGGCTGCTCGACTTTCGGGAATTCGACGACGCGCTTGGCCTGACCCGGATGGCCGGGCAGATGCTGGCTGACAGGCGGACCGGCAAGAAAAACCGCCACACCCTGCCCGCGCAGTTCCGGCAATCGGTGTTCGATCGGCTTGCCGGGTGTGAAAACGCCAAACGCCTTGACCATGAACCAGCGATGCGCTTGATGCTCGGCCGGTGGCGAAGGAAACGGCCTTCACCAGCCAGATGGATCGGCTCGAGACTAAAGTGCTGACCAGCATTGCTCCAGCTATCACCCGCTTGTCATATTCTAGCGGTTCGGCGACTTGGAGCGGAGCGCATTTCGCTCCGGTACTGTCCACAGACCCGACGACTGGCGCTCGGTGGTGCCACGGTGTCGGGATCGGGCCAAGCGGCGGTTCTTACCGGGCGATGCCGCCTTCATGCTGCCCGAACGGCGCGACCACCTGGAGGCCAAGGGCTCGAAGTACATCATCCGTCCCAAGACTAATGCGGTGCGGCGCCAGCTTTCGGTTGGGATGGACTCAGCCTACTATGCCATCAAATGGGGACCGATGAGCTGTCCAAGTGGGAAATGTCGGGAGATACGCATGACCTTGGGCGACGACTTCCATACGCCGAACCAGACATCGGCCGCCTTTCTGCTCAAGGTGATCGAGACGGGCCCGAGGCCGGAAGAGGCGGAAGCCCGCAGGCGCTTCGACTTGGCGTTCGACGTCTACATCAAGGCACGCAGCTATGCGGTCCTAAACAAGGTGTGCTTCTTTCTCGCCCTGGCCGGAACGATCGCGGTGGTGTGCTGGCCGGTGATCGCCGTGCTTGAAGTGGTTGAGGGCACGGTCCTGTCAGAATCGGTGACACAGACCGCCGTGACCGCCTTTACCTGCTTCGCGGTCTATTTCTACTCGTTCTACAAGAAGCGGCAAATGGCGGCCGAGACCCTGATGCGGACGATTGCTTTCTCCGATCGACCAGTCTCCGAACTTTGGCCGATGGTACTGGACGAGCTCGCACGCATCGACGAGGGCTTCGCCTTCAAGGGCGCCGAGGGTCGGAACGAACAGACCGGCGGGTAAAGATGGGTCAGGGGCATTACTAGACCTCTGATATCTTTAGGGAAAAGAACTGCGAGCTTCACAGGCCCTTTACCGCTTTAAATACCGCCTCGACATAGCCCAGCACCTTGAACTTGCGCCAGATGCCGCGAATCACGCCGTCGCCGTCGATCAGGAAGATCGCGCTGAATAGGCAGTGATTCAGGACTATGGAAGGCTTGCTAGCTGGCTTTGTGGAGCTTACAGGCATCGGCCGTCGTGATGCACCTCAATCCTCCAATGGCGGGAATTTCGTGCGTTCGGTCTTGGCGCTGTTCATCGTCATACCCGAAATCAGCGCATCGGAGAAATCAACGAAGCTGAGATCGGCCTGATCAAGCGCCACATTGGCCAGGATGGCGCCGCGCATGTCGGCGGACCGGCAATTCGCCCCGACCGCCGACGCGCCGGTCAGGTCCGATGGCCAGTCGCGCGCCTTCCTGCCGGTCTTCATATCGATGATGCCGATCGGATTGAGCTGGCTGTTCTGCAGATCGATCGCCGTCAGATCGGCGCCGCGAAAACTCACGCCGCGCAAATCGCAGGTCCGCATCGACGCACTGGCAAGCGTTGCGTTATTGAACTTGGCGAACCGGAATGAGCATTGGTTCAGCACCGCCGCTTGCAGATTTGCGCCGGTGAAATCGACCGCCGACAAATCCGCCCCGCTCAGATCCACGCCCGAGAGATCCTTTCCCGCGAAGTTCGCGCGCTCTCCCTTCAGGCCGCCCGAGCTGCTCCAGGCAAAATGCGCGACGATGGCCTTCGCGATCTCCGGCGCCAGCGCGCCGATGTCGCTGACGACGATGCAACCGTCCAGCACCGCGCCGGAAAGGTCCGCGCCGTCGAGATGGACCGAGCGCAGATCCGCGCCCGAAAGATCGGTGTCGACCAGGACCGCGCGCTCGAAATTCACATCCCGAAGATCGGCGCCGGTGAGATCAGATGCCTGGAAGGCGGAGCGGCTGAGATCGGCGCCCCGCATATCGACCTTCGACAACACGGCGCCGTCAAATTTGGCGCCCGACGCCTTGGCATAGCACAACCGCGCGCCCGACAGGTTCGTGCGCACGAATTTCGCGTCCTGCAGATCCGCCGATTCCAGCGATGCCGGCGCTCCCTGTTCGCGGAAATTGGTCGTGACCCTGGCGGGGCGCAAATTCGCGTCCGTCAAATCGGCGCCGGCCAGCTTGGCGCCCTCGAAATTCGCCCCCCGGCAATCGGCGGAAGTCAGGTTTGCCGTCGAAAAATCCGCCAGCTCGAAGTCTCCGCCGGCGAGAACCGCTTCCGACAGGTCGCTGCCGGTGAAAAGCGCGCGCTTGAAATCCGCGCCGATCATGAGCGCTTGGGAAAGATTGACGCCGTTCAAGAGCGCGCCGGAATAGCGGGCATTGCGGAAATCGGCGCGCTCTCCTTCCGGGTCCCCGCTCAGGAAACGGCCATGCGCCTTGACCACCTCGAAGATGTCGTCCGATCGCGAATCCGATGCCATCACGGCCTCCTCCCGGAGCCTATCCTGCGGAAAAACGGCCTGATTGAGAAGCTTGTTGACGATCCGTCGGCATTCCGCCGGTCAAATCGCGTCCAACCCTAGGTCTCGAAAATGATCTGAAACCGGTCGGCCGCGAAGCGCGCGAGCCCGTATTCGACCGGCCGGCCGCTCGCATCCACGTTCACCGATTCCGTCACCAGAACCGGACGGCTTCGCGCCTGGCGCAGCAGTTCCGCGTCGGCGGCGCTCGGCATGCGGGCCGTCACCTTGGTCATCCGCCGCTCATAGTCGCCGCAGCCATAGTGGGTCAGGGTACGCGTGATCGAACCCTCGAGGCGATGCACTTCATCCAGGTCCGGAAACCGCGCCGCCGGAAAATAGTGGCTGCCGACGGAAATCGGCCGTCCGTCCAACTCTCCGAGTGTCTCGAGCCAGTGCACCGGTGCGCCCTCGGAGATGTCCAGCGCCTCGGCGACGACCGGATCGGCCTTGGTCCGCCGGGCAAACAGCAGGGTCCCGCCGGGATGCCGGTTCTGCTTGTGCACCAGATCGCTGAACCGGGTGCGCCGGCCGATCAGATAGTCCAGCACGTGCTCGGCGACGAAGCTGCCGCGGCCCTGTTCGACCTTCACCAGCCCTCGGTCCACCAGCGCCGCTACGGCCCGGCGCACGGTGTGTCGGTTGACGCTGAAGCGCTCGGCCAGCACCGGCTCCGTCGGCAGCCGGCTTCCCGCTTCCAACGCGCCGCTCCGGATTTCCCGGGTCAGCGCCTGTTCGATCTGCCGCCACACCGCAACGCCGCTGTTGCGCTCAATTCCCTCCTCGGTCATGCGAGGCTCCACTCCCGGCGAAGAAACCGTCATCAAGATTTCATCAAATCCGGCTTTACTCCGCCGGCAATTCAGCTAGTCTACAAAAATAGATCTAAACGTCTAGATGAATTTGGAAATCATCCATGACCACTCCCCCTCCGACCCGGCGCCCGGCCCTGACGGCGGCCGAGGAAAAGCGGCGGCACTGGCTCTCGGTTCTGGCCAAGGCCACGCCGGACCGTGTCGCCTCGCTCTATGACGCCCTGCCCGCACATCCCGTCTGGACGACGATCCGGCCCGCCGAATCCGGCATGGTCATGGTGCGCGGCCGTGTCGGCGGCGACGGCAACCGGTTCAATCTCGGCGAGATGACCATGACCCGAAGCGCCGTGCGGCTTGAAAACGGGGTCACCGGCCTCGGCTATGTCCAGGGCCGCTCGCGCCACCATGCCGAACTGACGGCGGTGCTCGACGCCATGCTGCAATCCCCGGAAACTTCGGAAACCGTCGCCCGGCAGGTGATCGAACCGCTCAACCGCGAGCAAACCGACGCGCGCACGATCCGGGCCCGCAAGGCCGCCGCGACCAAGGTCGAGTTCTTCACCATGGTGCGGGGGGAAGGCTGATGGCGGCCGTCACCTCCCTCGCCTCGGCCACGGATATCGCACCGGGCCTCGCCGATCCGGT
This sequence comes from Alphaproteobacteria bacterium, assembly GCA_038116915.1. Classification (GTDB taxonomy): domain Bacteria; phylum Pseudomonadota; class Alphaproteobacteria; order Thalassobaculales; family Thalassobaculaceae; genus JADHLJ01. The sequence goes on from JAYOEU010000058.1 coordinate 8,541, forward strand.
CCGGGACAGCCAAAGGGTTTTCCGGCCAGTTCTCGATGCGATGGCCCATCCGGGACGGATCAGCGAGCTGCCGTCGCTTGCAGGCGGCGTCGGAAAGCTCGGTCCGGCCGCAACCATGATCTGCCTCGCCCTTGTCGATTATGAGACGCCCGTTTGGCTGGACCGGTCGCTTTCGAGCTCCAAAGCCATCGCCTTTCTGCGCTTCCATACCGGCGCGCCGCTTGCGGAGGACGCCCGGGCGGCCGCTTTCGCCGTGCTTGATGGGCCTTCGACACCCCTTTCAGGCTTCAGAACCGGCAGCGACGCCTATCCCGAAGAGGGCGCGACCGTGATCATCCAGGTGCCGGCGCTGTCCGACACGGGCCCTTTCAGTCTTTCGGGTCCCGGAATCGACGGCACGGCAGCCTTTGGCGCAGACAGCCTCGACGATGCGTTCTGGCGTGAGCGGAACGAGGTGAACAGCGGCTTTCCAAGGGGGATAGACCTCATTCTGTGCGCCGGCCGCCGGATCGCCTGCCTGCCCCGGACCAGCAGGGTCGCCATGCCCAGTGACGGGGAGAAGAAATAATGTATGTCGCGGTCAAGGGCGGCGATGCCGCCATCGAGAACTCGCAAAGTCTGCTCGCCGAGGAACGCCGGGGCGATCCCGCGGTCGGCGAGCTGTCGGTCGACCAGATCCGCCAACAACTCTCCCTCGCCGTGGACCGGGTGATGACCGAGGGTTCGCTGCATGATCCGGATCTCGCGGCGCTGGCGATCAAGCAGGCGCGGGGCGATATCGTCGAGGCGATCTTCCTGCTCAGAGCCTATCGGACCACCCTGCCCCGTTTCGGCGCCAGCGAGCCGCTCGACACCTCGGACATGGCGGTGCGGCGCCGGATTTCGGCGACATTCAAGGATCTGCCCGGCGGTCAGATTCTGGGGCCGAGCTTTGACTACACCCATCGCCTGCTGGACTTCACCCTCGCCGCCAACGGCGAGCCGCCGGCGCCGGCCCCCGCCTCCGATGCGCCGGTTGACCAGGCGATGCCGAGAGTCACGGACCTGCTGAACCAGGAAGGCCTGATCGAACAGGAAGTCGCCGATGACGGCCGGGAGGTTTTCGATCTGACCCGGGATTCGATGAAACTTCCGGCAGCCCGCGAGGCGCGGCTGCAGAATCTGGCGCGCGGCGATGAGGGTTTCCTGCTGGCGCTCGGCTATTCGACCCAGCGCGGCTGGGGCCGCAACCATCCCTTCGCCGGTGAGATCCGAATGGGTGAGGTGGCCGTGGAGTTCAGCCCGGAGGAGCTGGGATTCCCGATCGAAATCGCCGAAATCACCGTGACGGAATGCCAAATGGTGAACCAGTTCAAGGGTTCCTCTGAGGTGCCGCCGCAATTCACCCGGGGCTATGGGCTGACCTTCGGCCATTGCGAGCGCAAGGCGATGTCGATGGCCCTTGTCGACCGCGCGTTGCGGGCCAAGGAACTCGGAGAGCCGATCAACGCACCCGCCCAGGACGAGGAATTCGTTCTCGCCCATGGCTGCAATGTCGAGGCCTCGGGTTTCGTGCAGCACCTGAAATTGCCGCACTATGTGGACTTTCAGTCCGAGCTCGTCACCGTGCGGGCGCTGCGGAAAGCGATCCGGGACAAGGCCGCCAACGCGGATTCTGAGGTGGTGGCCGGCATGGCGCCGGCGGCGGAGTGAGCATGATGAACAGCGAGACCCGAGCCAACCCGTTCGAAACCCTCGCCGGCTACAACTTCGCCTATCTGGACGAGCAGACCAAGCGGATGATCCGCCGCGCGACCTTGAAGGCGGTGGCGATCCCCGGCTACCAGGTCCCCTTCGGCAGCCGCGAGATGCCGCTTCCCTACGGCTGGGGAACCGGCGGCATCCAGGTCACCGCCAGCATCATCGGCATGGACGACACCCTGAAGGTGATCGATCAGGGTGCGGATGACACCACGAACGCCGTCAATATCCGGCGCTTCTTCGCCAAGACCGCGGGTGTCGCAACCACGGACAAGACCGGTGAGGCCTCGATAATCCAGACCCGTCACAGGATTCCCGAGGAACCGCTCCGAGCCGACCAGATCATCGTCTATCAGGTGCCCCAGCCGGAGCCGTTGCGCTTCATCGAGCCGCGGGAGACCGAGACCCGCAAGATGCATGCGCTGGCGGAATACGGCATCATGCATGTCGGGCTCTACGAGGAAATCGCGCATTACGGCCGGATCACCCAGGGCTACAACTATCCGGTCCAGGTTGACGACCGCTACGTCATGGCGCCGAGCCCGATTCCCAAGTTCGACAATCCGAAGATGGACCGCATGCCGGCGTTGCAGTTGTTCGGCGCCGGACGCGAGAAGCGGATCTACGCGGTCCCGCCCCATACCAAGGTCAAGAGCCTCGATTTCGACGACCACCCCTTCACCATCGAGAGCTGGGACCGGCCCTGCGCGCTCTGTGGTTCCCAAGAGAGCTATCTCGACGAGGTGATTACCGACGACAAGGGCTCACGGCTTTTCGTCTGCTCCGACAGCGACTATTGCCGGACCCGCCGGGACGCCGGACATGAGGGAACCGGCCTTCCGGTTCCGCCGGAGCCCGACACCACGGCCACCGCCAAACCGGGAGAGAGATCATGAGCGTCCGCGCCGACGCCAATCCGCTGCTCGACGTCAAGGGCCTCACGCACCGGTACGGCGGTCAGATCGGCTGCGAGGATGTCAGCTTCACGCTCTTTCCCGGCGAGGTATTGGGCGTGGTCGGCGAGTCGGGATCGGGCAAGACCACCTTGTTGAAATGCATCTCCGGCCTGCTCCCTCCCTCTTCCGGCTCGGTACGCTTCGATACCCGGGTCGACGGCTTGCGCGACATCTATGCCATGAGCGAGCCGGAGCGGCGCATGCTGATGCGCACCGACTGGGGGATCGTGTTTCAGAACCCCAGAGACGGGCTGCGCATGAATGTCTCCGCCGGCGCCAATGTCGGTGAGCGGCTGATGGCGGTCGGCGCGCGCCACTATGGCGAGATCCGGGGCGCCGCGGTCGACTGGCTGGAAAAGGTCGAGATGGATCTCGCCCGCATTGATCACCTCCCCGCCACCTTCTCCGGCGGCATGCAGCAACGCCTGCAGATCGCCCGCAACCTGGTCACCCAACCGCGCCTGGTTTTCATGGACGAGCCGACCAGCAGTCTCGACGTCTCCGTGCAGGCCCGCCTGCTCGATCTGATCCGGGGCCTCGTTAGCCAGCTTGGCATCGCCTGCGTGGTGGTCACCCACGATCTGGGCGTCGTGCGCCTGCTGTCGCACCGGCTTATGGTGATGCGCGGCGGCCGGGTGGTCGAGCACGGCCTGACCGATCAGGTACTGGACGATCCCCAGCACCCCTATACCCAGCTTCTCGTTTCCTCGATCCTGCCGGTGTGAGAACAGCATGGCTTTGCAAACTTCAAAACCCGACGACGAGCGGGACATGATCCGGGTCGCGGGCCTGCACAAAAGCTTCACCCTGCACAATCAGGGCGGCGTGCGCATCCGCGTGCTGGAGGATGTCTCGCTCAGCGTCGGACGCGGCGAATGCGTCGTTCTGGCGGGAGCCTCGGGCGCCGGGAAATCGACGCTGCTGCGGTCGATCTACGCCAACTATCTCGCCGAGGCCGGCAGCATTCTGGTGCGGCATGACGGAACCTGGGTCGACCTGGTGGGCGCGCCGCCGCACCTGGTGCTCGACGTCCGCGAACGAACCCTCGGCCATGTCAGCCAGTTCCTGCGGGTGATCCCCCGGATCAGCGCGTTGGATCTGGTCGCCCAACCGCTGTTCGCCCAAGGCATAGACGAGGCTTCGGCGCGCGACCGCGCGGCGGCGATGCTGGACCGTCTGGCGATCCCGAAAGCCCTCTGGCCGCTACCGCCGGCGACCTTTTCCGGCGGCGAGCAGCAACGGGTGAACATCGCCATGACCTTCGTGCGCGACTATCCGATCCTGCTGCTGGACGAGCCGACGGCCTCTCTTGATGCCGGCAACCGCCAGGCGGTGATCGATCTGATCGTCGAAGCCCGAGCCCGCGGCGTCGCGATCGCCGGGATCTTCCACGATGCGTTCGTGCGTGAGGCGGTCGGAACCCGGACCTTTACCCTGGACAGCGCGCGAAGGGCGGCCTGATGACCATCAGCGGCGAGCAGATCTTCACCAACGCGCGGCTGGTCCTGGCCGATCGGGTCATCGAGGGCACGGTGACGGTCAAGAACAGCGACATCCGCGAGGTCGGCGAAGGCCCCTCCTCCGCGCCCGGCGCGATCGATTTCGACGGCGACTATCTCATTCCGGGGCTGATCGAACTTCACACCGACAACCTTGAAAAGCACTGCGTGCCGAGGCCGAAGGTGCATTGGCCGGTCCCCTCGGCGGTGCTGGCCCACGACGCACAGATCGCGGCCGCCGGCATCACAACGGTTTTCGACGCGGTCGCGGTGGGCGGCGCCATCGACAATGACGACCGCGAGGCGATGCTCGCGGCGGCGGCCCATGCCATCCGCGAGGCGGTCCGGCACGGCAATCTGCGGGTCACCCACTATCTGCACATGCGCTGCGAGGTCGCCAATCCCCGGGCCATGGAACTGTACGAGCCGTTTCGCGAGGAACCGCTGGTCAAGCTGGTTTCGCTGATGGACCACACGCCGGGGCAAAGGCAGTTCGTCGATCAATCAAAGTTGCGCGTCTACTATCAGGGCAAATACGGTCTGAACGACGCCCAGTTCGAGGAAATGGTTACGACCCGCAAAGCCAATCAGGCCCTCTATTCCGACAAGCACCGCCAAGCCATCGCCGAGCTTTGCCGGGCCGCGGGCGTGGTCCTGGCCAGCCACGACGACGCCACCGATGCGCATATCGATGAAGCCGATGCGCTGGGCGTCACGATCAGCGAGTTTCCGACCACCCTGGAGGCCGCCCGGGCGGCGCGGGCCAAGGGGATGACCACGATCATGGGCGGCCCCAACGTGGTGCGCGGCGGCTCGCATTCCGGCAATGCAGCCGCCTCGGATCTGGCGCGGGCCGGGCTCCTGGATGCCCTTTCGTCGGACTATGTGCCGTCCAGCCTGCTGCACGGCGCCTTCCTGCTGCATGACGGCGACGGCCTCTCCCTGCCCGAGGCGATGGCGACCGTCACCCGCAATCCGGCGCGCATGGTCGGCCTTGCCGATCGCGGCGAGATCGCGCCGGACAGGCGCGCCGATTTGATCCGCGTGCGGCGCCTTGCCGACGGCACTCCCGTCGTCCGCCAGACCTGGCGCGGCGGCGAACGCGTTGCCTGAATTGGAACAAAGTCAGGAGCATCGGATGAACCCGGTCGACGAAATCCTGGAAAACTATGCCGAGCGCGCGCTCTCCAGGTTCGATGAGGAAAACGTCACCCAGCGCGCCCATGCGCTGCAATGCGCCGCCCTGGCGGAACAGGCCGGCGCGAGCCCGGCGCTGATCACGGCGTGCCTGCTGCATGACATCGGACATCTGATCAACCCGGACGCGCTGGCGGCCATCAACCGGGGCGAGGATGCCGAACACGAGGAACGCGCGGCCCGTTATCTCGCGCCCTGGTTCAATGACGACGTGCTCCAGCCGATCCGCTGGCATGTGGACGCCAAACGCTATCTGACCGCGACCGACGGCGACTACTTCGCCAAACTTTCCCAAGGCTCGGTGCGCAGCCTTGAGGTTCAGGGCGGTCCGTTCTCAGAGGAGGAAGTGGCCGAATTCGAGGCGCGGCCCTACCACGGCGACGCCGTGCGCCTGCGCCGCTGGGACGAAGGCGCCAAGTCGCCCTCGGCCAGGACACCGCCGATCGAGCATTTCCGGCAATACATCGAGGCGGCGCTGAAGCCGGAATTGCGGGGTTAGAGTTCGGCGGTCACCGGGGTCCCGAAACCCTGCATTCCGAATCCCTGGCGCAAGCCAGGGCACATTCGGCAGGCGGTTCCCCGGCCCGGAAGGTTGAGTTGCCGTCTCAACGGCCCGAAAAAATCCTGGACAGCATCGCCTTCAGCGCCTGAACCATCAGCGCAAACCCTTTTATCGGCTTCGGCGCCTCAGCAACCGAAATGCCGTCGCCGCGCACCTCGCGCTCAATCGCCGCGGCGACCTCCGCCAGCAGCCGGTCGGCGATTTCGGCCACCAGTTCGGGACGGCCGAACTGGGCGAGCGGACCGGCAAGGCGATAGCGCATGTCGAGATCGAGCCGGCAGGTCCCGGGGCCGGTCTCGGCGACAACGAAATCCAGCATGCCCTCCAGCGCGGTCCGGCTCAGCGCGTCGCGGCCCCGGCCGACGAGACCGCCGCGTCTTCGGCCGGCATCGAAGGTGACCGCCCCCCTGCCCGCGAAGGTGGCCTTGATCGGACCGACCGCGACCAGGATCTGTCCGGCGAGTTTGCCGCCCTCGACCGGGCCGGTCAGACCGGCGCCGGGCACGCAGGTGACGATGCGCTCCGGCGCGGACAGCAGGGCCCAGGCTTCCCCCGCGCCGACGGAGAGGGTGAGGGAACGGGTCAAATGCGCCGCGCCCTTCAGCGACGCGGCATCGGGCAGCGCTCCCGGATCATGGGACCCCGCCGCCGCGGTGATGCCCGGTTCAGACAGTGCCGGCGATGCCGCCGGTCCGGCCACCGGCACCGAGCGCGGCATCGCCGCGAGACCGGCCGTCGGCGGATCGTTCGCCAGCACGTCCTCAATGGCGGAGACGATACCCGCATAACCGGTACAGCGGCAGAGATTGCCCGCCAGCTCGCGCCGTATCCGCCGGGCATCGGCGTCGGGCAGCCGGCGGACAATGTCATAGGCCGTCGTCAGCATCCCCGGCGTGCAATAGCCGCATTGCAGCGCGTGGTGCCGCGAAAAAGCCTCCCGGATACGCCGCATCAGCGCGTCGTCGTCGAAACCTTCGACGGTCCGCACATCGGCGCCCTGACAGGACGCCGCGAGGGTTATGCAGGACCGCGCCGGACGACCGTCGATGAACACCGTGCAGGCGCCGCAGACCCCCTGCTCGCAGCCGAGATGGGTGCCGGTCTGCAGCATCTCCTCGCGGATGAAATCGGCGAGATGGGTGCGAGGTTCGGCCCTGCCTTGTACCGGCGCGCCATTCAGGGTGAAGCCGATCTCCACCTCGCTCATGACGCGTCTCCGCCGGCTTGGGACTGGGAATGGGCTTGGGCTTGGGCGATTGCACGGCTCAACGCGACGACATGCTGGGCGAGGCTTGCGGCCGACTGATCCGGCAGGGCCCGCGCGACCGCCTCCGACGGCGATATCGAGCCGTCCAGCAGGCCCTCGGGATCGGCAAGGCGCAACGGCTGCCGTCCGAGGGCGCCGATCACGCAGCGGCATTCGTCCCGGCCCGTATCGACATAAACGGCGGCGCTGGCCTTGGCGAAATCGCCGGTCTGGCGGACATATTTCCAATATCCCCAGCGGGCGCCGGGACCGGGCCTGGCGATTTCGACCGCCGTCAGAATTTCGCCCTCACCAAGCGCCGTGCGATAGGGTCCGGTTATTAAATCCCCGACCGGCATCCGGCGTTCTCCGCCCGGGCCGTGCAGGATCGCGGTCGCGCCGAGGGTCGTCATCACGATCACCCAGTCGGCGGCGGGATCGGCATGGCAGAGGCTGCCGCCGAGGGTGCCCCGGTTCCTGACGGCGCGGTAGGCGATGTTCCCCGCCGCCGCGCGCAGCCATCCGCCGGTCGGGTCGGGAACCTCGCCGTCCTCGATCTCGGCATGGGTAATGCGGGCGCCGAGCCGGACATGGCTCGCGGTTTCCGTAACCGCCCGCAGAGCCTCCAGCGAGGCGAGATCCACCAGCATCGAGGGACGCGCGAGCCGGAGGTTCAGCATCGGGCCGAGCGACTGATTGCCCGCGACAGGCGAGGCGCCGGCCCCAAGGCTTGCGATCGCGTCTTGCAGGTCCGCCGGAAATCGATGCTGGAAAGCGACCGGCTTCATGACGCGCCCTCCCGCGCCGACGCCTCGGCAAGCGCGGCAAGCACCCGTTCCGGCGTGATCGGCAGATGCGCCACCTCGGCTCCGAACCCGGCAAGGGCGTCATTGACCGCATTGGCGATCGCGGCGGGCGGGCCGATCGCCCCGCTTTCTCCGATGCCCTTCTGACCGAACCGGCTGAGCGGCGACGGGGTTTCCATATGGATCAACCGGATCGCCGGCATGTCGCTTGCCACCGGCATGTGATAGTCGGCCAGGGTCGAGGCCAGCGGCTGTCCGGCGGCATCGAACGGCATCCCCTCGTGCAGCGCCGTGCCGATCCCCTGAACCGTGCCGCCTAGAACCTGACCGTCGACGATCGCCGGGTTGATCATGGTTCCGGCATCCTCGACCACGACATAGTCCAGCAACTCGACATGCCCGAGATCGAGATCGACACGCACCTTCACCGCATGGCAGGCATAGGAGAAGGTTCCGGTATCCTGGGTGGTCTTGTAGCCCTCGGTCGCCTCGAGCCCGCGCGGATCCACATCGTCGGGCAGCAACTGCGGTTTCAGGTACCAGGTCCGGCCCACTTCCTCGACGCTGACCGCGGCGGAGCCGATCATCGCCTGACCGCCCGACAGGGTCACCGCGTCCGCCTCGCCCTGCAGCAGGTGTCCCGCGATCCCCTTGATCCGCTCGGCCAGCGCATCACAGGCCGCGGCGACCGCCCCGCCGGCCATGACGATGCAGCGCGAACCCCAGGTCCCGGTCGAATAGGGCGTGTAGGCGGTATCGCCGTGCACCACCTTGATCTTGTCCGGCGCAATGCCGAGCCGGTCATGGGCGATCTGGGCGAGGCTGGTTTCCAGGCCCTGACCGTGGCTGTGAACGCCGACCCGAAGCTCCAGCCCGCCATCCGGCGTGAGCCGCGCCGTCGCCTGCTCGAAGCCCGGCACCATCGGGATGCCCCAGCCGTGATAGACCGAGGTGCCGTGCGCTCCCTGCTCGCAGAACACCGACAAGCCGACGCCGATCCGGGAGCGTCCGGTTTGGGCCTTCTGCTCGGCGCGGATAGCGTCGATATCGATCGCTTCGACGGCCCGCGAAAGCGCCTCCCGATAGTCGCCGCTGTCGAAATACTTGTTGGTGATGTTGGTGAACGGCATCTCGGCCGCCTCGACGAGATTGCGGTGCCGGATCGCCGCCGGGGTGATGCCGAGATCGCGGGCAAGCGCGTCCATCATCGATTCCATGGCGAAGCAGACGCCGGTGCGGGCCACCCCCCGGAACGGCAGGATCGGCGGCTTGTTGGTCGCGACCGACCAGGTCTTGCAGCGATAGCCGCGCATCTTGTAGGGGCCCGGCAGGATGCTGGCGACCTGAGCCGATTCGAGGCAGGCCGAGAACGGGTAGGCGGAATAGGCGCCGGAATCGACGATCGCCGAGCAATCCACCGCCAGCAGTTCGCCATCCGCCGCCGCATAGCCGGTAACCTCGTAATAATGCTCGCGGCAGTTGGCGTTGCCGGTGAGATGCTCGCGCCGATCCTCGATCCAGCGGATCGGCCGGTCCAGCTTCATCGCCAGGAAGCCGGCGCACACTTCCTCGGCCAGCAGGATCCCCTTATATCCGAAGCCGCCGCCGACATCCGGCGCGACCACCCGGATCTGGCCATGCTCCAACCCCAGGCAGCCGGCAAGGCCGGTACGCACGATATGCGGCATCTGGGTGGCGGAGTGCAGGGTCAGCACCTCCAGCGTCCGGTCCCAGACCGCGACTAGGCCGCGCCCCTCGATCGGCGCCATGCATTGCCGCGCGGTCTGATAGCGTCTCGTTACGACCGATGCCGCATCCTTGATGGCATCGGCGAAGTCGATGTCGACGGCGCTTTCCAGAAAGACGTTCTCGCCCCAATGGTCATGCAGCAGCGGCGCGGACTGATCCCGCGCCCGCTTCAGATCGTGAACCGCGGCGATTTCCTCGAAGCCGACATCCACCAGTTCGGCAAGGTCCTCGGCCCGCGCCCGCGAGACCGCAAGACAGGCGGCGATCGGTTCCCCCACATGCCTGACCTTGGTTTCGGCAAGGATCGGCTGGACCGAGCTTTTGAAGCCCGGCAGGCCGGAATCGGCGCGGATGCCGGAAACACCCACGAGATCGGCGGCGGTGAACACCCGGTCTGCGGCCCCATCGGGCTTGGTCACCGAAGTGATTCGGGCATGGGCAAGCGGGCTGCGCAGGAATGCCATCTCGAGCATCCCGTGCATGCGGATATCGGCGACGAAGCGGCCCTTGCCATGCAGGAGGCGGTGGTCCTCGCGCCGCGTCATGCGCGCGCCTATGCCGAAACCCTGTCCGCCCGTCCCGGCACCCTGATCACCGTCCATGCCCCGCCCCTCGCCGGCGCGTCATCACCGCGCGTTTCGTATTAGTCTGACCATATCGGAAACGAAGACAACTTTTGTTTTCGAGCCCGCAAGTGATCATAATATCCGCGAGCGAGCTGCCGCGGGAACCGATCCGCGCTTTGGGGAGTGAACCGATGACGACCGCACCGATGGAAACCATTATCGAGAACGGCAGGCTGATCGACCCGAAACTGGGGCTCGACGGCCGCTACGACATCGGCGTGCGCGACGGCAAGATCGCGGCCGTCGAGCCGAGCCTGAAGGATCACCGGGCGCTGCGCCGCATCGACGCGAGCGGGCGCCTCGTCATTCCCGGCATGATCGACACCCACGCCCATGTCTATCAGCATGTCACCGGAAAGTTCGGGCTGGAACCGGATCTGGTGGGGGTGCGTTCCGGCGTGACGACGCTGATCGATCAGGGCGGGCCGAGCTGCATGACCTTCGGCGGCTTCCGCCGTTTCATCGCCGAGCCGTCGGCCAGCCGGTGCCTCGCCTTCATTTCCGCCTATCTGGTAGGCGGCATGGAGGGTCATCTCTACCCCGATCTCTACGGGCCGACCGGAGTCAATGTCGAGCATACGGTCCGCGTCGCGTCGGAAAATCTGGATCTGGTCAAGGGCGTCAAGGCGCATGCCGAAATCGGCGGGCAATCGCGGTGGGGGCTTGAGGTCATCAAGCTCGGCCAGGAGATCGCGACCGCCACCAACCTGCCGCTCTACATCCATCTCGGACAACTTTGGCCGACCGACGATTCCGGCCGTATCCCCGACGCGGACGAACTGATCCGCGAGCTGATCCCGGTGATGAAGCCGGGCGACATCCTGGCCCACCCGTTCACCCGGCATCCTGGAGGCTTCGTGTCCGAGACCGGAATCATCCATCCGATCCTGCGGGAGGCGATCAACGACCGGGGCATTCTGGTGGATGTCGGGCACGGCTCGCATTTCAGTTTCGATGCGGCCCGGCGGATCATCGATGCCGGGATCATTCCCGACACGTTGGGCGCCGACATGCACGGCTACAACGTCACCGTCCCCGATCTGGGCGAGGACAAGGTCCGGGCCGAGAATCCGTTCTACGGCGTCGCCCCCTTCAACCTCACCATCGCCATGTCCGAGCTGCTTCATCTGGGCGTTCCGCTGGACAGGATCGTCGCCATGGTCTCGAGCAATCCCGCCAAGGTTCTGCGCATGGAGGAGGAGATCGGATCACTCGGCGTCGGCATGGATGCCGATATCAGTGTGCTGACGATGGATACCGGGCGCTTCCAGCTCTCCGACAACACCGGCGCCACGGTGATCTGCGACCGCTTGCTGCGGCCCGATTTCTGCCTGCGCGCCGGCATTCGCCATGACGCGGATTCGGTGTTCATCCCGGATGCCATTGCGGCATAACGCGCGCGCAAGCCGATGACCGATACCTTGCCCGAAATCCGCCGGATCCTCGAAGCCTCCGATCTTGAGTTCGAGGTCTGGGATTGTGATCCGGATCTGGCGGACACGGCGGTGTTCTGCGCGCGCTACGGGGTCGAGCCCGCCGATTCCGCCAACACGATCCTTGTCCGCTCGAAGACCGGAGAGCTGAAATACGCGGCCTGCGTCGTGCTGGCGACCCACCGTCTCGACGTTAATCACACGGTCCGCAAGAAGCTCGGCGCCCGCAAGGTCTCCTTCGCCAGCGCCGAGGAAACCAAGGAGATCACCGGCATGGAGATCGGCGGCGTGACCGCTCTCGCCCTGCCGCCGGATCTGCCGCTCTGGATCGACGGCGACGTGATGCGCCGGGACTTCATCATCCTCGGGGGCGGCAACCGGTCCTCGAAGCTGAAGGTGCTCCCCGCGCTGCTTGACGCGACGCCGAATGTCGAGATCGTCGAGGGCCTGGCGAAACCGATCGAGTAATCCTCGGTCAAGCCGAGAGCCCGGCCGCCACATCCGGCGCCTGCCGGGGCGTCTTCAGAGCGGACGGCAAAAACACGAACGCCCGCGGCAGGCGCGGGCATCCGGTATTCCGTCGTAGGGAAAAACTAGGTGCGGGAGTAGAACTCGACCACCAGATTGGGCTCCATCTGCACCGGATAGGGCACATCCTCAAGCTTGGGCTCGCGCAGGAACGTGCCGGTCATCTTGGAGAAATCGACCTGAACATAGTCGGGCACGTCGCGCTCGGACGAGGCGACGGCTTCCAGAACCATCGGGATCTCGCGCGACTTCTCCTTCACGGTGACCACGTCACCCGGCTTGCAGAGATAGGACGGGATGGTCACCCGCTTTCCGTTGACGCTGACATGGCCGTGGCTGACGAACTGGCGGGCGCCGAAGACCGTCGGGACGAACTTCATCCGGTAGATCACCGCGTCAAGCCGGCACTCGAGAATACCGACCAGGTTTTCACCGGTATCCCCCTTGCGGCGCGCGGCCTCGCGATAGTACTTGCGGAACTGCTTTTCGCCGATATTGGCGTAATAGCCCTTGAGCTTCTGCTTGGCCATCAACTGGATGCCGAAGTCGGACGGCTTGCGGCGGCGCTGACCGTGCTGGCCCGGGCCATATTCGCGCTTGTTGAACGGAGATTTGGGGCGGCCCCAGAGATTGACGCCCAAACGGCGGTCGATCTTATGCTTCGCGGCGATGCGATTGCTCATGCGTGGACTCCAAGATCCATTGTTGTTCTTGTCCCGGTAGGGCCATAAGGCCGGGGATGCCACGTTTCGGACACCCCACGTTCCCGGAAATCAGGCCGCGCACTATAGGGATGCCGGCGGGTTTGTCAAATGGATCGGCCTTAATTACCCGCCGGTTCCGAGTCATCATGCGTCACCGTTGCTCTCTTCGCGTTCCGAAGTCTCTTAAGGTCAGCAATCTTTTTCCGGCGGCATACAATTGTCTCGGCACGCAAACCGATATTGAAGATTTCACATGCAATGAAAGACAGGAACCCGACAAAAAAGGCGATCGCGAGAATCTGAGCCTTTGAAACCTTGGTTTGGCTTACGAAATAATCGGAACAATCCGATTCAATCGTGTCATATTTCGGCACCTGATCAATGTAAGCGGAGTCCGACAATATGGACCGCATACATGCCTCGCCGGTCTTGTAAACCTCCAAGGGCAATTCAAGGCGTTGCCGCAGTTTGACAATCAGTGATGCGTAGGAACAGGAACCCGGTTCGGATTGCATCACCTTACATTGCTTTGCATGCTCGGCCTTGCATTCTTCGTCGCATGCCGCGGGTTCCGGAACCGCCAAGACCTTCAGCAGTTGCTCATTGAATATGAAAGAGATTTCACGCTGGCCTCCGAAGAACTTCTCGATTTTCGCGTCGACATCCTTTTTTCGCTCATCCGAATTTTCTCTATTGATCAAAATGTGAACGAGATCTTCATCCAGTGTTTGGTGAGCGACAAACTTTTCCAGAGTCATACGGAGACCGGTTGTGCTGCCGGGATAAAGCTCTCTTTGCTGCAGATCAGCGACCGGGACCGCTGTCACCACGCCCATCAAAAAACCAACGAAGATCGCGGAAGAC
>JAYOEU010000059.1:0-22392 GCA_038116915.1 Alphaproteobacteria bacterium
CGCGTCCCAAAGGCCGGCCCGCGGCAGCCGCGGCTCGGCATCGGCGAGAACGGCGATATGCTCCAGCAGCTCGGCGCAGCGCCGCCGCTGGAGCCCGTCGGTGGTCGGCCATTGTCCGACATGGACCGCCGAGCGGGAGAGCAAGGTGCGGAACCGCTCCACGGCCTCCGGCTTCGGCGCGGCCACGGCGCGGACCCGGGCGAGCGCCGTCTCGCGCGCGGTGATCCAGGCGTTGATCAGCTTGGGGTGGCCGACCAGGAACGGCGCCATGCCGAGGCCGGTGGCATTGCCGACCCCGAGCGCCCGCTTCAGCCCGTCCGCCATCGGCGTGAAATCAGCCGGGGCGCGGGCCCGGGCGATATGCTCCACCCAGTCGAGACTGAACTGGCGGGCCAGAAAAACACACAGCATCTCCGCCTGGAACGGCAGGCCGAAAACCCCGGACGCGCGCAGCTGATCGAGATCGGCGAGACCGAACTTGCCGTTGCCATAAACCGCCGTGGTGCGCACCAGATAGCCCACATCGAGAATCTTCGCGCGGTCCGGCTGGCGGCCCCGAGAGAGCGCGTCGACCACGTGCTCGAACAGACGCACGCTCTTGTTAGCGCGGCTGAGAACCAGTTCTCCCGAGGAACAGCGGCCGGCCTCCTGCAACGGGATATTGGCGCGCAGCCGCTCGATCTCGGCCGCGTCGGGCTCGCGCGCGGTCAGGGTGAAAGTGGCATCCCACTTTTCGGCGATGACCCGGTCGGTCCGGTCGGCGGCATCCAGATGATCGGCGAAGACCACAAACCAGAGCGGCGCTTCCGGAGTATCAACCCGGTAAACGGCGGTCCCGATGCCGCCGTCATCGAGATCGAACAGCGGACATTCGATCCGCCAGGTCTCGCGCGCCATGCGGCGGATCAAGGTTCTGGTGAAACTGATCCGCGTCGGGTGGAACGAGCCGACCCGCGCCAGACGCATCACCGTCTCCGGCGCGCGGAGCCGGACCGGGGCGGATCGGGCCGCCTCGGCGGTCATCCCGCCGGTCCGAAATTTTCCTCGAAGAACCGAAGCCAGTTGAGGCCCATCACCTTGGCGACATCCTCGGAGGAAAAGCCGTGCGCGGCGAGGCCGGCGGCGATATTGCCGAAATCACGGTTGCCGGTAAACCAGGGAACCGGATCCGGCCAGCCGGCATCCGCCGCCGTGCCCTCACCGAAATCCAGTGCCTTGCTCCAGCGCCCGTTGCGCATCCACTCGACCACCTCGTCGCCATGGCCCTGCACAAGGTCGGAGCCGATCCCGATACGGTCGATGCCCATCAGGTCAGCGGTCCTGGCAATCATCGCGCAGAACTCCTCGAGCGTGCAGGCGGATTTGTCCTTGAGGTGAAACGGATACATCGAAAAGCCGAGCATGCCGCCGCTCTCGGCCAGCGCCTTCAGCAGATCATCGGTCTTGTTGCGCAGGGCCGGATGCCAGGCTTTCGGATTGGCATGGGTCACGGTGATCGGCCGCTCCGACAGCTCGATCGCATGAAAGGTCGAGCGCTCGCCGGAATGCGACATGTCGACGACCATGCCGACACGGTTCATCTCACGGATCACCTGTTTGCCGAAGCGGGTGATGCCGGGATCCTCGTCCTCGTAGCAGCCGGTGGCACAGACGCTCTGGTTGTTGTAGCTGAGCTGCATGAAGCGCACACCGAGCGTATGCATGATCTCGACCAGGTCGATGTCCTCCTCGATCGGCGAGCAATGCTGAAAGGCGAAGGTGATGGCGGTCTTGTTCTCGGCCTTGGCGCGGCGCACATCGGCGGCGGTGCGGGCTTGCATGATCAGGTCGCTGTGCCGCTCGAACAGACGGTTCCACTTGCCGATCTCGGACAGAGTCTCGCGCGCGGTCTCCCAATAGACGATCGTGACATTGACGCAGGTCACCCCGCCGTCGCGCATCTCCTGGAAGATCGAGCGGTCCCACTTGGCGTATTGCGCGCCGTCGATGATGAAACCGTCATAGGGTTGGGGCGTGGTCATGCGGTAGCCTCGGCTGTGGGGCGCGGGCCGGCTCAGCTCGCGTCGTTCAGCCTCCAGTCATAGGCGACATCGGTGATCTTGCCAATCGGGGCGAGCGCGGCCCGGAGCTCGGGCGAGGCGAAACGCAGGATGTGCCGGAAAACCGCGTCGTCGGTCCCGCCGAAATCACCGTAAAACCAGTCGTAGATCCGGGACGCCGTGACCTGGCCGCCATTGATCCGAATTCCGCGCGGGCTGTTGATGAAGGCCGCCGCCGCCCGGTTCAGGCGGTCGTCCAGCGACGCGGCGGTATAGGCCTCGCCCGCCAGGTTCGGACAGCCGATCGAGGCGCAATTGAGCGCGTAATGCACGCGGGGATCGCGCCAGATCGGCCGGATGATCCGGTGTTCGATGTCATTGAGGCTGATCTCCTCGCCCTCGATGGTGATCAGTTTCGCGTCCCAAGGACCGGACGCCAGGAAACCGGATGACAGCTTGATGTCCTTGATCGAGGCGACGGGATAATGCTCCAGCACGACGCGGACGGTCAGGGCGTTGTAGAGATTGATCCAATAGGCAAGCTGCTCGGCGCGCGCATGGCGGCTTATCGCGGTCGCGGACAGCACCTTGATATACCCGTCCAGCACCGCCCGGTCATCGGCTCCGACCGCGGCATAGCGCAACCCGGTCGATCCGTCCGGGGCGGCTACCAAATGGCGTGCAAGGAAGCCGTTCCAGGCCTCATGGTCGATGGTCGCGGTGGCGGCTGGATCGTGTGCCGCCCAGCGCTCCCAAAGCTCCGCGCCCGGTGCGAGAAACCGCTCCAGTGTCGCGAAACCGGAACAGAGGATCAGCGCCGCGACGGGAACGATCACCCGCATCGCCAACCGGCCGGCGGCGCGGTGGAAAGAGCGCGTTTTCCGCTTTGCTGTTTGGTGGACCGGCACGTGGTTCCGGATTCCTATGGCGTTTTGCTGTGACAAAGGCTCACGCTAGAGCTTTGCCGAACCGTCGCCCCGGCCTCCGCCAGGGCGACCGTGGAGTTGCGGTGGCCGAAATGGAAACTG
Source organism: Alphaproteobacteria bacterium (assembly GCA_038116915.1). GTDB lineage: Bacteria > Pseudomonadota > Alphaproteobacteria > Thalassobaculales > Thalassobaculaceae > JADHLJ01. Next base: position 3,068 of record JAYOEU010000059.1, read on the forward strand.
GTTCCGATGGCCGCGATTTGGTCCTACTCCGCCGGCACGGGACCTGTCGAGGCTTCGAACGGCGTGCGCGGACGGGAGCGCAGATCAGACTTCAGATGCTTGGTGCTGTAGCCGTTAAACAAATGGCCAAGCAGCCCGCGGTCGAGATCGGAGGTGCCGAACAGCCAGTCGGCGATCGGGAAGGTGAGGTTCATGTTCACCTCCATCATCAGGCTTTTGTTGTGATGCGCCACATGATGGCGCCGCAGGGTGTTGATGAAGGGCATGTTGCGCACGAAGGCATTCTCGTCCACGTGGCAGCAGAAATGCATGAACTCGTACGTCAGGTACATGCCGACGGTGGTGCAGATGAACAGCCAGCCGACATTCCAGCCGAAGAGATAGCCGAACACCGCCACACCCGGCAGCGACATCATCATGAAGATCACCAGCGCGTAGGGCGGGAAGACGGTGACCCGCCAATCCTCGTGATCCCGGAAACGGACCTCCTCGTCGGTGAAGAACTGGTGATGGTTCAGGGTGTGCCGCTCGTAGATCGCACGCAGGCCGGTCACGTTGATCCGGCGGTGCATGACATGCTTGTGCAGGAACCACTCGAAGATGTTACAGACCACGATGGTCGCCGGGATGATCAGCCACTCGTACCACTGAACATTCGAGATATGCTGGGTGAAGATCCACATCGCGGTGAAGCCAATGGCGTAAATCACCGCGATATGGACATAGCCATTGTACCAGCCGTCGATCTTGGCCCGATATCCCTTCCGGAACTCGATTTGCCGTTCGCTCATCATGGTACGGATCTCCCGTTTCCAGGCCTCGGCGCCGATGGCGCGGATGGTGAAGGATTTACGGACATAGTAACGGCTTGCGCGGCGTCAATCCACGGTAAATTAAGGATCAGCCGCAGCGGCGGCAGCGAACCTTCTTGAAGATCTCATCCCAGTCGCCCTCCATCGCCGCGTAGTCCAGCAGGCATCTCAGCGCCTTGGATTCGTCGGGCAGGCCGTAGCGTTCCGCAATCCGGCCGAGCATGGCATGAGAATCGGGCTTCACTTCATAGGCGAGCTTGACATTGGGCATGGCCATGGGCGGCATCTCCGGTTGCAAGGGTTAAGGCCCGGAAACAAAGGAGCGCCCGTCAAGGGCGCTCCTCCGCAACCGGCGTTCGATAGGCGGCCTCAGCCGTCGAACAGGACTCTCGGCAGCCAAAGCGCCAGGTCCGGGAAGGCCATGACCAGGCCGAGACAGACGAACTCCGCCAGGATGAACGGCACGACGCCCCGGTACATGTCCCCGAGGGAGATCTCCGGCGGACTGATGCCGCGCAGATAGAAGATCGCCGGGGCCATCGGCGGGGTCAGGTAGCTGGTCTGGATCACCACCAGGAACATGATGCAGAACCAGACATCATCCACGCCCATGGAGCGTAGCACCGCGATCGCGACCGGAATGATGATCAGGATGATCGAGATCAGGTCCAGCACGAAACCAGCCAAGAAGGCGATCAGCATCAGGATCAGCATGGTCGACCAGGGGCCGAGATTGGCCGCTTCCAAGAGATCGCTGACGGCGCTGATGCCGCCCAGGGCGACGAAGACGCCGGCGAACATGGTGCCGCCCAACAGAATGGTAAGGATCATCGCGGTGACCTGCAGGGTCTTCAGGAACGCTTCCTGCAGGGTCGCCAGATTGAACGCACCATAGATCATCGTCATGATCACCGTGCCGATCGCCCCCATGGCGGCGGCCTCGGTCGGTGTCGCCAGACCCAGCATGATGGTGCCGAGAACCGCGAAGATCAGCACCAGAGGCGGCACCAGGGCGGTCGCGGTGACGTAGAGCTTCTGCAAGAACGGCGGATCATTCTCGTCCGGCGGCAGGGCCGGTCCATCCTGCGGGCGAACGATACAGCGGCCCATGATGTAAACGATATAGAGCGCGGCGAGGATCAGGCCGGGCAACAGCATGCCGGCAAAGAGATCACCGACCGAAACGTCGGCGACCGGCCCCAGAATGACCACGACAACCGAAGGCGGGATGATCGTGCCGAGCGAGCCGCCGGCGCAGATCGTTCCGGAAATCAGTCCCTTGTCATAGGCGTAACGCAGCATCACCGGGATCGCCAAAAGGCCGACGACGGACTCGGTGGCGCCGACCACGCCGCTGGCGGCCGCGAAAACCACGCAGAGCAGCACCGTGCCGACCGCGAGACCGCCGGGCAGGCGCCGTGTCCACAGATGGATCGCCTCGAACAGCTTCTCGGCAATGCCGGAACGCTCCAGCATCGAGCCCATGAAAATGAACAGCGGCACCGCCGCCAGAACATAATACGAGGCGACATCGTCAACCTTGGCGACAAGCTGATGCACCAGATTGAATTCGAAACGGTAGAGCCCGAAGGCGACGGCGACACCCATCAGCGAGAATGCTACCGGGAACCCGATGAAGATGCAGATCATCAACGCCGGGAACATCAAAAGGCCAATACCCAGAGTCATCCCGTGGCCTCCTCGGTCGCGCCAAAGCCATATTGAGCGATATCAATCCCTTGCAGGATCATGATGTTCTTTATCAGTTCGGCGAGCCCTTGCAGGGTCAGCGACGCGAACCCGATGACCCAGACAAAGCGGAATGGCCAGATGACCGGGTTCCATGCGGATTCGCCGGAAACCTCACCCGCGTCATAGGCCTCGACCGCATATTCGTAGAGGCCGAAGGTCACCCAGGCGCAGACCGGAAGCATCAGGAAGAGGTATCCGAGCGTGTTCACCGTCGCCTTGCCCTTGAGCGACATCTGGTCATAGAGGAAATCGACCCGGATATGTCCGCCTTGGCGCAGGCAGTATCCCATGCCGAACATGTAGGTCGTGCCGGCCAGCATATAGCCGACCTCGTAAGCCCAGAAAGTCGGCGCATCCAGGAAATGGCGCGACATCACCTCGTAAACCATCGATAGAATGAGCGGCGCCATGATCAGCGCCCCCAACCACCCTATCGTCATCGAAATACGTTCGATGAGCCGGACAATTCCTACCATCTCGGCCTCATTTCCCTTGCAAGTGGGTTTGCGGCGGCAAGCCGGAAGGCATCACCACCGGGTTTCATCCTCTGCTGCGGGATCAAACGCTCAACGCTTGGCCAAGTGCCGACACGACCACCGTGCCGACGGTCAAGACATGTCACGTTAAGCCGAACCCCCGTTCCCTATCCTACGCGCGGCTTTTCTTTTGCGTCTTTCGAAAGCCTTCCCCACCATTTCGGCGGACCGCGTTCCGAAGTGTGCCGTTTTCAAGGGCCGTGGGTCAACAGGCGCATCCGCCGGAAGCGGAACCCATCATCTGGGGGATGAATGGGCACCCTCAGTCGAGGTCGAGTTGCAAAGCCCGCCGCACGGTGATCGCCTCCGTGCTGATCTCGGTATCGACGCACAAGGCCTCGACCCCAGCGGCCATGGCGCGGGACAGCGCGGCCGCATAGGCCGGGTCGATGTCACCGGCGATGCAGAACCGGTCACAATCCATGCGCTGGACCAGATAGACCATGACCGCCCGGTCGCCGGCGCGGACCTGGTTCGCCATCTCCTCCAGATGCCGGGCGCCCCGCGCGGTGACCGAGTCCGGAAACTCCGCCGCGCCCGGATTGGGTCCGTCGTCGCGCTTCAGGTGCACATTCTTGATCTCGACCCAGCAGCGACCCCGGTCGGGGTCTTCCAGCAGGATATCGATGCGGGATTTCTCGCCGTACTTCACCTCGCGCCTGAGAGACGCATAGCCGGCCAGCGCCGGGATCCCGCCGGCGGCAATGGCTTCGGCGACGATGGTGTTGGGGTGGCCGGTATTGATGCCGACCAGTCCGCTTGGCGTCTCGATCAGCTCGAAGGTGTAGGCGAGCTTGCGCTTCGGATTGTCGGACCGGGACAGCCAGACCCGTGATCCCGGGTCCTGCAACCCGGTCATCGCGCCGGGGTTCGGACAATGCGCGGTGATCTCCTCGCCGCTATCGAGACGCACGTCCGCGAGAAAGCGCTTGTAGCGCTTGATCAGCCGTCCGGAGTGAAGCGGGGGCAGTTGCATGGCCGGGTCCGATGGGCGATGGTTCCGCCCTGTTCTACCCCGCCGAACCATGCGAAGAAACCGCTCATGCCAAACGAGACATCTGCTTCGATGGCCGGTGACGCGATCGTCACCGCCGCCTTCATCATCATCGGCGACGAGATCCTGTCCGGCCGCACCAAGGACGCCAATCTCGGCTTCATCGCCGACGAACTTGTCGAGGCCGGGATCCGTCTGAAGGAAGTCCGGGTGGTGAGCGACGACGAGGACGAGATCATCGCCTCGGTCCGGGCGCTGAGCGAGAAATACAATTACGTCTTCACATCGGGCGGGATCGGGCCGACCCACGACGACATCACCTGCGATTCCGTCGCCAAGGCCTTCAATCTCGGGGTCTCGCACCATCCGGAGGCGGTGAAACGGATGCGCGCCCATGCCGGCAATGTGGGCGTCGACCTGAACGAGGCCCGCATGCGCATGGCGCGCACCCCCGACGGCGCCGGCCTGATCCTGAACCCGGTCTCCGCCGCGCCCGGCTTTACGGTCGGCAATGTCCATGTCATGGCCGGCGTGCCGCGGATCTTTCAGGCCATGGTCAAGGAATTGCTGCCGACCCTGAGGGGCGGGGCAAAGGTGCTGTCGCTCGCCATCTCCTCCAATCTCGGCGAGGGCAAGGTGGCGACCGGGCTCGGCGAGATCCAGGGCCGCTATCCCGACATCGCGATCGGCAGCTATCCCTATTTCCGGGCCGGCAACTACGGCACCACCCTGGTGCTGCGCGGCACCGACATCGAGGTTCTGAAACGCGCCGCCGAGGAGGTCCGCGCGCTGATCCGCGGCGAGGGCGGGGTGCCGACGGACGTGGAGGGTGGGTGAATGACCGTCTCCATCAACCGCCGGCCCTCCGGCACCGGCGATATCGTCACCATCACCCATGACCGCCAGGCCAAGCTGAACGCGCTTGATAGCGCCGGCATCGCCGCGCTGTCGGACGCGTTCGAGAGCCTGGCCGGCGATGCCGACATGCGGGCGGTGGTGCTGACCAGCGCCGGCGCGAAATCCTTCGTCGGCGGCGCCGACGTGAACGAGCTGAACAGCCTCGGTCCCGATACCGGCCGCGCCTTCATCAGCGCCTTGCACGATCTGTTCGTGCTGATCCGCGAGTTGCCGGTGCCGGTGGTCGCGCGGGTCAACGGCTACTGCCTCGGCGCCGGGATGGAAATGGCGGCGGCCTGCGACCTCAGGATCGCTTCCGACAACGCGGTCTTCGGCATGCCCGAGGTCAAGGTCGGCATCCCTTCGGTGATCGAGGCGGCCCTGCTGCCGAGGCTGGTGGGCTGGGGGCGCGCCAACTATCTGGTGCTGACGGCGGAGACGATCAGCGCCACGACGGCCTATGACTGGGGCTTCCTGGAATCCCTCGCACCGGCGGCGAGCCTGGACGACGAGGTCGCCCGGATCACCGACGCCATCGCCGCCGCCGGCCCGCTCGCGGTCCGAAGCCAGAAGGCGCTGGTCCGCGACTGGGAGCGTCTGCCGCTCGAGGACGCGATCCGCGCCGGCATCGGCTCCCTCTCCGACGCCTTCAAGACCGACGAGCCGCAACGGATGATGAAGCCGTTTTTCCAGCGCAAGCGCTGACCGGGTCACGGGTTATCTGGGCCGTCGTCCTGGCGCAAGGCAGGGCCTTGCATCGGTCTTCAATCCAGGGATCTTTGCCAGCCCGTTCGCGGTGTGGCGGTGAACAACGAGGCCGGGCCCTGCCGTGCGCCAGGGCGACGGTTGGCATGGGCGACGGCTGGCAACGGCGACTGATGGCAGGGGCGACTGATGGCAGGGGCGAGATGGGGTCGGCGGGGCGAGGCTCGGCGAGCACGGTTGCGAGCGGAGTCAAAAAGTGGCCGGTAATATTTATTTGTATTGCGACTAATTCGCATTCGCGTTATTAAGCCATGTCGATTCCACAACAACGCGCGGCATGTCATGTCTCTTGATCATCCCCATTCTTTCAGCGCCCGCCCGGCGCCGCGCCATTTCGTGCTGGTTCCCAGGCGTGTCATCCATGTCGCGGCGCTGTCGCGGGGGGCGTTCGCGGTCGTGCATGCCCTGCGCTCGGCGACGGCGGAGGACGGGATGGCCCTGACACCCGCCGAGGTGGTCGCGGAGTTGGAGGGCTCGGTCGGCGCCGGCAAGGGCATGCGCCTGCTGGGCGCGATCGGGGCGCTCTGGTGGGCGCTGGGTGAAAGATCCCGGGCGCCGAGGCCACCCAAGGGACCGCCCTGTGAGACCCTGTCGGCGCGGGAAGAACGGCTGATCCGGGTGATCTCGGTGGCGATCGCCGGCACCGATCCGCATCTGAAGGCCTATCTCGATTTCCTGATCAAGGGGCTGGACACCGACCGGATCATCGGCGCCGCCCGGCACGCCGCGCTGATCCTGGCCACCGCGCCGGACCCCTGGTTCGAGGCCGGACGCCATCCCGCGTCGCTGACAAGTCTCTGAGTTTTCCGACCCTAAACCACCGAGACGGGTTGCAGGTCCTCGTCCAGCGGATAGATCGGCCGGCGGACATTCTTGAAGTCGAGCATCGAATAGTCGGAGGTGCAAACCCCGACGCCGGCGCAATCCACCACCTGTTTGGCAATCTTGCGAAAGCCGGCCCGCCAATGAATGCGGCTCTTCAGCATCAGATACTTTTTGGCCAACGGATCGATCCCGAGGCTCTGGAAGCAGGCGAAGTCATTCGGTTCCTGCTGGGTCGAGATCACCACGATCTCGACCTTGCCGGTGTCCAGCACCACGGTCGGTCCCATGTTGTTCATCACGCCCTTGCCCATCGGGCCGATATTGCGGAACCGGCCATCCGAGATCAGCCGCACCCGGCCGGTTACCTCGAGCGGCTCACCGACCCGGCCGATCGACGGCATGTCGGTCCTGCCGCCGAGCGAGACCGTCACCTCCGCCCCGATACCGGCCGCGATCATCGTCTTGACCGCCTCAGGGTCCGAGACCGCGAAGGCGGCGACATCCTCCAGCCCGGCGTCGAGAATGCCTTTAAGCACGGTCATCGTATCCATGGAGCCGCCGGACGCGGCATTGTCGTAATGGTCCAGCAGGATGACCGGGCCGTCCTCGTCCATCGCCGCCGCGCGGGCAAGTGACTGGTCCAGCGGTTCGATCTCGTAGACGAATTTCGAACGCTCGCGCCAGGCGAGATCCAGCAGCCGGTCCCGCATCTCCTCGGCGAGGCGCATATCTCCGTCGGTGACGATCACCGCGCTGGAGCCGGCGAGGCGGATATCGGCATGGGGAAAGCCGGTGAAGAAGCTGGCGCAAAGTGCACCCTGCGCCTCCATCTCTCGGGCCAGAGCCTGGATCTCCCGGTTCGGGAGATCGTCCGAGCCCTGGCGCATCACGTGCGGCAGCATCGGCCGGTTGCCCCAGGCCATGGTCGGCCGCGCCTCGCCCTTCAGCATCGCGAAGAAAGCCCGTCCGGCGCGCATGCCGGTCTCGTAGACATCCACATGCGGGTAGGTCTGATAGCCGGCGATGATGTCGGCGTTCTCCACGATCGCCGGGTACATGTTGGTGTGCATGTCGAGGGAAACCGCGATCGGAACATCCGGCGCAATCCGCCGGATACGTTCGAGCAGCGCGCCCTCGCCGTCTTCCAGGCTCTCGGTCACCATCGCGCCATGCAGCTGCAGCAGGATACCGTCGCACCCCTCCTCGACGCCGCCGCAGATCTTGTCGGTCATATAGCGATACGCCGCATCCTCCACCGGTCCGCTCGGCCAGGCGCCGGCGGCGATCGGCAGCACCATCTCCGCACCCTCCGCCTCGGCAAGCTCGATGAAGGCGCCGAGAGCCGATCCGGTATTCCGGTAGGCGGCGATGATCTCCTCGCCCTCCAGCGGCACCGGCCTGGTATTGCCGCGACTGAACCGGGCGAGCGGCGTCGGCACCGTGGAGAAGGTGTTGGTCTCGTGGCTCATCATCGCGATGAGAAGACGCATGGCGGACCCTCCGGCATGGGTTACAAGGCAAGCCTCGGTGGCATGATCACCATACATCCTTCGAGATCCCGGACCAGGCCCGGAAGAGGCGGCGCGTTGCGGCTACTCAGAATGGGTCGCTGGTGTGGTCTCACTATAGTGTACAGCACTCACCCAAAGAACCGTCGCCCTGGCGAAGGCCAGGGCTCTTGCCGCCAGTGGTCAGAGTTCATAAACGTTCATTTGGCGATAGTCTTGTTTGCACCCTAAAGCGTTTTCGCCACAAGCCCTGACCTTCGCCAGGGCGACGCCGGCACTAGGAGTGCAATAACCCAAAGGGGTTTCGATCAACACGATCCGGATTCGACCCCCTTCATAACTCGCTAATTCTTCGGCCAGTCGCGCGTGCCGCCGGTGATCCAGGAGCGGTCGAGTTCGGCGATGTCGGAGACCCCGAGCTGAACCATCTGCAGTTCGAGCTCGTTGGTCAGCATGTCGGCGACATGGCCCGGCCCCGACGGACCGAGCGCGGCGACGCCCCACATGAAGACCCGTCCGCAGAACACGAAGTCGGCGCCGAGCGCCAGCGCCTTCATGATGTCGAGCCCGTTGGTGAAGCCGCTGTCGATCATGACAGTCGCCCGGCCGGCCACCGCGTCGACGATCTCGGGCAGCACCTCGATCGAGGCCGGCGCCGCGTCAAGCTGGCGGCCGCCGTGATTGGAAACCAGGATGCCGTTATAGCCCATGTCGATCGCGGCGGTGGCGTCGTCCGGATGCATGACGCCCTTGATGATCAGGTCGCCCTTCCACTTGTCGCGGATCCGTTTCAGCCGCTCGATGCTGGTCGGCCGGCCCAACTGATCGGCGACGAAATCGGCCATGCCGCGCATGCTCTTGTCCGGCGAATATTTGCCGAGGGTCTTGAAATGCGGCAGCCCCGAGGCGAGGGTCGCAAGACTCCAATAGGGCCGGATCGCGGCGTTCCAGATCGTCGCGGCGCTGATCCGCGGCGGCACCGCAAGCCCGTTATACATGTCCCGCGGCCGCCAGCCCCGGGACGGCACGTCGACGGTGACCATCAGGGCCTTGCAGCCGGCATCCTGGGCGCGCTTGATCAGATCGTCATTCACCTCCTCGTCCTTCGGCGGATAGAGCTGATACCAGGCATTCTCGCCGGCGGCGGCCGCGAACTGCTCTATATCGACGGTGCAGGCGGTGCTGAGGGTGACCGGGATGTCGGCGGCCTTGCCGGCGCGGGCGAAATGCAGTTCCGCTTGCGGCCATTGCAGACTGGCAAGCCCCATCGGCGCAATCCCAAAGGGCTTCTGATAGGTGCGCCCGAACAGCTCGGTTTTCATGTTGACGGGTTTGCGCTCGACCACATAGCGCGGCGCCATCTTGATCGCGTCGATGGCGTCGCGGTTCAGCGCCTTGCCCACTTCCGGTCCGGTACCGCCGTCCACGTAATCATAGGAGAATTTCGGCAGCCGCTTCTTGGCCGCGCGATGAAGATGGTCATAGCTCGGGTAACGGTTCACTGGACGCATTTTCGGCTTCTTTTGCGGTGAGTGGGCGGGGCGGCGCGCACTATAGACGGGGTTGGACGAAAATGCTCGCGCGTTGTCGTCTCCCCGCGGGAACCATCGCGCACCCGCTGGACCTCGGCGCGGCGCGGGTGCACGATACCGCTTCCCCGCCGCCGAGGAGCGATGCCATGCCGAAGGATGCCCAGGACACCCAGATGACCGCCGGAGGCGCGATCTTCACCCGGCTGAAGGCGCTCGGCGTGGATTATGTCTTCTGCAATTCCGGAACCGATTTTCCCCCGATCATCGAAGGCCTCGCCGAAGCGATGGCAAAGGGGATCGACCTGCCGCAGGCCCTGGTGATCCCGCATGAAAGCGCCGCGCTGGGCATGGCGCATGGGTACTACGCGGCGACCGGCAAGGCGCAGGCGGTGATTCTGCACACCAATGTGGGGCTTGCGAACGGCGCCATGGGGATGATCAACGCCGCCACCGACCATGTGCCGATGGTGCTGATGTCCGGCCGCACGCCGGTGGTCGAGCGCGACCGGTTCGGCGCCCGCACGGTGCCGATCGGCTGGGGCCAGGAGATGCGGGACCAGACCGCCCTGGTGCGCGAGACCTCGAAATGGGACTACGAGGTCCGCTTTCCCGAACAGGTTCCCGAGCTGCTGGACCGCGCCCATGCGATCGCCAGCTCGACCCCCTCGGGCCCGGTCTATCTCGCCCTCCCCCGCGAGGTCCTGTGCGAACCGTGTCCGATGGACGAGGTTCAAGCGCCGATTTCCATGGCCGCCACAAGAGCGGCGGCGCCGGAGGGGGATCTGGAACGGCTGGCGGATCTGATCGCGGGTGCCGAGAACCCGCTGATCATCGCCCAGCGCGGCGCCGGAACCGAGGCCGGATTCGAGGCGCTCGCCCGCCTGGCGAAGGATTGGGCGCTGCCAGTCTGTCACTATTGGGCGGGCGCGCTGGCGATCTCCTACGAGCACCCGAGCTGTGTCGGCTCCGACGTGGCGCCGTGGCTGGCCGAGGCGGATGTGGTGCTGATCCTCGACGGGCTGGCGCCGTGGTCTCCAGACATTCACAAGCCCAAGAGGTCGGCGACGATCGTCAATCTCGGCCCCGATCCGCTGCATCACCGTTTTCCGATCCGCAATTTCCGCTCGGATCTGTCGATCACCGGCGAGGTCGGCGACGCGCTGGTCCGCCTGGAAACGATGCTGCGGCCCCGGGCCAAGAAACAGGCGAAAAGGATCACCCCGCGCCGCGCCGATCTCGCCACGCGGGTCTCCGCCATCCGGGCGGCTCAGGACAAAGCCGCCGCTGACGGCGCATCGGTCCCCATGACCAAGGCCTGGGTCGCCAAATGCGTCGGCGAGGCGGTCAGCGGGTATGACGCGACGGTGCTGTGCGAGCTCGGCTGCCCGCTGGACCATGTGCGCCCGACAAGGCACGGCTCCTGGCGCGACCTGCCGCATTCCGGCGGGCTTGGGTGGAGCCTGCCGACCGGCATGGGCATGAAACTCGCCCATCCCGAGCGGCTGATCGTCTCCACCATGGGCGACGGCTCGTACATGTTCGCCAATCCCGTCGCCTGCCACCAGATCGCCGAGGCTTACGAGATCCCGACCCTGTCGGTGATCCTCAACAACCAGGAATGGTTCGCGGTGCGCCGCGCGGCGCTTGGCCTCTATCCGAACGGGCATGCCGCCAAGGCGAACCGGATGCCGCTCACCGCCCTGTCGCCGAGCCCGGAATTCGCCCGCATTGTCGAGGCCAGCCGGGGTTACGGCCAGACCGTCACCGATCCCACCGAACTTCCCAAAGCGCTGGCCCGGGGTATCGACGTGGTGATGAACGAGAAGCGCGCGGCGGTGATCAACGTGCTGGTGGCGTAGCACGGGGACGGATCAGGACGACACCGGCGCAGAGCACCAGTATGGCGGCGCAAGCCGCCAGGGCCGGCCCGTAGGAGCCGAGACTCGTCCGGACCAACCCGAGAAAGCCGGGCCCGAAGGCGAAAACCAGCTGGTTGATGGAGATCACCAGTCCGACGACACGGGTGAAGGCGATGTCGTCGAACTCCCGGTGCACGATCAGGCTCGGCAAGGTGATCAGATTTCCGACGCCGAATCCGAACAATAGGCACCCGGTCAAGAGAGCGCCGAAGCCGTCCGCTCTCCAAAGCAGGATTAGCCCTATGGCCTGGACCATAAAGACCAGTGCCGAAACCGTTCGCACGTCGAGTCGGTCGATGACCGTGCCGACGGCGAGCCGACCGCTGATCGCCATGACCGCCGTCAGAGCGACACAGAAAGCGGCATCGCCGGCTCCCAGCGCTGGCGTCAGCAGGGCAAGCTGATGGGTCAGCAGGCCCACCTGCACGAATAGTCCCAAGGCGAAGGGCGCCGCGATGGTCCAGAAGCCTCTCATCCGAACCAGTTCAAACCGGCTCGGCGCGGCGGACGCCATCGGCCGCGGATCGCCCGTGTCCCCGTGACTGCCGGCGCGCCGCTCAAATGCCGGGAGGCCGCCGCTCGGCAGGCGGCGCAGGCAGAGCCAGGCCAGCGGGATCAGGACGATCGCGCACCCGCCGGCGACCAGCCTGCTCGCGCCATCAAAACCATATTCGGGCAGCAACGCGGTCCAGATCGGCGCGGTGATCACGCCGGCGAAGCTGGCCCCGGTCAGCGCGATGCTAAGCGCCAACCCGCGCCGGCGGTCGAACCAGGGTCCGACGATCGCATAGACGCCCGCGCCGCCGGTCAGCGACCAGCCCAAGACGATCAGGGCAAAGACCGGATAAAGCTGCCAGGGCCGGTCAATGACACCTAATGCGATCAGTCCGGCCGCCAGCGCCGCCGTCGCTCCGGTCACCAGAACCGCCGGGTGGAACCTCTGATAGAACTCGCCCGCGAAACTGGTCAGAATCGCGCTCGCGATATAGTAGAGCGTGATCACCGAGGAAATCTGGGCGCTCGACCAGCCGTGCTTTTCGGTCAGCGCCACCAGATAGACGCTCGGCCCGTAGAAGCCGATGGTCCAGGCGACCGTCGCGACGGCGAAGCCGGCCCCCGCGACCTTCCAGCCCTGATAGAAAGCCATGTAATGTTCCCGCGTGTTGGGCCTCAAGAGTGCCACGAAGCTGACCGAAGGCGCCGGTGCCGTCTCGCCACAATCGGACCGGATCCTCGGACCGGCGGGGATTGAGTCCGTTTTCGGCCATCAAGGCGACGGTCTCTGATATATGTCTTGGGCCATGGACGATCATGAAAACCCGGATATCTGGCGTGACTGGGACCGATGCGATAGCGCGCGGCTTGCTAGGGACAGCCGGTTCGATGGCGCATTCTTTACCTGTGTGCGGACCACGAAAATCTATTGCCGGCCGGTTTGCCCGGTAAGGCACGCGCATTCGCGGAACGTCTTTTTCGTCGCATCGGCCGCGGCGGCGGAGCGGCTCGGGTTTCGGCCCTGCCTCAGGTGCCGCCCTGAGACCGCGCCCGGAAGCCCCGCCTGGCGGGGGACCGAGACGACGGTGGCGCGCGGCTTGCGCCTGATCGAAGCCGGTTTTCTCGACAGCAACAGCGTGGAGGACTTGGCGGCGAAGCTCGGCATCGGGGCCCGGCACCTGTCCCGCCTGTTCCGGAAGCATCTCAGCGCAACACCGCGCGACATTGCCGCGACACGGCGGGTGCAGATTGCAAAGCGTTTGATCTCCGATACCTCGATGCCGCTGTCGCAGATCGCTTTCGAAGCCGGGTTTCAGAGCATCCGCCGGTTCAATGACGCCTTTCAGCGCGGATACAAGCGCAGCCCCTCCAGTTTCCGCAGAACCCATCGGCAGGAGAGACCAACGGTCACCCCGCCTTCGCCGGATCTGCGGCCAACTCTATAAGCGTCTTCCCACGGTTCCGTTCTCCTCGAATTCCCGTTTCGTGAGTTTCGCGATGTTGAGCTGGTGAATCTGGCTGGTGCCCTCGTAGAGCCGGAACAGGCGGACGTCGCGGTAAAGGCGCTCGATAACGCTGTACTCCGACACGTAGCCGGAGCCGCCGAAAATCTGAACCGCCCGGTCGGCGACCCGGCCGCACATCTCGGACGAGAAGTACTTGCACATCGAGGCATCGAGGGTGACATCCTCGCCGGCATCGCGCTTGCGCGCGGCCTCCAGGATCAGCGCCCTGGAGGCGGCGATCTCGACCCGGCAGTCGGCGATCATCGCCTGGACGAGCTGAAACTCACTGATCGGCTGGCCGAACTGTTGCCGCGTGGTTGCGTGGGCCAGCGCCTCGTCCAGCATCCGGGTGGCCGGGCCGGTGCACAAGGCCGCCAGATGCAGGCGTTGCTTATTGAGCGTCTTCATCGCCGAGCGGAAGCCGGTTCCCTCTGTCCCACCCAGAAGGTTTTCCGCCGGCACGCGGCAATCGGTGAAGGTGATCTCCGAGACCGGCGAGCCGGCCTGCCCCATCAGAGTGTAGGGCGCGCCGGTCTCAAGCCCGGGCGTGCCGCGTTCCACCAGAAAGGCGCTGATGCCCCGGTGGGTCCGGTCGTCCGGGTCGGTGCGGGCGAAGACGGTGAACAGGCCGGCGATCGGCGCGTTGGTGATGAAGGCCTTGGAACCGTTCAGGACATAGTGACCTCCGTCGCGCCGCGCCGTGGTCTCGAGCGCGGTCGCGTCCGAGCCCGCCGCCTTTTCGGTCAGCGCGAAACAGCCGGTGATCTCGCCGCTCGCGAGGCGCGGCAGATAGGCCTGCTTTTGCGCCTCGGTGCCGTCGACCACCAGGGCTTCCGAGCCGATGCCGGTATTGGTCCCGACCCGGGCCCGCACCGCCGTCGCGGCGTAGGACAGCTCCATCGCAGCGGTGATCAACTCGACCGTCGAAAACCCCGACCCGCCGTATTCCCTGGGGATCGACCAGCCGAAGAAGCCCTTGTCCGCCATCTCCGCAACCAGGTCATCCGGCACGTGGTTCGCGGCGGCGATCTCGTCCTCGCGCGGGATGGCGGTCTCGCGGATCCATCTGCGAAGCTCGGCAAGAAAGGCACTGAAGTCGGTGTGATCTGTCGGCATGGCGGCTCCAGGTTCCCGTCAGACGGGGGTTCGATCGGTATTCAGACCCTTCGAGACGATGCTTCGCATCTCCTCAGGGTGAGTCGGAGAGATAGTTACACTCACCCTCAGGACCCGCGGAGCCGACGCCTGTCCTGGACCTGATCCAGGATCTCGAGGGGTCTTGTTTAGCATAGGCGAGCCACCTTACCGGCGCACGCCGACGCCGAGTTTGCGTTCCAGATACAGGCTGTAGCGCGACATGGCGAAACAGCCGATGAAGTAGATCGCCCCGCCGACGAAGATCGGCTCGTAGAACAGCATGATCCAGCGCGGCGTCTGGCTGATCGCACCGAGCATGTTGGTCAGGTCATAGAAGCCGAAGATCGAAATCACCGCCGTGCCCTTGAACAGATCGATGAAGCTGCCGACGATGTTCGGGATCATCGAACGCAGCGCCTGGGGCAGAATGACCAGACCCATGGAGCGCCAATAGCGCATCCCCAGAGCCTGTGCCGCCTCCAACTGGCCGAGCGGCACCGCCTGGATGCCGCCGCGCACCGTCTCGGCCATATAGGCGGCGGCGAACATGCAGACCGAGATGATCGCCAGCGCCAGCTTGTTGATGTCCACCCCGGCGGGGGTCAACAGCGGAAACATGGTGGTCGCCATGAACATCAGGGTGACCAACGGAACCGAGCGGACAAGCTCGATATAGGCGACCGACAGCGCCTTGATCACCGGCATCCGCGAGCGCCGCCCCAGCGCCAGAAGGATTCCCGCCGGCAGAGCCGAGGCTATACCGATCCCGCTGACCACCAGGGTCAGGAACAGCCCGCCCCATTTGTAGGTGCCGACATAGGTAAGCTCCATGCCCTCGGTCAGCTGGACCACGCCCGCCAGAACCGCCCCCAAAAGCAGGACCCCGAGGACAATCCCCGCGACGCGGGGAAGCGACGGCCAGCGGATGATCGAAGTGAGAACGCTCAGCAGACTTCGCCCGCAGGCGAGGCAACACGCGACATGGATCATGCTCAGCGCGAAGCCGGTGATCCCCGCGGCCGCCATGACGGCGGAGAACAGGCTCATTTCGCCGCCGAGAAACAATGTCACCGCCCAGAACGGATAGAGCAGCACCAGACCGGCGGCGAGCGCGATCCGGCCCCGCACCCGGCTGAACCAGAGCGGCGCCATCCAGGCCAACAGGACCGCCAGCGCCAGATTGATCCGCCAGATCTCCTCGTCGGGATATCGGCCGTAGAGAAACCGGTTGCCCCAGGCGATCACGCCGGCCCAACAGGCGCCGTGCGGGCTCTTCGCAAGACACTCTCGGCGGTTCTCCGCCTCCCAGACCGCCGACGCGATTGCCCAGTCATAGAACATCCAGGCGAGATAGACCGCGCCGCCGGTAAGCAGGAGCGTCACCGCCGCGTCGATCGGTCCGCGGAACAGATGGCCACGCATCCATCCGAGCACGCCTATCGTGCGCGCCGGCGGGGCAAGCGGTCTTGCCAGCCCCGGGGGGCCACGGTCATGATCGCAGGACGAACTCATCGGCGAACGGTACCTCATGAAGCTATCCGGAAAAAACATCATCATCACCGGCGGGGCGAGCGGCATCGGCCATGCGCTCGCGGTCAGGTTCCGAGCCGAGGGCGCGGCCGGAATCACCGTTGCCGATCTGCAGGAAGATAAGCTCACGGAGGTGGCGCGCCAGGTCGGCGGCCTGGCGGTGCCCTGCGACGTCTCGGTCGAATCGGAGATCCGCACCCTGGTCGCCCGCGCCGAGGCGGCGCACGGCCCGGTGGATGTGTTCTGCTCCAATGCCGGGCTTGTGCGCTATGGCTGGGAAGAGGCGCCGGACGAGATCTGGGAGGCGAACTGGCGGGTCCACGTCATGGCCCATGTCTATGCCGCCCGCGCCGTGATCCCGAGCATGCTGGAACGCGGCGGCGGCTATCTGGTCAACACCGCCTCGGCGGCGGGCCTGCTGAGCCAGATCGATTCCTCCAGCTACGCCACCACCAAGCACGCCGCCGTCGCCTTCGCCGAGACCATGGCGATCCGGTATGCCGACAAGGGGATCAGGGTCTCGGTCCTGTGCCCGCAATCCGTGCGCACGGCGATGACCGCCACCCGCGCCGAGGCGGTCTCCAGCGTCGACGGCATGATCGAGCCGGAGGTGCTGGCGGATTGCGTGGTCGAGACCATGGACAAGGAAGAGTTCCTGATCCTCCCGCATCCCCAGGTCCGGGAGTACCTGCAGCGCAAGGCGACGGATTACGACCGCTGGCTGCGCGGCATGCGGCGGCTCAGGGACCGGTTTTTGGGGTGAGGGATGGCGGATCCGTTGTCATCTCCCCGCCGTTTCAACCACCACCCTCTCTCTACCGTCGCCCTGGCGTAAGGCAGGGCCACGCATTAGACCCGACCGCTTACTCCCTCACCCATCGCCTCGATCAGCCCGGCGACGGCCATATCCGTCACGCCGCAACGCCGGAGCCAGGCCCTGCCTTGCGCCAGGGCGACGGTGAACAGGATGAATGCGTAAAACCGTTGCGCACTTACCGTCTCCGCCACAATTCGCCCGCCCGCGACATGGGATTGTCGCAAAGCCGCAAGATTCGCGCGCGCCGAAGCGTATGACAGGCTCGTTACATTCTGAATTCCCTCCGGGGACGGCCACGGGAGCGGGCGATGTCGGATGAAATCGTGACGGCGGAACCGGTTGCGGCGGAACGCGGCGGCAGGCGCCGGAGCGGCGGCGGACGCGATGCCCGGCGGGCGGCCCGCAGCCGGCCGAAGCTGGTCCAGTTCCCCTATATCTCGCGCAAGGTGCCGGTATTCGAGGTGCTCGGCCAGGAAGGCCTGGAGATCATCGAGAACAACGCCGAGACCATTCTCGAGGAGATCGGCATCGAGTTCCGCGACGATGCCGAGGCGCTGGCCCTGTGGCGTGACGCCGGCGCCGATGTCGATGGCGTCCGGGTGCACATGCCGCGCGGCCTCTGCCGCGAACTTGCCAAGACCGCGCCCGCGAGCTTTACCCAGCATGCCCGTAATCCGGAGCGCACGGTGGAGATCGGCGGCGGCAACACGGTCTTCGCCCCGGTCTACGGCCCGCCCTTCGTCAGCGATCTGGACGGCGGCCGGCGCTATGCGACGATCGCGGATTTCGAGAATTTCGTGAAGCTCGCCTACCTCTCGCCGGCCATGCACCATTCCGGCGGCACGGTTTGCGAGCCGGTCGATCTGCCCGTCAACAAGCGGCATTTCGACATGGTCTACGCCCATATGAAATACAGCGACAAGCCGTTCATGGGGTCGGTCACGGCGCCGGAACGGGCGGCCGATACGGTCGAGATGGCGAAGCTGCTGTTCGGCGCTGATTATCTCGAGGATCACACCGTCATAACCAGCCTGATCAACGCCAACTCGCCGATGGTCTGGGACGGCACCATGCTCGGCGCGCTCAAGACCTATGCGCGCGCCAATCAGGCATCGGTCATCACGCCGTTCATTCTGGCCGGCGCCATGTCGCCGGTCACCGTCGCCGGAACGCTTGCCCAGACCCTGGCCGAGGCGCTGGCGGGGATCGCCTTCTCCCAGCTTTGCCGCCCCGGCGCGCCGGTGGTCTTCGGCAGCTTCGCCAGCTCGATCTCGATGCAGTCGGGCGCGCCGACCTTCGGCACGCCGGAGCCGGCGCTGGTGCTCTATGGTTGCGCACAGCTGGCGCGGCGGTTGAACCTGCCGTTCCGCTCCGGCGGCTCGCTCTGCGGCTCCAAGGTGCCGGACGCCCAGGCGGCGTACGAGTCCGCGAACACCCTGCTGCCGACCTGCATGGCGGGGGTGAATTTCGTCCTCCATGCCGCCGGCTGGCTCGAGGGCGGACTGGTCTCGTCATACGAGAAGTTCGTCATGGACGCCGATCAGCTCGCCATGATGCAGACCATGCTCTCGGGCATCGATCTCTCGGAGAACGGCCAGGCCATGGACGCGATCCGCGAGGTCGGCCCCGGCGCGCATTTCCTCGGCTGCGCCCATACCCAGGCGAATTTCGAGAGCGCGTTCTTCCGCTCCTCCATTGCCGACAACGGCACTTTCGAGCAATGGGAGCTGGAAGGCAGCCGCGATTCCCAGGTCCGCGCTTCGGCGCTGGTGAAGAAGATGCTGGCGGATTACGAGGCGCCGGCCATTGATCCCGGCGTCGATGAGTCGATCCGCGACTACATCGACCGCCGCAAGGCAAGTTTCCCGGATTCGAACGTTTAAATATAACTAAAAGTAATTTTTATTTAATAACTAAATACTTGTTCGAAGAACATTTCGTCGGCTAAATTTTAAAAATTTTTTCCGGATTATCGTAGAATAAAAAAATGTAATATCGATGCGTCTTTTGACGTGATCTCAAATTCAATCTATATTTATTGTGATAACGGAATAATATAATTCATTTGCAATAAAAATAATTTTATATACTGTTATTATAGAAAGGCCTTTTTTTAAAGGAGATCAAAATGTTTTCATTGCAGACTAACATTCCAGACTATCACCACAACGTAATAAGATCGAATTTGAAGCGGGCGATGGCTGCGAACGGAATTTTTATTTCCTTTGGTGCGTTTTCGTGGGCATTTAGAGCGGGTTCAAGGAACATGGAATCGTAGATAGGGGATTCCCACGGCTCTCG
>JAYOEU010000060.1:0-21389 GCA_038116915.1 Alphaproteobacteria bacterium
ACCGCTAAATATGGGAATCCCTGCGCGAGTCGGTCTTAGCGAAAGTTGGTATAAGGTGATGATTTTTCGAACGGATGAAGTGTCTTCGCCTCGATACTTGTGCCGCGTAGGCAGCTTGCATATCGAGGTACACGATGGCACATTGCCCGGATGAAAGTCCGTGTGGAAAATCTCGCAAAACATCCCTTGCCCGACGATCTCGATGCGCCCGCATATAGATCCGTCGGGCGGCAGACGACGGCCCGCGTCTACCTGCTGCACTTCGATATCTGGCGTGTGGTCCGTCAGGACCGGTCCCTTACGTCGCGCCGCGTCGCTGAAATGGTCGGTTTGGGATCCGATTGGATTGTTCGCGATATTCGCAAGCCCGAGTGGTTTGTGAAAAACGTCGAACACCTGTTTCGGATTGAAGAAGTGCTAAGTAAACATCCGTTGTGGCAACCCAAGGTAATATTCGGCGAGATGTGCCGTGGCGGTGAACACAGCTTCGTTTACAGAAGATGGGTCGACCCCTATCACTCGCCCGAATTTCAGGCTGATGTTCGGCGTTGGCGGGCAAGACGATCGGATGCCGAGTTTATCGAGTTGGCCAAGCAGGATCCGTGGGTATCGATCATCGATATTGCCGCGAATGACCCGTATGACTATCGGGTGATTCATTACGCGCCAGCCATGATAGAAAAGTTCGGGTTCTCAAAGAACAATACGAAAATTTCCGACCATCCAAGTCCGGCCTATGCGGAGATCCTCGCCAATGACCTCCGAGATGCGGTGGTCACTGGCGAGGCTCGCTGCAAGGATGTTGTGCACCTTTATGCGTCACGAAAAGATCGCGTGGTTTTCCGAAACATCACATTGCCCTGCCTGTCCGAAGGTAAGCTGGTTTCAAGAATGAAACTGGAGCATTGGGAGCCAGGGCGTTTGCGAGGCTAGGCGGCACGGTCGAAGGTGTAACTTTCGAGCTCTTCCATGCGGCTTTTCCAATTCAAGATTTCGCACTTGTTCTTGGCGGGCCCCCAATCAGGCCGGGTTCCCTCGTCATAAAGGACGGTCGTGTGTCTGTAGCCGAATTTTTCCGGCGGGACCTTTGACGACAGCTTTTCGACCAACATGAGGTTGAAGAAATAGTCCGGTTCCCACAAACGCATGCACACCGCATGCATGATCGCCGCCATGGCCTTGCCGAGATTGTGCCCCTTGAATCGACGATCCAGGTACGCTCCGCCGCCGAAGACCAGCTTGCCGGATATATCATTCACCTTGGAACTCCATATTTCCGTCATGGGTTCCACGGGATCCGCGGGATGCTCTCGATCACCCCAGATGATCCTCGCATGCAGCAAGTGGGACAGGCTTTCGTTCTCGAACAGTCTGGCCGCGGTCGCGCCCACGATGTTTCCCGTGGCCGTTTCCCGTACCGCAATCCATCGGCCATGCCCGTGAGGAATATTTGAAATCTCAGGATCAAGACCTGGGTGAAGTGAGTTGCTGAGCGACAAGCGCGCTTCTTTGAAGGCCCACATGTCTTGAGAGAGTGACACGGTAAGCTGGCCCTCCTGTACGATGCGCTGATGATGAGAAATTTGCTCGTTGATAGCCTTATAATCGTTGAAGGATAGAGTCTTTGCATAGCCTCGTGATTTGAATCGACCCGATTGGCCTCAATAAACGCTATCACGATTTATCTATGGAAACTTTAATATGTAGATATTTAGATCATAGGGTATATTTATCTGTAAATAAAAAATATTTTGTTATTCATTATGATGTTTATTTATAATTTCATGGCATCTTAACTCATAAATTTATTTTCTACCCCGAATTCCCGACAGCTTCCTCCTCCTCGGTATCCTCGCGGTCCTGTTCAAACAGGCTTTCCAATTGCTTAGCTGCTTCTTTGGAGGACTCGATCAGTTGTTCGGGATCGTGACGTATGTCGGTCTGGTGATGGAGCAGCGCCTCGTCATGTTCCTCGAAACGTTCGGCGATCTCGTGGCTGGCGGCGGCGGAAATGCCGAGGCCCTGCATGGCGTGAACGGCGATTTCCAAGCTGGCGGCGAAGGTCTCGCGCACAACCCTGTCGACGCCCAGTTCTATAAGCTTGAAGGCGTGATCCCGGTCCCGGGCGCGGGCGTAGATGCGCAGATGCGGGAAATGCTTGCGCACCAGTTCGACCACCGCAACCGACGCGTCGACATCATCCATGGCGAGCACCAGCACCTCCGCTCGCTCCGCTCCGGCGGCGCGCAGGATCCAGAGCCTGGTAAGGTCACCGTAATAAATCCGGTTACCGAAGCGCCGGACCACGCGGATGCGCTGGAAATCGTAGTCGACGGCGGTGAAGGAGATGCGTTGGGTGTGCAGGATACGGCCGATGATCTGTCCGACCCGGCCGAACCCGGCGATGATGACTCTGTTGTCTTCTTCTTCAATCTTGTCGTATTCGGGCGTCGCGGCGGTTTCCGTCGTTTGGTTGCCGGGCCTGGCATTCAGACGGTCCGCGAGCAGATGAAGCAAGGGTGTCGCGATCATTGTCAGCGTCACCACCAGGATTAGAAGATCGGCAAACGAGCGCTCGACCACCTGGTTGGCGACGGCGGCGGTAAACAGTACGAACGCGAACTCGCCACCCTGCGGCAACAGCAGGGCAAGGCGCGCGGATGTCGATACCGGCAGCCGCGCCAGCCGGGCGATGACGAAAAGCCAGCCCGCCTTGACCGTCACGAGCCCGAAGGTAAGTCCGATCACGGTAAAGGCGTCCGAGAGCAACAATCCCAGGTTCACCGACATGCCGACGGCAACGAAGAACATGCCCATCAACAGGCCCTTGAACGGCTCGATATCGGCGACCAGGGCGTGGCGGTATTCGGATTCCGACAGCATCACCCCGGCCAGGAAGGCGCCGAGGGCCATCGAGAGCCCGACCAACTCCATCAGGGCCGAAGTGCCGACAACCACGAAGAGCGCGGAGATCGTGAACAGCTCATTGATACGGGTCGACACGATGTAGCGCAGAAACGGCGTGATCAGGAAATGCCCGGCCATGATGACCGCGGTGATCGCCGTGATCGCGAAAAAGAAGCCTTCCGGCCCTCCGCTCGCCACGCCCGAGCCACCTGGCGAGAGCAACGGCATCAGCACCAACAGCGGGATGACCGCAATGTCCTGGAACAGCAGGATCGCGAAGGCGGCACGGCCGGCCCGGCTACGGAGCTGGCCTTTTTCCGCGAGCATTTGGGCAACGATGGCGGTGGAGGAGAGCGCGAGGATGAGGCCCGCGACGATCGCCGTGCCGAGACCGAGGCCGAACAGCACGCCCCCCGTTGCCAGCAACAGACCGGTGCCCATAACCTGTGCCCCGCCCATCAGGAATATCGGCCGACGCAGACCGAGAAGACGAGAGGGTTGCAGTTCGAGCCCGATCAGAAACAGCAGCAGCACCACTCCGAATTCCGAGAAGTGCAGGATGTTCTCCACATTGCTGACCAGCCCGAGGAAGCCTGGACCGATCAGCAGGCCCGCCGCGAGATAGCCCAGGATCGAGCCGAGACCGAACCGGCTGAACAGCGGCACCGCGAGCACCGATGCGGCGAGGAACAATGCTGCTTCGAATAGGAGGGTCATCCCTGCCAGCCTAGGTGATGGATTGTGGCCGGATGTAGCACGATTTCAGTGTTTCTAGAATGGCCCAGGTCTATCGCGGCTGCATGCGGATTGCGCCGTCTAGCCGGATCGTCTCGCCGTTCAGCATGACGTTGTCGATGATGCTCATCACCAGCTTCGCGTATTCCTCGGGCATCCCGAAGCGCGACGGATAGGGCACGGAAGAGGCTAGGCTGTCCTGTATCTCCTGCGGCATGCCGAGCAGTAGGGGGGTGGCGAAAAGGCCCGGCGCGATGGTGTTTACCCGGATGCTGTTGCGGGCGAACTCACGGGCGCCGACGATCGTGAGCGAGTGGATGCCGCCCTTTGACGCGCTGTAGGCGGCTTGGCCGATCTGGCCCTCGAAAGCGGCGACGGAGGCGGTGGAGATGATCACGCCGCGCTCGTTGTCCTCGAGCGGATCGAGCGCGATCATGTCGGCGGCCGCGAGACGCATCAAATTGAAGGAACCGATCAGGTTGACCTCGATGATCCGGCGGAAATTGTCCAGCGGCATCGGCCCGTTGCGGCCGACGATCCGTTCCGCCGGTCCGATGCCGGCGCAGTTGATCAGAACCCTGGAAGGGCCGTGTGCCTGCCGCGCCGCCGCGACCGCGGCTTCGGCGGATGCCGCGTCGGCCACGTCGCAGGAAAGCGCCAAGCCGCCGACCTCGCTCGCCACGGCATTGGCCGCGTCCATGTTAACGTCGAGAACCGTCACCTTGGCTCCGGCGGCCGCCAGCGCTCTCGCGGTTGCCGCTCCGAGCCCTCCACCGCCGCCTGTGACGATCGCGGCCTGACCTGTGAGTTTCATATCATCCTCCGTTTCCCGGCCCCGAATTTCAGGGTCATTTAAGGTGTTTGGCGGGGGATATAACAGATCATCCGATCCCAGGCGAGCCATCGCGGCGGTGCTTGGTTTTCACGATCATGGATGGGTATGATGCGCCGCTCGGGAACGGAATTTGTCGGGTGCGACTTGACCTTGACCGACCGGGCGGGAGTTTCTGGAGATCCTGGGATGACATCGAACGAGCAGTCGACCGAGCCGGATCCGGTTGCCGGCGCCGCGGCTTCGCGGCAGGACCTTCAGGAGATCGTCGAGGAGCTCGGACACGCCACCACGGAAACTGCGGCCTGGATCGCATTGTTTCACCGCTCGGCCGTGTGTAAGACCGAGCCCGCATCCTGTCTGGTCGCCGAAGACGCCCACGCCACGACCCGGTTTGGCCGCTGGTATGCCGAACGGCAAGGCGCGGGTGTGTTCGATCAGGAGGCCTTTGAGGTCCTGGCCGTGACGCACCAGACCTTGTTGAATCATGTCAGCATCCTCGCCCGCCGTGCCTGGCGTGACGATAAGGTGCCGGCCGCCGAGTACGATGCCCTGTTGGCGAAGATCCACGCCTTCGAGGATCAGGCCCGGCGCCTTGCACGCGCCTTCGGAGCGGCGCTTTCGAACCTTGATCCGCTGACCGGTGTGCAGAACCGGGGGAACATGGAACGCGAGTTGAAGCGCGAACAGCAGCGGGCGCTGCGGACCTCCCGGCCTTGTTGTCTGGCGTTGGTCGACATAGATCATTTCAAGAAGGTGAACGACACACATGGCCATGTGATCGGCGACCAGGTGCTCGCGGCGGTGACCCGGACCTTGGAGGACAGCCTGCGGCCCTACGACACGGTGTATCGTTTCGGTGGCGAGGAATTTCTGGTCTGCCTGCCCGATACCGGTCCCGAGGAGGCGCGCCGGGTTCTGGAACGGATCCGCAGGAAGATATCCGGTTCGGCGCTCTCCATCGGCGCCTCGCAATCCCTGGCGGTTACGATATCCGTCGGGGTGGCGCAGATGGCGCCCCGGCGCCCGATCGAGGAGATCACGGAACGCGCCGATGCGGCACTCTATCTCGCCAAGGAGGGAGGGCGTGATCAGGTCCGGGTTTGGACCGCCGAACTCGCGCGAAGTACGTAGAAACCCGCTATGGCAATCGACCGGGATTGAGAATATAACGACGTGCTTTTTATATTAAATGCTTGTTAAGAAGCTGGAGGACGAGAGGTGGCAATAGATCGTCTGCGCGCCCAGGAACTGGATCACATGGTCCGCAAGATGGGCACGATCGTTTCGGTGTTCGAGATACGCAGTGACCCGGTCGGAAACAACGGTTTCAAAGCCTTCCGCGACCTGATGGACGTCTATGTCGATGCCTGCGGAAAGTCACTCAAGGCCGATAAGGATTTCTTAGAAGAGGGTTTGGAGCTGGACGCCGACGAAAACCTCCGCGAGCGGTTGAGGACTGCTTTCGAGACGGTTTTCGGTGTCGCTCCCGGCGCGGTCTAACCGCGCGCGATTGCCCGCCAGGCGATATCTTTCCGGCAAAATCCTTCGGGCCAATCGATCCGCCCGACCGCCTGATAGGCTTTGTCCCGCGCGTTCGCGATCCCTGTTCCCGTTGCCGTTACCCCCAAAACCCGCCCGCCATTCGCCGTCAGCCGGTCCGCGCTGTCCCGCGCTGTTCCCGCATGGAAAACCGTGACGGCTGAATCCGCCTCGGCGTCGTCAAGGCCGCCGATCACCGAGCCTTTGCCATAGGCCCCGGGATAGCCGTTCGTCGCCATGACCACGCAGATCGCCGCGCCGTCGTCCCATCTGAGATCGACATTGGCGAGCTGGCCGTCATGGCACGCGATCAGCGCCGGCAGCAGATCGCTTTTCAGGCGCGCCATCAGCACCTGGCATTCCGGATCGCCGAAGCGGACGTTATATTCGATCAGTCTCGGCCCCTTGTCCGAAATCATCAGTCCGGCATAGAGGACGCCCTTGAACGGAGCGCCCTCGGCGGCCATGCCTCTCACCGTGGGCATAATGATCTCGGCCATGATCCGGTCCGCCATCGCCTGATCGACCACGGGGGCCGGCGAATAGGCGCCCATGCCGCCGGTATTCGGGCCGGTATCGCCGTCGCCGACGCGCTTGTGATCCTGGGCGGCGACCAGGGGCAGGGCGTGAGTGCCGTCGACCAGGGCGAAGAAGCTGGCTTCCTCGCCTTCCATGAATTCCTCGATCACGACCTCGCTTCCGGCGGCTCCAAAGGCATCGTCGCGCATTGCCGCGATCAGGGCCGCCTCCGCCTCGGCGACCGTCATGGCGACGGTGACGCCCTTGCCGGCGGCGAGGCCGTCCGCCTTGATGACGATCGGCGCACCTTGCTCGCGCACATAGGCGAGCGCGGGGTCAAGCGCGGTGAAATGTTGGAAGGCGGCGGTGGGAATGTTGTGCCGCCGGCACAGCTCCTTGGTGAAGGTCTTGGAGCCTTCCAGCGCCGCCGCCGCCGCGTTGGGGCCGAAGGATTTGATGCCGGCGGCATCCAGGCGGTCGACCAGCCCGGCGACCAGCGGATCCTCCGGTCCGACCACGACGAAATCGATGGCGTTGGTTTGGGCGAAATCGACGATGCCGTCGAAATCCGACACCGCGATGGGCAGGCAGGTAGCCTCCCTGGCGATACCGGCGTTACCCGGTGTGCAGTATAGTGCATCGCAAAGCGGTGAATTCGCGATCGCCCAGCACAGCGAATGCTCTCGGGCGCCGGAGCCGATGACCATTATTTTCATCCCAGGGGTCGCTCCTCGATCTTTCGATTTCGCGCCTTGTAGCATAGATTGGACGCATGCAGGACAGACCCATGGAACTCCTAGACAATCTGCCGGAACTCTCGGTCAGCGAGTTGTCGAATCAGGTCAAGCGCACCGTCGAGACCTCGTTCGACCGGGTGCGGGTGCGGGGCGAGATCTCGCGGCCGAGCTTTGCCGCCTCGGGGCATGTCTATCTCACCTTGAAGGATGACAAGGCGGTGCTGGACGGGGTGGTGTGGCGCGGTGCCGCGCAACATCTCTCGGTCCGCCCCGAGGAGGGGATGGAGGTGATCTGCACCGGCAAGATCACGACCTATCCCGGTCGCTCGAAATATCAGATGGTGATCGAGCAGATGGAGCTCGCCGGGGAAGGGGCGCTGCTCAAGCTTCTGGAGGACCGGCGCCGCAAGCTTGCCGCCGAAGGTCTTTTCGACGAGGACCGCAAGCGCCCGCTGCCGTTCCTGCCCCTGGTGATCGGCGTTGTGACCTCGCCGACCGGAGCCGTGATCCGCGACATTCTGCACCGCCTGACGGACCGCTTCCCGGTTCACGTATTGGTCGCGCCGGTTCTGGTCCAGGGCGAGAACGCCAAGACCCAGATCGCGGCGGCGATCAACGGGTTCAATGCCCTGCCGCCGGGCGGCCCGGTGCCGCGCCCCGATCTCCTGATCGTCGCCCGAGGAGGCGGGAGCCTTGAGGATCTCTGGGCTTTCAACGAGGAAGAGGTGGTGCGCGCCGCGGCGGCGAGCGAAATTCCGCTGATTTCCGCGGTCGGCCACGAGACCGACACGACCTTGATCGATTTCGCTTCCGACCGCCGGGCGCCGACGCCGACGGCGGCGGCCGAGATCGCGGTGCCGGTACGCGCCGAGCTGCTCGCCCAGGTGACGGATGACGAGGGACGGCTGCTGAACGCCGTCGCCCGCCTGCTCGGCGATGCGCGCACGCGCCTCGAAGGCATGGCCCGGGGGCTCGGCGATCCGCGCTCGCTGATCGAGAATCGGGCGCAGACGGTCGACTATCTGGATCAGCGCCTCGCCTCGGGGATCACCCGTGGGCTTGAGCAGCGGGCGATGACCGTCGCCCGCCTGGCGGAACGGCTTGTGAGCCCGGAGGCCCAACTGGCGCGGATGTCGGGGGATCTGGCCCTCCTCGGTCAGAAGCTCGAGGCGGCGGGCGAGCGCCTGCGTGAGACCCGGATCTCGGCCCTGGAACGGCTCGCCGTTCGCCTGCGGGTGGAGCCGATCGCGCGCGCCGCCGCACAGGCCGGGGTGGATCTGGAGCGCGGCGCCGGGCGGCTGGAGACGGTGCTGGACCGCCGGCTCGCCGACATTGCGGCGCGGCTCGGCGGGCTCGACGGATTGCTCAAGGCCAACTCCTTCGAGCGGACGCTGGACCGTGGCTTCGCGCTGGTTCGCGACGACGCCGGCGTGCCGGTGTTGGCGGCTTCCGAAACCAAGAGCGGACAGGCGGTCACGCTGCAATTCAAGGATGGCGAGGCAAGCGCCGTCATCGGGACCGCCCCGAGGCGCGCGAAACCCCGGGACAAGGCGCCGACGCCGGAACAGGAGACCCTATTTTGAGACCGTTCTTCCGGCTGGCGTTGAGCCTGTTGTTCATCGGCGGTTGCACGACGGGCGCGCATGCCGCGACGGATTTGCGGGGTAGTTTCACCCAGGGCGGCCTGGTGATCGGGACAACCGCTCCGGCAAGCAAGGTCCGCCTGGACGGCGAGGCCGTCCGGGTCGGCGAAAAGGGCGAATTCCTGTTCGGCTTCAACCGCGACGCGGGCCCTGAGGCGATCCTCGAAATCGAAAGCCCCGACGGCCGGATCGAACGCCGGGTTCTGTCGGTCAGCGCGCGCGAATACGACATCCAGAGGATCGAGGGCTTGCCGCAGAAGCTGGTGACGCCGCCGCCGGATGTCACCGCGCGGATCCGGCGCGAAGGCGCCGCGATCACCGAGGCACGCATGCGGGACACGGCGGTCCCCTATTTCGCGTCCGGGTTCATCTGGCCGGCCAAAGGCCGGATTTCCGGTGTCTACGGATCCCAGAGGATCCTGAATGGCGAGCCCAAGCGCCCGCATTACGGGATCGACATCGCGGGGCCCGTCGGAACACCCGTGGTGGCACCCGCCGACGGGGTGGTGCGGTTGGCCGAACCGGATCTCTACTATTCCGGCGGCACGATCATTCTCGACCATGGACATGGCCTGAGCTCCGCGTTCCTGCACATGGCGTCGGTCACGGTGAAGCGGGGGGACGTGATCCGTCAGGGCGACCCGCTCGGCACTCTCGGCGCGACCGGCCGCGCGACCGGCCCGCATCTGGACTGGCGGATCAACTGGTTCGACCGCCGCCTCGACGCCGGCCTGCTGGTTCCTCCGATGGAATAGGCGCCGGGCCTACTTTCCCCAGCGCCGGTGCAGCCACAGCCATTGGCCCGGCGTGTCGCGGATCCAGTCTTCGATCCATCGGTTGACCTCGGTCATCAGGGTGAGGGTATCGGCCTCTGTATCGCCGGTGTCGGGCAGCGGGATCGGCGGCCAGATGGTGACCTTGAACCGGGCGCCGCCGAGCCGCTCGACACGGGCGGGCACGACCGGGCACCGGTGTTTCAGCGCGAAGACCGCCAGGGCGGGTGCCGTTTTGGCAGGCCGGCCGAAGAACGGAACCTCTATCCCCTCGTTCAGCTTCTGATCCACGAGCATCGCGATATGGCCCCGGTTGCGCATGATCCGCGCGAGGCGCATCGCACCGCCCGGCCCCTTGGGGATCAGCTCGTCCTCGTGTCGCCCGGCCGATCGGCGCAGCACCCTGTCGGCCAGAGGCGCGTTCATCGCCCGGTAGATGTTGTGCAGCTTGATACCATTCGGATCCGCCATCCTGGGCAGCAGTTCCCAGTTCGCGAGATGCGCGGAAAAGAAAATTCCCGCCTCTCCGTCGTCGCGCAAGGCGTGGACATGTTCCTGTCCGACGACTTGCACCCGGGGGTCTTCGCCGCTCAGATCGAGATGTCGGACATGGGCGAACTCGCCCGCGACCCGGCCGAGATTGTCCCACATCGCGCGGATGACGGCCTCGATGCGCGCTTCCTCCCAGTCGGGAAAACAGGCGCGCAGATTGCGCCGGGCACGATTGCTGACCGGAAGACGGGGGCCGAGGGTCCGAGCGATCGCGCCGCCGAGGTTCGAGGCCGTGTCGATGGAAAGCGATTCCATCAGCCGGATTCCAAGCCAAGTCGCGCCGCCGGCCAGCGGCCAGGTGATGAAACGCTTGTGCCAGGGTGAGGGCGTGAGGCGCTCGTCAACCGGGACCATGGCTCAGGCCCTTGTCCAGAACGGCGGAAAGCATCGCCTCGTCCCGCCAGCGGAGGGAAATATCAAGGCGCTCTATCTTCTCGCGCGCCTTGCCCGGAAGCCGCACATGGTCCTTAGCCGTCGTTACGGCAATGGCGCCGTTCCGCGACGCCCTGTCCAGCAACGCCTCCACCTCGGATACCGAGAAAGCATGATGATCGGCGAAAGCCTCGAATTCCGTAACCTCCAGTCTGAGGCTTTCCAGGGTTTCACGGAACTTTTCCGGCCGGCCGATGCCCGCAAACCCCAGGACGCGCGTTCCAGGAGCCAGCCGCGGGTTCGGGACCGGCGCGATTTCCGCCCGCAACAGGGGAAGGCCGGAGGGCAGGAAGGGCGCGATATCGGTCATGTCCTCGCCGATCATCACGACGGCGTCCGCGCGGGCAAGGCCGGAGTCGACCGGCTCCCGTAGCGGGCCGGCGGGGTGAATGCGCCGGTTCCCGAACCCGAAGCCGCCGTCGATCACGACCAGCGACAGGGTTTTCTTCAGCCCGAAATTCTGGAACCCGTCATCCATGATGATCAGCTCCGCGCCGTTGTCCCGCGCGGCCTCGGCACCGGAGGCGCGGTCATGGGAGACCCATGTCGGCCCCGCCTCGGCCAATAGCAAGGCCTCATCGCCGACATCCCGTGGCCGGTGCGTCTTGGGGTCGACCTTGACCGGCCCGATGAGATCTCCGCCATGGCCGCGGCTGAGAAAAGCGGTCGGTTTTCCCCGGGACGTGAGGTGCGAGGCCAGGGCCAAGGCGACGGGCGTTTTACCGGCGCCGCCGGCGACGATATTTCCGACGCAGATCACCGGGATGCCGGCATCCCTTGGCGTAACGATACTTTGATGGACGATGGCGCCGGCCCTGTAGAAAAGGCAGAAGGGCGCGAGCAGACGCGGCAGAACCCCGTCCCTGGCCCAGAAGGCGGGCGTCTTCACGGCGAATTCCCGGGCGCCGTCCGGTCAAGATATGGCGCGACGGCTTGGGCAATGGTTTTTAGAACCTGTTTGCCTTCCTCTACATATTGCCGGGCGCTACAGGCCAGATTCCCGCGATGAGCGTCATCCCGTATGAGCGCCAGCAGCGCGGGGGCGAGGTCCTGGCCCCCGGAAAGGGGAACCACGGCGTCTCTCGCAACCATCTCCGAGGCGATTTCCTGGTTCTTCGACATCAGCGGTCCGAGCAGGATCGCGGCGTCGAAATGCGCCGCCTCCACGGGATTGTGGCCGCCGACGGGCACCAGCGAGCCGGCGATGAAGACGATCGGCGAGATGTCGAAGAATAGCGCCATTTCGCCCAGCGTATCGGCGATATAGACATCGGTGGCGGAGGTGATCGGCTGACCCAGGGACCGGCGCGCCGTCACGAGGCCTCGGTCCGCCGCGAGAGCCGCGATCTCCTCGCCTCGGTTAGGGTGCCTCGGCGCGATGATGGTCAGCAGGCTGTGGACTGTGCCCCGAGCCGCCAAATGCGCGTCCAGGCAGGGTTCGTCCTCCCCGCCATGGGTGCTCGCGGCGAACCAGATCCGGCGGTTTCCGCATTGCTCCTTCAAGAGTGCCGCCTGGCTCGGATCGAGCGGCAATGGGTTCGCGGCGCGTTTCAGGTTTCCGGCATCCGTCACGGTGCGGGCGCCCAAGGCGGTGAATTTCGCCGCCTGGCTGGGATTGGTCGCGAGGACCAGGTCGATATTGGAGAACAGCGCGCGGGCCGCGCCGTTGGCGCGCCGCCAACGCTGGAACGATTGATCCGACATGCGCGCATTCACCAGGACGATCGGTATGCCGCGGCGATGCGTGCGCGAGATCTGCCCAGGCCAGAACTCGGACTCCATGATCAGCAGCAGATCGGGCCGCCAGTGATCAAGAAACCCCTCGACCCAGGCGGGACGGTCGACCGGAACATACTGATGGATCGCCCGCTCCGGCAGGCGGTCCGCCATCATCCGCGCCGAGGTGACGGTCCCGGTCGTGACCAGGAAATGGCTGTTTTGCCGTTCGGCGAGCAGATGTTCGATGAGCGCCAACGCGGCCATGCTTTCGCCGACGCTCGCGGCATGCAGCCAGATCAGCTCGCCATCGGGCCGGGATCGGCTGGCCACCCCCCGGCGTTCCTGGAGCCGCGCCGGATCTTCCTTGCCGCGTTTTACGCGCCGGGCGAGAAGCAACTCGATGGCCGGGCCGCTGAAGGTCATCAACCCTTCATAAATCGGCAGCATCATTGGCCCTTCCGTCCCTTCTTGACGTCATCGGGATCGGCCTGCTCCATCGGGACGTGACCGAAATGACGGTCCGCACGGTCGGTGATCTCGATCAGTCGCTCCTCTATCAGTTTCCTGTATTCCTCGAACTCTTCCGCCGTCAATGTCTTCGGCACCTGAATGGGCTCGCCCCAGAGGATGACGCCTTGGGTAAACGGGCGCGCCAGGAGCATCCGGTCCCAGGTATCGCAGAGTTTGCGGTGCCTGACGTTCCAGGCGCCCGGCACCACCGGAGCGCCGCTCATCCTGGCGGCGGCGACGACACCGGGGCTGAGATGCATGCGCGGGCCGCGCGGGCCGTCCGGCGTGATGCCGATCGACAGGCCGCCGCGCAAGGCCTTGATGAGATTGCGAAGTCCCGCGGCCCCGCCCTTGCCGCGGGTTGAGGACCCCCAGATGGTCTGGAAACCGAGGCGCTGGATCGCATTGGCTATGACCTTGCCGTCGGGATGCGGCGATTGCAGCATCGCCAGCGGCTTGGTCATCGGCCAGCTTTCGGTCATCTGCATGATCCGGCTGTGCCAGAAAATTGCGATTACCGGCTGATCGGGCGCGTAAATGTGCGGGATGGTTTGTGCGTCCGGCCGCTCCCATCGGATCGACCAGGCGGTCAGTTGGATGTATCTGGCCAGGAGCCAGCTTAGGATGCGTTGACCGGTCTCGCTGCGCAGCATGCGTTTCAGCATCGCTCCGCGTCAGCCTCCGGCCTGGGAAAGCCGCTCGATCGCGGCGCCATCGGCTTCCGAGAACTGCAGGCGATGCAGGTTCGCATAGACCCCGCCGCGCGCCAGCAGTTCGAGGTGCTTGCCGGATTCGACGATCCTGCCGGCATCCACCACATGGATAGCATCCGCCGATTGAATGGTTGAGAGCCGGTGCGCGATCACGATGGTGGTCCGCCCGCGCATCAGAATCCCCAGCGCCGCCTGCACCGCCCGCTCGGATTCGGTGTCCAGGGCCGATGTCGCCTCGTCGAGCAGCAGGATCGGCGCGTCCTTGAGCATCGCCCGGGCGATGGCGATGCGCTGGCGCTGGCCGCCCGAAAGCTTGACGCCGTGCTCGCCGACGATGGTCGCGTAACCGTCCGGCATCGCCTCGATGAAACCGTGCGCCGAGGCGCCGCGCGCGGCCTCGCGGATTTCCTCGGCCGTCGCGCCGGCGCGGCCATAGGCGATATTCGCCTCGATGGTGTCGTCGAACAGCGTCACGTCCTGGCTGACCAGGGCGATATTGGCCCGCAGGGACGCAATGGTGATATCGCGGATGTCTCGGCCATCCAGGGTGATGCGTCCGGCATTGACGTCGAAGAACCGGGGGATGAGGTTCAGAACCGTGCTTTTGCCGGCGCCGGACTGGCCGACCAGGGCCACGGTCCTGCCGGCCTCGACGCCAAGGGAAACGCCTTTCAGGGCCGGGGGGCCGCCGGCATAGGAGAAGGTCACGTCCTCGAAGCCGATCTCGCCGTTTACGGTCTCGATCGCCGTGGCGCCGGGCCGGTCCAGGATGGCGGGCTCGACGTCCAGGATTTCGAAGACCCGGTCCGCCGCCGCCAGGCCCTCCTGAAGCTGGGCGTTCAGATTGACCAGTTTCTTCACCGGGTCGTATGCCAGGAGCAGGGCCGTGACGAACGAAAAGAAGGTCCCGGTCGAGCGGGTGCCCTCGATCACCTGCCAGCCGCCGAAGCAGATCACGACGACGATGGCGGTCCCGCCCAGCGTCTCCATGATCGGGTAGGCCGCGGCCTTGGTGCGGGCGGCGCGGAACACCAGTTTGAAGATCTGCTCGATCACCGCGCCGGCGCGCTCGCGCTCATAGGCTTCCATGCCGTAGGCCTTGACGTGCCGGGCGCCCTGGAACACCTCGTTCAGCAATGTGGTGAACTGGCCGAGTTCGCGCTGGGTGTTGGCGGAAACCTTGCGCATGCGCCGGCCGATCCTCACCAGCGGCAGGATCGCCGTTGGAAAGGCGAAGAACGACGCCACCGCTAGCAGCCAGTCCTGGTAGAACATCACCCCCACCAGGAAAATGATGGTCAGGCTGTCGCGCCCGATCGCGGTGAAGACGCTGGCGACGGTGCCGCGCATCTTCTCCACGTCATTGATGAAGCGGGAGATCAGGCCGCCGCTGGATTGGCTGTGGAAATACGCGAGATCTGCGCGCAGCAGATGAGCGAACATGCGCTTCTGCAAATCCGCCAGGATGCGCTGGCCGACAAAGCTGATCAGGACGTTCTGGCCATAGGTGGCCGCGCCTTTCAGCAGGAAAACCGTCATCACGACGGCGGCGGTCAGATAGAGGCTTGAGCGGTCGCGGGCGGTGAAGACGTCATCCAGGATCGTCTCCATCAGGAACGCCAGCCCCGCCGTCGTGCCGGCGACCACCGCCATCAGAGCCAGCGACAGAAGCAGCGGTCCGATATGCGGGCGTATGTGTTCGCCGAACAGACGTTTGACGAGAATTCGGGTGCGTGTCCGGCCGCCCTGGCTCGAATCGGCTTTTGCCAAGCCCGTTCCCCCGAGGAATCAAGTGTTTATCGAGACGGCAAGCTTAGCACGCCGGGCGCTTCTGGACCATGACCCCGGAGCGCTTCGGTGGAAATTTCAGCGCCGGGACAGCTGTCCCGGAGCGATCAGTCTCCCGGACCGGCCACGGTCATGCCGTCGATGCGGACCGTCGGCGCGTCGGTGCCGTGCTTGATCTCAAGATCACTCGCGGGGATAAGGGCGGCGAACATGCTCTTCAGGTTCCCGGCGACCGTCACGTCGCTGACCGGATAGGCGATCTTGCCGTTTTCGATCCAGAACCCGCCGGCGCCGCGGCTGTAGTCGCCGGTCACCATGTTGACGCTCATGCCCATCAGCTCGTTGACATAGAGGCCCGAGGTGATGTCGGCCATCAGTTCCTCGGGCGACGCCTCTCCCGCCTCGAGATAGAGGTTGGTGGCGCTCGGTCCCGGCGTGCCGCCGGCCGATCGTGTCGCATGGCCGGTGGATTTCAGGCCGAGCTGGCGCGCGGTCGCCTGGTCGAGAAACCAGGAGCGCACGAAGCCGTCCTCGACGATCGCCCGGCGCTCGGGCGCGAGGCCCTCGGCATCGAAGGGTTTGGAGCGCATGCCGCGAGCGCGGAAGGGGTCGTCGATGATGTTGACGCCGGCGCCGAACAGCTTGGTGTCCATGGCCCCCTTCAGGAAACTGGTGCCGCGCGCGACCGAGCTTCCGTTGAGCGCGCTGGCGAGGTGGCCGACCAGACTGCGGCTCGCCCGCGGATCATAGACCACCGGCACCGACGCGCTGGACGGACGCCGGGGATTGAGACGGCGCACCGCGCGTTCGCCCGCCCGCCGGCCGATCGCGGCCGGGTCCTCGAGATCCGCCTCGTGGACGGTGTGGGAATAGTCGTAGTCCCGCTCCATCTTCTGGCCTTCGCCGGCCAGCACGACGGCGCTGATGCTGTGGCTGGAACGCCGGTAGGTGCCGCTGAAGCCGTTGCTGGCGGCAAGGACGATGCGGCTGGCTGACCATGTGGCCTCGCCGCCCTCGGAGTTCGTCACGCCGGTGACGGCCAGCGCCGCTTCCTCCGCCGCCGTCGCCCGTTCCACCAGCCGCTCGGCGGCCGGCTCGCCCGGGTCGAACATGTCGATTTCGCGGTAGGTTCTGGTGATCTCGGCGGGATCGGCGAGGCCGGCGAAGGCATCCTCCGGCGTGACCTTGGCCATCGCGACCACCCGTTCCACCAGCTCGTTCAGCGCATCGGGCTTCAGGTCCGTCGTCGAGACCACGGCCTGGCGCTTGCCGACCAGGGCCCGCAGTCCGAGATCGTGGGATTCCGACCGCTCCACGGCTTCCGGCTTGCCGAGACGCTGGGCGGCCGAGACCGAGCGGCTGTCGATGAAGATCGCATCAGCGTCGCTGGCGCCGAGACGCTTGGCCTTTTCGATGAGGCCTTGCAGCAGGTCGATCTGGTTATCCTGGGTCATGCGGGCTCCGGATGAAGGCGTCGGCTTGAGATAAGCCGCCATGCCGGCCTTGGCAAGCGCATGGCCCTTTACTTCGGGAACCAGTACGAGGTGTCCGCCGGGAAAACCGTGCGCGCCTCAACCCTTTCGGTCGGTCCGTCCAGGGTATGCGCGGCGGCCTTCCAGACCGCGTAGTGCGGCGCGGCGCGATGCGCCTCCTGGGCGGCCTTATCCTTGTAGACCTCGTAGAAGTAGTAGACGTTCTCCTCGCTCGCATCCTGCAGGACGTTGAAGCGCGCGCATCCCGGCTCGTCGCGCTCGGACCCCAGTGCGTCGATTTCGATGGCCTTCAGGAACTCCCCGCGCAGTTCCGGCTTGACCCTGACCTTGATCCACATGGCGATCATTTCTCGTCCCTTTCCGTCTTGAGGCTTTTCAACTTTTCCAGATTGTCCGCCCGCTTCCGGGCAATCCGTACCGCGCCCATTTGCCGTCGACCAGATCGATGGTCTCCTGATCCATGCGGATTTCGGTTCCCCAGTCGCGCTTGGTTTCGGGCGGCCACTTGTTTGTCGCATCGAGGCCGATCTTGCTGCCCAGGCTTGGTTCCGGCGAGGCGAAATCGAGATAGTCGATCGGCGTGTTCTCGATCAGCGTGATGTCGCGCGCCGGGTCCATGCGGGTGGAAATCGCCCACATCACATCCTTCCAGTCGCGCGCGTTGATATCGTCATCCACCACGATCAGCCATTTCGTGTACATGAACTGCCGCAGATACGACCACGCGCCCATCATCACGCGCTTGGCGTGCCCCGGATAGGCCTTGCGCATCGAAATCACGGCGATCCGGTAGGAACAGCCCTCGGGCGGCAGCCAAAAGTCGGTGATTTCGGGAAACTGCTGACGGAGCAGCGGAATGAACACCTCGTTCAATGCCTCGCCGAGCACGGAAGGCTCATCCGGCGGCCGGCCGGTGAAGGTGGTCAGATAGATCGGATCGCGGCGCATGGTGATGGCGCTGATCCGGAAGACCGGAAAGGACTCGACGGAATTGTAGTACCCGGTGTGATCACCATAGGGGCCTTCGTCGCCGTATTCGTCCAGCGAGACATGGCCTTCGATGATGATTTCCGCCTCCGCCGGCACTTTGAGGGGGACCGTCTTGCAATCGACGAGATCCAGCTTCTGGCCGCGCAGCAGCCCCGCGAACTGATACTCGCTCAAAGTGTCCGGAACCGGCGTCACCGCCGCCAGAATGGTGCCGGGGTCGGCGCCGATCACGACGGCGGCGGGGAAGGGCTCGGGCCGGCTCGCCTTCCAGCGGGCATGGTGCTGTGCGCCGCCGCGATGCTTCAGCCAGCGCATCAGCGTACTGTCGCGCCCGGTGACCTGCATGCGGTAGATGCCGAGATTGAAGGCGTCCTCGCGCTTTGCCGTCGGCCCTTGCGTGACCACCAGGGGCCAGGTGATGAGCGGTGCCGGCTCTCCGGGCCAGCAGGTCTGGATCGGAAGTTCGGTGAGGTCGATATCGCCGCCGGTCAGCACCACGTCCTGACAGGGCCCGTAGGAGACGGTCCGCGGCTTCATCGCCATGACGGTTTTCAAGAGCGGCAGCATTCCCACCGCCTCGCGCCAGCCGCCCGGCGGTTCGGGCTGGCGCAGAAAGGCCAGCGTCTCGCCGACCTCGCGCAGCTGCTCCGGCTGCCGGTCCATGCCCCAGGCGACCCGCTCGACGGTCCCGAACAGATTGGCCAGCGCCGGCATCCCATAGCGGCTGCCGTCGGCTTTCGTGACAGTCTCGAACAAGACCGCCGGCCCGCCTTCGGCAAGCAGGCGGGTCTGAATTTCCGTCATTTCCAGAACCGGCGAGACCGGTTCGGTGACCCGGACCAGACGCTGTTCCCGTTCCAGGCGGGCGATGAAGTCCCTCAGCGAGGTATAGGGCATGGGCGGCCTTGTCGCATGATGACGTGGAGGCTATGTCTATGCTGGTTTAGAGCATGGGCGGGACCCTGGGAAGACCGGCGAGACGATGACCAATCCGACGAGCGACCCGGTGGTCCATGCGGTGACCAGCACCCAAGGCTATCTCGGCTATTGCGTGCATGCGCGGGAATTCTTCTGCGGTCTGTCCCGCCACCTGCGGGTGAGTTGTACCCAATGGCAGCAGAATTCACCGATGCATGACGACGCCGACGTGTTCCGCGACCGCGAGCTATTGCGCAATCGTTTCGGCGGCGATGCGGTGGTCTCGATCGGACTGTCCCTGGGCTCGGCCTTCTACATTCTGAAGGACGCCCCCGGGCCACGGATCGGCTACACGGTCTGGGATACGACGCGCCTGCCGGATACCTGGGAGAAACCGCTCGGCATGGTCGACAGGATCTGGGTCCCGTCCCAATGGGCGCGCGGTGTCTTGGGCGAGAACGGCGTCGATGCCGGTCGGATTGACGTCATGCCCGAGGGAGTGGATGCGGTGGTTTTCCGTCCGGAGGGGCCTCGGATCGCCAATATCGCGGACCTGCCGGGTTTCAAGTTCATCAATGTCGGCAAATACGAGGAACGCAAGGCCACGGGCGAGATGATCAAGGCCTTCGACGATGAGTTCGCCGGCGAGAAGGACGTCTGGTTCATCGTTTCCTGCTACAACCCGTTCGACAAGACCTTCGATCTGAGAGGCGCCATCCGGGCGCTCAATCTGCGCGATCCGGGACGGCTGCTCTTCATTCCGCCCCTGCCGACGCACGCGGACATAGCCAGGCTCTACCGGTCCTGCGATGCCTTTCTCGGCGCCAGCCGGGCGGAGGGCTGGGGCCTGTGCCACATGGAAGCCGCCGCCTGCGGGCTGCCGCTGGTGACGACCAGATATTCGGCGCCGGCGGAATGGGCGGCGGGTCAGGCGTATTTCCTGGACTACGAAATGACGGACGTGAAAACGCCGTTCTTCATCCGCCGCGACGGCGATCAGGGGCGGTGGGCCGAGCCGGATTGGGCACAGTTCCGGCGGACCATGCGCCATCTGGTCGACAACCCGGACGAGGCAAAACGGCGCGGCCGAGCGATTTCAGAGCATGTCCGCGCCAACTACGCCTGGCCGGTCACCGCGGCCCATGGCGCCGATGTGGTCCGGCGGATTGCCGGTCTGCCGGCGGTCCCGGCCGGGCAAGTTCGGCCCGATCGGATCGAAGCGCTCGGTCTCTAGACGAATGGACGAGGGAGAAGGCAAATGAACTTCGATTGGAATCCGAGCCCGGAGGACGTGGCCTCGGTGAAGGCGTGGCTTGGCGCATGGCAGCACTGCGTGCAAAACGTCGATTTCGTTCCCGCCCGCCGGCTGTTCGCGGAGAATGTCCTGTCTTTCGGAACCCATATGGACATCGTCGAGGGACGCGATGCCCTGGAACAGAACCAATGGCGTTCCGTCTGGCCGACCATTGATGATTTCGCGTGGGATTTCGAGAACATGCGGATCGGAGTTTCACCGGACCGGCTGATGGGGACGCTGATCACCACCTGGACCTCGACCGGCTATCACCAGGACGGGTCGAAATTCGACCGCCCGGGCCGGACAACGGTTCTGCTCAGCCGCGCGCGTTTGGACGCGGAATGGCTCGGCGTGCACACGCATTTCTCGCTGTTTCCTGGAACGCCGGGGCGTTCCCACGGGTCTCGGCCCTCGAAGTCATAACCTGGGTTTTCGCTCGTAATGCAGAGTAATTCGACGGGTTTCCGAATCTGGATTCGCCGCCAAGAGGGGATTTTAAGATAATTCTATTCCAAATCTTTTAAAATCAGCTTAGAGAGCCGGATTTCGTAGCCATTTTGCTTTTTCATATATCATATATTACTGGCATTGACTCGGCCGATTTGGCGTTTTCCCGTCTGATATTATAGGTTCGTCAATCAGGATTGGGGGGAGCGCGAATATCATTTGTGTCGCCAGCTAAATGATTATGTTCGAAGCCGAAACGCTTCGGCCGGTCGTGGACGCATATCCTTGAGCGTTAAAAGAAACTAAGGATCGCGGGCAACGCGGCATTTTAATAATGATATGAGGAGGAAAGATCATGGCTGAAGCACAACAGCAGCCCCGGTCGGAACTCGTAGCCACGTCCGGCATTTGGGATGGACTGCATCCCGGCATGGGCGTGGCGGCGAAAGGAATGATCATCGCTTTCGTCGTGTTCACCGCGTTGAACGTGGAGTTCGCCAACGCGATCTATTCGGCGATCCGGGGTTGGAT
Organism: Alphaproteobacteria bacterium; assembly: GCA_038116915.1. Taxonomy (GTDB): domain Bacteria; phylum Pseudomonadota; class Alphaproteobacteria; order Thalassobaculales; family Thalassobaculaceae; genus JADHLJ01. The sequence continues at coordinate 21,079 of JAYOEU010000060.1, forward strand.
CGAGGCGGCCTTGAACTGGTACTACATCAGCGCCGTCACGGTGATGTTGTTCGTCTGTTTTTACCTGATGTGCAGCAAGTATGGCTCCATCAAGTTGGGCGACGATGATTCCGAGCCGGAGTTCAGTAATTTTTCATGGTTCGCCATGCTGTTCTCGGCGGGTGTCGGGATCGGTCTGCTTTTCTTCGGGATTGCCGAGCCGATCTTCTATTTCGACAACACCTCGCCTTGGGGATACCCGAACAATCCGATCGCGGATCTGCAGGGCGCGACCGAGATGACCGTGGAGCGCGGCATCGCGGCCATGCGGG
>JAYOEU010000061.1:0-21305 GCA_038116915.1 Alphaproteobacteria bacterium
CGAGCGGCTCAAAAACAAGGATGCCGGCGCGCCAAAGGAGAATTGAGGGCCCAGCGCGTCCTCTCTCCAACATTGACCGTCGCCCTGGCGACGGGATGCAAACAATGGCCCGCGTCTCCTACTTTGTCCGTCGCCCTGGCGCAAGGCAGGGCCGTGAACCGATGGTCCCGCGCGACGGATGCGATTGCCGATACATGACGGGCCGGTGGCCGACTCGGGAGCTGGGCCCTGCCTTTCGCCAGGGCGACGGGATATGAGGGCGGAAACATCGGGAATGGAAAGGCCCCCGACTCCGAAGCTCGCGTCCGGCGCCTACAATGGCTTTTCGTAGAACACGCTGTTGGGATCATCTTCGGGATAGTCACCGAAGCGGGCGCATTCGGTGAAGCCGCAGCGCTGGAACAGGGCGAGGGCTTCGGGTTGGTGGATACCGGTCTCCAACTTGAGGGCAAGGAGACCGAGCGCGCGGGCCTCGCTCTCAAGACGCGCCATCAGGGCGCGGGCAAGGCCGAGGCCTCTCGCCCGGGGGCTGACGAAGATCCGCTTGATCTCGCCATAGCCTGCCTCCGTCACCAGAAACCCGCCGCAGCCCAAGAGTTCACCGTCCGCCGAGGCGCCGAAAAACCGGTTGGCGGGGTCCGCCAGCGTCGCGGGATCGGTCAGATGGGCGCTTTCGATCGGGTAGAGCGCGTGCATCAGGGCATCCAACTCGGCAATCAGCGCGAGCACCTCCGGCGTGCGCGGGTCAACCGGCGCGATGGTCACGGCGGGCTTCATCGGACCTCCAACTCCTGCAACAGTTCCAGCGTCATGGTCAGGCCTTCATAGACCGCTTCCTCCGCCGTGCGCGGCGCCAGTGCGTCGCCGATCACCCGGAACGGCATGCCGGCATCCGCCAGCCACGCCACGGGTTCTGCATTCGGCCGGTTCGGCGGCACCACGACCAGGGTATCCACCTCCTCCAGCACCACCGGTTCCTGGGCGGCGGTGTGCAGCAGATAGACACTTGCCTCCTCCGCTCCATAGAGCCGCGAGAAAGGCAGTACCTCGATCCCCAGCCGGTGCAGGCGGGCGATCGCAGCGTCGCGCACATAGTTCTGGATCGCAAAGCCGGCGCAGATAGCGTTGACCGCCAGGCGCACATGCGCCCCCGCGCCGGCCAGCTTTTCCGCGATGCCGATGCCGATCCAGTCGGCGCGCCAGTCGTGCACCACCACCCGCGCGCCGGTCGCCGCGCCGGCAAGGACCTCCTCGTAATGCAGGATCCGGATCCCGTCACCGCCCTCGATCGGCGGCATCCACCGTCGGCTTCCGGTCGCCAGGATCACCGCGTCCGGAGCAAGGGCCCGGCAGGCGACCTCATCCAGCGCCTTGTTGAGCACAATTTCGACGCCCGCACGCTCCGCCTCGCGGGAAAGATTTCCGGCGATTCCGCCGAACTCCTCACGGTGCGGCAATTGCTGGGCGAGCAGTGCCTGGCCGCCAAGTCTCGGGCCGCGCTCCAACAGGGTGACCCGGTGTCCGGATTCCGCCGCGACGCTTGCCGCCTTCATTCCCGCCGCCCCGCCCCCGGCGACGAGGACATGGCGTGGAGACGCGGTTCTTCGCCGCGCGCCAAAACGCAGCTCGCGCCCGGACTCAGGAAATTGGATGCAGGAGATCGGCAGACCGAGCTGGGCATGGCCGATACAGGCCTGATTGCAGGCGATGCAGGCGCGGATATCGTCCGTGCGTCCGTCCCGGGCCTTTGCCGGCATTTCCGGATCGCAGATCATCGCCCTGGTCATGCCGCACATATCCGCCGCCGAGCCGGCGATGATGCGCTCCGCCTCCTGCGGCTGGTTGATCCGTCCGGCGACCAGGATCGCGGTCCCGCCGCAGGCCTGTTTCAGCTTGGCGGCAAACGGAGCCATATACCCGTTGGCGACGGTCATCGGCGGCACGATATGCAACGCCCCGCCCGACGAGGCGGAGGTCCCGGCGATCACATTGAGATAGTCGAGCGACGGCGCAAGGTCCCGGCATATGGAGAACATCGCATCCTCGTCCTCGCCCTCCACGTCGTACTCATTGCCGGAAAACCGCGCGCCGAGGATGGTCTCCGGCGGCACCGAGCCGCGGATCGACGCGATCACCTCGTCCACGAACCGCCTGCGGTTCCCGGGCGAGCCGCCGTAACGGTCGGTGCGGGTATTGACGGCGGCGGAGAGAAACTGCGCCGGAAGATACCCGTGGCTGCCGACGATCTCGAGCCCGTCGGCGCCGGCCTCGACAAGCCGCCGGGCGGCCGCGCCGTGACCGGAGATAATGTCGGCGATCTCGCCCTCGGACATCACCTTCGGCACCACGCGGAAGCGCTCGGACGGGGATTGCGCCACCCCCCAGGCCGCCCGGACCGCACCGTCACGGCGCGAGGCCAGTTCGCGGCCCGGATGAAACAACTGCACGAACGCGGCGGCGCCGGCGTCATGGATCGCGCCGAACAGCTCGGCGAAGGCCGGGATGCAGTCATCCGATCCGGCACTGAGCACTTCGGCGGTATAGCGCGCGGACTCGTGGACCGCGACCACCTGAACGATGATCAGTCCGGCGCCTCCCCGTGCCCGCGCCCTCTGGTAGGCGATCAGTTCCGGCGACGGCAGCCCCTCCCGCGCCAGATCCGTGTCATGCCCGGTCGAGAAGATGCGGTTGCGGATCTCCAGCGACTTGATCCGGATTGGCGAGAACAGATGCGGGAACCGAGCGGACATCGGTTATCGACATCCGCCGGCAAGGACCGGTGGCGTGCCGTCCATTCCCTCAGCCAAGGTCCGCCAGCCATTCGGAAATCGCCGCGCCGATTTCATGCGGGCTGTCCTCCTGGATGAAATGCGCGCCCTTGACCGTCACCTCGCGCTGGTTCGGCCAGGACCGGCAAAACTCGCGCTGCGGGCCGATCAGAATGGCGCCGGGCTCGGCATTGATGAACAGCTTCGGAAATTCGGACGCCGCGAGAAACGCCGCATAGTCCTCCGCGATCGCGACGACGTCGGCCGGCTCGCCGCCAAGCGGGATCTGGCGCGGCCAGGTCAGGGTCGGACGGCGCCCCTCTCCGGGTTCGGCGAAGGGTCGGCGGTAGACCGCCATCTCCGCATCGGTCAGCCCGCGCAGGACCGAGCCCGGCAACACACGTTCGACGAAGATATTCTTCTCCAGCACCATCGCCTCGCCGTTGGCGGAGCGGAAGCCCTCGAAGACCGGACGGGCCTGCTGATTGAAGTCGTCCCATTCCATGGGCCGAACCACCGCTTCCATATAGGCGATTGCCTTGACGCGGTCCGGATGCCGGCGCGCCCAGTCGAAGCCGAGCGCCGATCCCCAGTCATGCACCACCAGGGTGACATTGCGGTTCACGCCCAGCGCTTCCAGGCATGCGTCGAGATACGCGCGGTGTTCGACGAAGCGGTAGCGGACAGGCCCGGAGTCCTCGAGCTTGTCGCTATCGCCCATGCCGATCAGATCCGGCGCCAGGCAGCGGCCCTGCCCCTCCATGTGCGGCATGATGTTGCGCCAAAGATAGGACGAGGTCGGGTTGCCGTGCAGAAAGACGATCGGATCACCGGAACCGAGTTCCACATAGGCCATCCGCTTGCCCTTGACCTCGACGAAACGCTTCGCCGGCTCGGCTGTCGAGATATCGCTCACCGGTCTATTTCCCCTTGAAGCTCGGCTTGCGCTTGTTGATGAACGCATCCAGCCCCTCGCGCCCGTCCTCGCTTGCGCCGTTGGCGGCGATGAAGCGGGACTCGATGTCCAACTGGACCTCCAGTGACTGCTCGAACGTCTGGGCGAGCAGTCGCTTGACCCCGGCATAGGCCCTGGTCGGACCGGCGGCAAGCTTGCGGCCGAGCTTCTCCGCTTCCTCGGCGAGCGCGTCATCCTCGACCACGGTGGTGATCAGTCCCCAGTCCAGGGCTTCATCGGCGGTCAGCATGCGGTTGGTCAGCATCAGCTCCTGCGCCCGGCGCAGGCCGACGACCCGCGGCAGATAATAGGACGAGCTGCCGTCCGGCGAGAGACCGGCATTGGTATAGGCGGATACGAACTTGGCCGAGCGCCCGGCGATCACGATATCCGCGAACAGCGCCATGCTGAACCCGCCGCCCGCGGCCATGCCGTTCACCGCGATGATCACCGGGGCCTTGCCGTGGTGAAGGCGCTGGATCCCCTGGTGCAGAACCGCCGTCAGCTCCGTCAGGGTGGCCTCGATCGTATCGGCCTCCGAGACGAAGAACTTGAGGTCCCCGCCGAACCCGTAGGCCTTGCCGGTCGCGCCGATGAGAATGCAGCGCACCGCCGGATCGGTCGTCGCCCGGATGCAGACATCCATGAACTCACGCGCGAACTCGCGGTTAATGGTGTGCCCCGCCTCCGGCCGGTTGAAGGTGATCTTGGCGAGGCCTTCTTCCACTACGTAAAGCAGCGTCTTGTAGGTCATGGGTCCTCCCGGACGTCAGGTTCCAAGTGGAACGAGGATCAGCCGATCTCGGCGGTCGCCTCGGCAAGCCAGGCGGCGGGTTCCGGCTCCAGCAGCGGGCTCAGGGTATCTCGCACCCAGCGGTGATAATCGTCAAGCCAGGCGATCTCGCCGCCGTCCAGCAGCCCGACTTCGATCATCGAGCGGTCGAAGGGCGCCAGCGTAATGGTCTCGAAACTCAGCATCTCACGGTCACCGCTGGCGATCTGCTCCTCCTGGACCACGACGAGATTCTCCAGCCGGATGCCGAAGGCGCCTTCCTTGTAGTAGCCGGGTTCGTTCGAAATGATCATGCCCGGCCTGAGGGCGACGGGACCGGCGGCCTTGGAAATTCTCTGCGGCCCCTCGTGAACGCCGAGATAGGAGCCGACCCCGTGCCCGGTGCCGTGATCGAAGTCGAGCCCGGCCTGCCAGAGCGGCGCGCGGGCCAGCGGATCGAGCTGCGCTCCCGTCGCTCCGACCGGAAAGCGCGCCGTCGCCACGGCGATATGGCCCTTCAGCACCCGCGTGAAGCGGTCCCGCGCCTCCTCGCCCGGATCACCGACCCCGATGGTACGGGTGATGTCCGTCGTTCCGTCGAGATACTGGGCGCCGGAATCAATCAGATAGAGATCCCCCGGCCGGATCATTCGGTTGCTTTCCGGCGTTACCCGGTAATGCACGATGGCGCCGTTGGGACCGGCGCCGGAAATCGTATCGAAGCTGAGATCCTTGAAAAGCGCGCCCTCGGCGCGGAAGGCGCGCAATTTCTCCGCCGCGCTCATTTCATCGATCTTGCCGCCGGGGGCCGCGCTTGCGAACCAGTGCAGGAACCGGACCATGGCGACCCCGTCCCGGATATGCGCGGTCCGCGTTCCTTGAAGCTCGATCCGGTTCTTCAGTGCCCTCGGCAGGATAACCGGGTCCTCGCCCCGGGCCACGGTACCGCCGGCCTCCTCGACCCGTCGGGCGAGCCAGGAGGGACTGGAGGCCGGGTCCAGGCGCAGCCTGACCCCATCCGAAATCAGCACGTCAATCGCCGGACCCAGTGCCTCGCGCGGCCGCACGGTCACGGCATTTCCAAGATGCTCCAGGGTCTCGCGGGTCATCTTGCGCTCATCGAGATACAGATCCACCGCCGCCTCGCGGTTGAGGATCGCGAAGGAAAGCGGAAGCGGCGTGCGCGGCACATCGGCGCCGCGAATGTTCAACAGCCAGGCGATGGATTCCGGCGAGGACAGAATCACCGCGTCGTGGCCGTCCTTGGCGATGGCCTCGGCGATGGCGATCCGCTTGTCGGCGATCGAGCGGCCGGCATATTCGGCCCGGTGCGGAACCACCGGCGTGAGCGGGGCCGGCGGCTGCGTCTCCCAGATCGCGTCGATGGGATTTTCATCGAGCGCCACCAGGTCGCCGCCCGCCGCCTCGGCCGCCTTACGCAGCCGTTCCACCCCATCAATCGTGTGCAGCCAAGGGTCGTATCCGAGCCTGCCGCCCTTCGGCAGGGTGTCCTCGATCCATTTGGCCGGAGGCTCGGAAATGACGTGGCGGGTCTCGTAGAGCGCGGTGTCGACCTGCTCCCTGACCGCCAGGGTGTAGCGGCCGTCGGTGAATACCGCCGCCTTGTCTTGCAGCACCACGACCACTCCCGCCGAACCGGTGAAGCCGGTCAACCAGGCAAGGCGTTCGGCCCTCGGCGGCAGGTATTCGCCCTGATGCTCGTCGGCACGGGGAAGGATCAGGCCGTCGACACCCAGTCCCGCCAGCACGCCACGCAAGCGCTCCAGGCGCTCCGCCGCGTCGGGCTGCTTGCCGCCGCCATCGCCATTCGTCTCATTGAGACGCGCTTCGCGGAGCGCCTGCAGATCGTTTCGAAGCTCCGGCGCAATGGTTTCGGCAACCAACCGCGTCCAGCCCGCGTCATCGGGCTCCAGGGGCGAGGCGTTGACCCCATCGATGAGATCCAGAAGCGCGTCTCCCGTGATCGAAACACCGGCCTTCGCCAGACGTTCCGCGAGATCGGCGCCGCGCCCGGCGCAGGGCGATGTTGGGGTCACGATGACTTCCTTCCAGACATTCAAGGACGCCGGTTTCCGGGTCCCCAGACAATAGGCATAGACAATAGGCATGACGATAGGACGGTCTTTCGCGCCGGGACAAGGGCAGTGATGGTCTTTTGAGCCATGCGCCTGACGCGGGTCTGCGCCGCGTGTCCGCGCATGACGCGTGCGTTTCGCCACCCTTTCGCGACCGCCTCGCCCGGCTTGCCACCCTCGGACCGCCGGAATCCCTGAAAACACGAATTCCGCCATGCGCCGGACGCATCGCAGGCGTGCAATAGCGTCACTACTCAAACCGGCTTTAGAAGCCATTTTCCCTTTATCGAAAACAGGCATAGCGCTTTTAGACAATCCTCCCAGAACCGGGCGGGCAGAAAGCGAAAGACCCTTAGGAGGGGTCAGACATGAAAACGATCAATACAATCGACACCGACAGCTTTGCTATGACCGGTGCCGCCGTCGCTCCCGCGAACACCCAGATGACCATGGTCGACTTCCCGAGCGACCTCAAGGTCATGCGGATGGTCGCGGAAAGCCGTGCCGCGCGGAACCGTTACATCGCCGCTCTGGTGACCAAGGCCGTCAAATCCGTGATCGGAACGGTGGCCGGCTGGCACCGCAAGCACGCGACCCGTCAGGCGCTGGCCGGTCTCGACAACCGTCTGCTGCGTGACATCGGCCTCGAGCGCGCCGATCTTGAGGCGCAGGCGATCGTTGCCGAACCCGGCATCATCTCCCGCTGGGCCAGCTCGGTCGCGACTACGGTCAGGAACTGGAACGCGGCGCGCCAGACCCATTCGACCCTGTTGCGTCTCAGCGACGCCCAGTTGGCCGATATCGGCCTCAGCCGGCACGACGTCGAGGTGCTCGTCGGCGAAATCCGCGGCGGGCGCATCGACCACCCGGCCCGTGTTCAGACCGCGGCCGCCTCGGCCGAGGACCGACCGGTGGCGAAACGGGTGAAGCCGGTCATGCCGGTCAACAGCAACCACGTGAGCTCGTGGCTCATGTCGCCGCGACGGGTTGCCTGACTACCACATTCCCCCATGTGACGGCATTTGCCGTGGCGACAGATCGGCGGTCCTAGGGCCGCCGATCGTCGTTCCGGGATAGCCTGTCACCGCTCTGCCGGCGTCTTGCCGCCGGGACTAGTCGTGCCGCTCCACCGCTGTCCCGGAGCGCCGCAGTTCGGCGAGGTCGGCTTCGACCATCTCCTGTACCAATTGCGAGAAATTGGTCGTGTGCGTCCAGCCCAGCTTCGCTTTCGCCTTCGAGGCGTCGCCGAGCAGGAAATCCACCTCGGTCGGCCGGAAATAGCGTTTGTCGATCTCGATGAGGACCCGCCCGGTCTGCGCGTCCAATCCCTGCTCATCCACCCCGGCGCCGCGCCATTCGATCGTGATGCCGACGCATTCGAAGGCCCGTTCCACGAACTCCCGTACCGAATGGGCCTCGCCGGTCGCCAGGACATAGTCGTCCGGCTTGTCCTGCTGCAGCATCAGCCACATCCCCCGCACATAGTCCCGGGCATGGCCCCAATCGCGTCTGGCGTCGAGATTGCCGAGATAGAGCCGGTCCGAGTGGCCAAGCTTGATGGCGGCGACGGCGCGGGTGATCTTGCGGGTAACGAAGGTTTCGCCCCGCCGGGGGCTTTCATGGTTGAAAAGAATTCCGTTGGAGGCGTGAAACCCATAGGCCTCGCGATAATTCACCGTCACCCAATGCGCATAGAGCTTGGCCGCGCCGTAGGGTGAACGGGGGTAGAAAGGGCTGGTCTCCGACAGCGGGTCGGAGCTGATTCCGCCGAACATCTCGGAGGTCGAGGCCTGGTAGAAGCGGACCTGGCCCGCCATGTCGAGGGTGCGGATCGCCTCAAGCAGACGGAGCGTGCCGATGCCGTCGGCCATCGCGGTATATTCGGGGGTCTCGAAACTGACCTGAACATGACTTTGCGCCGCGAGATTGTAGACCTCGTCGGGCTGAACCGCCTGGATGATGCGGGTGAGGCTGGAGGAATCCGTCAGATCGCCGAAATGGAGGCGGAAACGGACATCCTTTTCATGGGGGTCCACATAGAGGTGGTCGATCCGGGCGGTGTTGAAGGAAGAGGACCGCCGCTTGATGCCATGCACCTCATAGCCCTTGTCGAGCAGGAACTCCGAGAGATACGCCCCATCCTGGCCGGTCACGCCGGTTATAAGCGCAGTTTTCTTCACCAACCCGCTCCCATCGCCCGGTAACCGGCGCCCAGCATGGAGAATGCGGCTTTCAATCGATATTCTTGGCGATCGCCGCGCGCACCCGCTTTTCGACGCGGCCGGGAACGAACTGGTTGATTTCGCCGCCGAGAATGGCGATTTCCTTGACCAGACGCGAGGCGATGAACTGATGCCGTTCAGAGGCCATCAGAAAGACGGTCTCGATCTCGGGATTAAGCCGCGCGTTCATGCCGACCATCTGAAATTCATAGTCGAAGTCGGAAACCGCCCGCAGGCCGCGAATGATGAAACGCGCGTTGTTCTGTTGGGCGAAATGGATCAGCAGATTGTCGAAGGACGTGACGATGATCTCGCATTCATGGCCGGTGCGCTTGTTGTCCTCGTGGATGGCCGCGAGTTCGTCGCGCACCATTTCCGAACGCTCATCCAGGCTGAACATCGGTCCCTTGCCGGGATTTCTGGCGGCCCCGACGATCAATCGGTCGAGCATCTTGCTTGCCCGCCGGATGATGTCGATATGGCCGTTCGTGATCGGATCGAACGTGCCGGGATAGACGCCGATTCGCATGCCAGACTCCGAAAGTTCCGCTTCTATTGCTATTGCGTCACGACCGGGAGATCAAGCCACTGGACCGGGGTCATCACCATCCGGGTTTCCGGCATCCGTATCCGGGGCCTCCGGCTCGCCTTCCCCGACGTCATCTCCGTCATCCCCGTCATCATCGTTCCCCTGATCTTCGCCGATCAGGCTGACCGAGACGACTTCCTCGTCATCGCTAACCCGGAAGACCCAGACACCCTGGGTGCGCCGGCCCTTGATGCCGATCTCATCGACGGCGCAGCGGATCAGCTGCCCGGCATCCGTGACCAGCATGATCTGGTCCGAATGATTGACCGGAAAGGCGGAGACCACGTCACCGACCTTTTCGGTCATGTCCATGTTCCAGATCCCCTGCCCGCCCCGGTTGGTGATCCGGTATTCATGCGCCGAGGTGCGTTTGCCGATGCCCGTGGATGTCACCGTCAGGATGAACTCCTCGGCCGCGCCCAGCATGGCTAGCCGCTCCTCGCTCAGGAGGATTTCCGGAGCTTCCGGCAACTCGCCGTTGCCGTCGCTTTCGCCCGCCAACCGGCGCAGATGCGCGGTCTGCCGGAGATAGACCTCGCGCTCCTGCTGATCGCTTTCGGGGACATCCTCGTAGTCCACATGACGCAGGATCGACATCGAGACCACGACATCGTCCTTGGCGAGCTTGATGCCGCGCACCCCCATCGAACCACGGCTTTGGAACACCCGGACATCCGAGGCCTGGAATCGGATCGCCTTGCCCTTGCGGGTCGCGAGCAGAACGTCGCTGTCCTCGGTGCAGGGCTGCACGCTGATCAGCTGGTCGCCGTCGTCCAGCTTCATGGCGATCTTGCCGTTGCGGCGGATCTCGGTGAAGTCGGAGAGCGCGTTGCGCCGCACGGTACCGGCCGAGGTCGCGAACATCACATGCAGATCGCCCCAGGCCTCCTCGTCCGCCGGCATCGGCATGACCGTCTGAATCCACTCCCCCTCTTCCAGCGGCAGCAGATTGACCATCGCCTTGCCGCGCGCCTGCGGGGTCGCCAGCGGCAGGCGGTAGACCTTCATCTGGTAGACCATGCCGCGCGAGGTGAAGAACAGGATCGGAGTGTGGGTATTGGCCACGAACAGCCGGTTGACCACGTCTTCCTCACGGGTCGCCATGCCGGCACGTCCCTTGCCGCCGCGCCGCTGGGCCCGGTAGGCCGACAGCGGCACCCGCTTGATGTAGCCGTTGAGGCTGACGGTGACGACCATGTCCTCGCGCTGGATCAGGTCCTCGATGTCATGCTCGAACTCGTTCTCCTCAAGCACGGTGCGGCGCGGGTCCGAGAAGGTCTCCTTGGCGGCGACGAGTTCCTCGCGCATCACGCCGAGAAGCCGGACGCGGGACTGCAGGATCTCCAGATAATCGCCGATCTTTTCGGCCAGTTCCTGGGTCTCCTCGACCAGCTTGGAGCGTTCCATGCCGGTCAGGCGCTGCAGCCGTAGCTCCAGGATCGCCCGCGCCTGGGCATCTGACAGACGGTAGCGCCCGTCGACCACCACGTGGCCCGGATCGTCGATGATGGCGATGAAATCGGCGACTTCGGCGGCCGGCCAGTCGCGCGCCGTCATCTCGCGCCGCGCCTCTGCCGCATCGGCGGCGGCCCGGATCAGGGCAATCATCTCGTCGATATTGTTCAGCGCCACCAGCAAGCCGGCCAGAACATGGGCTCGCTCCCGCGCCCGGCGCAGCAGATAGGCGGTGCGCCGGGTGATCACCTGCTCGCGGAAGGCGACGAAGGCGCCGATGATGTCGCGCAGGTTGAGCTGCTCCGGGCGACCCTGGTTCAGCGCCAGCATGTTGACGCCGAAGGAGGTCTGCATCGCGGTGAAGCGGTAGAGCTGGTTCAGCACCACTTCCGGCACCGCGTCGCGCTTCAGCTCGATCACCACGCGCACGCCGTCACGGTCGCTCTCATCCCTCAAGTCGGCGATGCCGTCGACGGTCTTCTCGCGGACGATCTCGCCGATCCGCTCCATCATCCGGGCCTTGTTCACCTGATAGGGGATTTCGGAGACGATGATGGCGAATCGGTCCTTGCGGATCTCCTGAATCTCCGCCTTGGCGCGCATCACGATGGAGCCGCGCCCGGTATGATAGGCCTCACGGATGCCCGCGCGGCCCAGAATCGTCCCGCCGGTCGGGAAATCGGGACCCGGCACGAACTCCATCAGCTCGTCGATGGTGATGCCCGGATTGTCGATATAGGCGAGGCAGGCATCCACCACCTCGCCGAGATTGTGCGGCGGAATATTGGTCGCCATGCCGACCGCGATGCCGCCGGCGCCATTGACCAGCAGATTGGGAAATTCCGCCGGCAGCACCGAAGGCTCGGTCGTGCTCTCGTCATAGTTCGGGACGAAGTCGACGGTGTCCTTGTCGATATCCCGCAGCAGCCCCTCGGCGGATTTGGCGAGCCTGGCCTCTGTATAGCGGTGCGCCGCCGGCGGGTCGCCGTCCATGGAGCCGAAATTGCCCTGACCATCGACCAGCGGCAGGCGCATCGAGAAATCCTGCGCCATTCGGACCATGGTGTCGTAGATCGCGCTGTCGCCGTGCGGGTGATACTGCCCCATCACGTCACCGACGATGCGCGCCGACTTGCGGTACGGCCGGGTCCAGTCGTAGCCGCCGTCCTTCATCGCATAGAGAATGCGCCGATGCACCGGCTTCAACCCGTCGCGCACATCCGGCAACGCGCGGGACACGATCACGCTCATCGCGTAATCAAGATAGGAACGCTTCATCTCGTCTTCGATGGAGACGGGCGCGATGTCGGGTAGACGCTGGTCGGAATCGGTCACAATATTGCCGGGTGAGTTGCGCTAAATGCTATTTCCGCGCCCGCCGGGATTTCGCCCCACGATTCGCTCTGGAACAGTAACATATTTCGCATTTGCGAACAATCCCGGAGGGGAAAGTTCAAGCGATAAAAATAACCATGAATCAATAGGTTACAGAGAAAATCCGAATATGCCGCCGCGCCTTCGCGATCTTTGCCTTCGGGATCGAAAAACCGGGCGCCGCCATCGTGTTTCGCGACCGCTAAGACCTGCGGATAAAGGGCGCCCGCCTAGAACGGTATCTCGTCATCCAGATCGTCCGGTCCGCCCGCCGGCGCGGGGCCTCGGCCTCGGCCTCCACCACCCCCGCCACCAGCCGAACCGCCGCCATAGCCGCCTCCGGACTGGCCGCCGCCGTAGTCGCCGCCCTGATCGTAATCGTCATAGCCGCCACCGCCGCCCCCCGGACCGCCGTCGCCGCGGCTTCCGAGCATGGTCAGCTCGCCGCGATAGCGTTGCAGCACCACCTCGGTGGTGTAGCGCTCCTGGCCTTGCTGATCGGTCCATTTGCGGGTCTGCAACTGGCCCTCGACATAGACCGACGAGCCCTTGCGCAGATACTGCTCGGCCACCTTGGCCAGGTTCTCGTTGAAGATCACCACCCGGTGCCACTCGGTCCGCTCACGGCGCTCGCCGCTATTGCGGTCGCGCCAGTTCTCCGAGGTGGCGATGGAAAGCTGCACGATCTTGCCGCCGTCCTGCATGCTCCGCACCTCGGGATCACGGCCGAGATTTCCAACCAGAATGACCTTGTTAACGCTACCAGCCATGACGTCCGTCCAGGGTTCGATGTCGACTCGGGCGCACTGTCCCATATCCGGACCGGTGAAACCAGCCGCAAGCGAGCGGAAAATGGCCTCCGCGGGCGGCGATTATGACGCGAATTCCACGCTCGGGTTCTCGGCATGTTCTCCAACGCTTTGAATCAATGGAGAGAAGTCAGCTTGTCCACAAGTTACCCCCAGAAGAAGTGCGCCGGCCCGCTTTCTGACAGTGGTCATCGGTCCCCGCCGGGCCATATATTGTGGGTTCCATTCCACTCCCGAGCACGGGCGATTGCGGCATGAACGGTCACGGCGAGAGACATTCCATCCTGGTGCGCGGCGCCCGGGAACATAATCTGCGCGACGTGGATGTCGATCTGCCGCGCGACCGGCTGATCGTGATCACCGGGCTAAGCGGCTCGGGCAAGTCGTCGCTGGCCTTCGATACGATCTACGCCGAGGGGCAGCGCCGCTATGTCGAAAGCCTCTCGGCCTATGCGCGCCAGTTCCTGGAACTGATGCAGAAGCCGGACGTGGACCTGATCGAGGGGCTGTCGCCGGCGATTTCGATCGAGCAGAAGACAACGTCACGCAACCCGCGCTCGACGGTCGGCACGGTGACCGAGATCTATGACTACCTGCGGTTGCTCTATGCCCGGGTAGGCATTCCCCATTCCCCGGCCACCGGGCTGCCGATCGAGAGCCAGACGGTCAGCCAGATGGTCGACGCGATTCTGGCCCTGCCGGAAGGCACGCGGCTGTATCTGATGGCCCCGGTCGCGCGCGGCAAAAAGGGCGAGTTCAAGCGCGAACTCGCGGATCTGCGCAAACGCGGCTTTCAGCGTGTCAAGGTCGATGGCGAGATGCTGGAGATCGACGAGGTCCCGGCCCTCGACAAGAAGTTCAAGCACGACATCGAAGTGGTGGTGGACCGGCTGGTGGTGCGCGAGGGCCTGCAGACCCGGCTTGCCGACTCGATCGAGACCGCGCTGGAGCTGTCCGACGGGCTGCTGTTCGCCGAGGACGCGACCAGCGGCGAGCGGCACACCTTTTCGGCCAAGTTCGCCTGCCCGGTCTCCGGCTTCACCATCGACGAGATCGAACCGCGGCTGTTCTCGTTCAACAATCCGTTCGGCGCCTGCCCGGCCTGCGACGGTCTCGGCACCAGGATGTATTTCGATGCCGAGCTGGTGGTTCCCGACCGGACCCGCAGCCTGAAAGCCGGCGCCATCGCGCCCTGGGCCAATTCCTCGTCCAAATATTACACGCAGACGCTGGAAAGCCTGGCGGCGCATTTCAAGGCGCGGATGGACACCCCGTTCCAGGATCTCTCCGAGAAGATGCAGAAGGCGGTCCTGCACGGCACCGGCTCGGAGCCGGTGGTGATGACCTATGACGACGGGCTGCGGCGCTATCAGACGACCAAGCCGTTCGAGGGCCTGATCCCGAACATGGAGCGCCGATTCAAGGAGACGGATTCTGCCTGGGCGCGCGAGGAGCTGGCCAAGTTCCAAGCCGTCGCGCCGTGCGAGGCCTGCGAGGGTCAGCGCCTGAAGCCCGCCGCCCTGGCGGTGAAGATCGCCGGGCTCACGGTTTCCGAGGTCACCCACATGTCGATTTCGGAGGCGGTGACCTGGTTCGAGGCGCTGGACGGCCGGCTCACCGAGAAGCAGGCCGAGATCGCCTACCGGATCCTGAAGGAGATCAAGGAGCGGCTCGGCTTCCTGAACAATGTCGGTCTGGACTATCTGACCCTGTCGCGGTCGTCCGGCACCCTGTCCGGCGGCGAGAGCCAGCGCATCCGGCTGGCCTCGCAGATCGGCTCCGGACTGACCGGCGTGCTCTATGTCCTGGACGAACCCTCGATCGGTCTGCATCAGCGCGACAACGACCGGCTGCTGGAAACCCTCAAGCGGCTGCGCGATCTCGGCAACACGGTGATCGTGGTCGAGCATGACGAGGACGCGATCCGCCAGGCGGATTATGTGGTCGACATGGGTCCCGGCGCCGGCGTGCATGGCGGCAGGGTGGTCGCGGCCGGCACGCCCGAGGAGGTCATGCGCGCACCCGAAAGCCTGACCGGCCAGTATCTCACCGGTTTCCGGCAGATCCCGCTGCCGCCGCGCCGGCGCACGGCCAAGCGCGGCCGCAAGCTCACCCTGCGCGGCGCGCGGGCGAACAACCTGCAGTCGATCGACGTGTCGCTGCCGCTCGGCACCTTCACCTGCGTCACCGGCGTGTCCGGCGGCGGCAAGTCGTCACTGATCATCGAGACCCTGTGGAAGGCGGTGGCGCGGCGGCTGCACGGCGCGCGCGAGATCCCGGGACCGCATGACGGAATCGACGGGGTCGAGCATATCGACAAGGTCGTCGATATCGACCAGTCCCCGATCGGCCGCACCCCGCGCTCCAACCCGGCGACCTATACCGGCGCCTTCACGCCGATCCGCGACTGGTTCGCCGGCCTGCCCGAGGCCAAGGCGCGGGGCTACGCGCCCGGCCGGTTCTCGTTCAACGTCAAGGGCGGCCGCTGCGAGGCCTGCCAGGGCGACGGCGTGATCAAGATCGAAATGCATTTCCTGCCCGACGTCTATGTCCAGTGCGACGTCTGCAAGGGCCAGCGCTACAACCGCGAGACCCTGGAAGTCGGCTATCGCGGCAAGTCGATCGCCCAGGTGCTGGACATGACCGTCGACGAGGGGGCGGAGTTCTTCAAGGCGGTGCCGTCGATCCGCGACAAGCTGGTCACCCTGCAGCAGGTCGGTCTCGGCTACATCAAGATCGGTCAGCCCGCCACCACCCTGTCCGGCGGCGAGGCACAGCGGGTGAAGCTCGCCAAGGAATTGTCGCGCCGGGCAACCGGCAAGACCCTCTACATCCTGGACGAGCCGACCACGGGTCTGCATTTCGACGATGTGCGCAAGCTGCTCGACGTGCTGCAGGCGCTGGTCGAGCACGGCAACACCGTGGTGGTGATCGAGCACAATCTGGAGGTCATCAAGACCGCCGACTGGATCATCGATCTCGGCCCGCTTGGCGGCGCCGGCGGCGGGCGCATGGTCGCGGAAGGCACGCCCGAACGGGTCAGCGAAGTCCGGGAAAGCTTCACCGGACAGTATCTCGTCCCCTATCTCGCCCGGCAAAGCCAGCGCCGTTCCGCCTAGACCGGGGCCGGGCTTGTCGGGGCAACACTCAAACCCGCATACCGGTCTGACGGACACCCTGAACCGCGCCCTCGCCCTGCACCGCGCCGGATCATATGCCGCAGCCCTGGTGCTCTATGACCAGGCGGCGCGGGCGATGCCGGAAAACCCCCGGCTGTGGCTGGCCTCCGCGTCGGCGGCGCTCGATGCGGGTGAGCCGGTCCGCGCGCGCACGGGCCTTTCGCGTACGCTCCTGCTGGACCCCCGGGAGAGCGCCGGCTGGATCAATCTCGCCGGGATCGCCCTGCGCCGCGGCGAAAAACGGACCGCCGAGGCCGCATCCCGCAGGGCGCTTGCGGCATCTCCGGCCCATCCCGTCGCCTGGAACAACCTCGCCCGCGCGCTTGTTGGCGAAGGGCGGCCGGACGCATTGAACCAAGCCTCACGGCGGGCCGCGCTTCTCCAGCCCGGTGATCCGGTCGCCCTGATGGGGCATGTTCTCTGGCTGTCGGAAACCGGCCGGCACCAGGAAACCACGCGGGCGGTTGCGCACGGACTCAGCGTCCTGCCCGGCGATCCCACCTTTCTGTCTAATCTCGGCGCCACCCGCGCCCGGCTCGGCGATGTCCGGGGCGCAGGGCGGGCCTACCGCCAAGCGCTCTGCGCCGCTCCCGGCCACGGCTCCGCCTGGTACAATCTCGGCAATCTGCTGGAAAGCGCCGGCGATCTCGACGCCTCGATCCGGGCCCATGACCGCGCCGTTACCCTGGCGCCTGGAAATGCCGATCATCAGTTCAACCGGGCCCTGGTCCTGTTGCTGGCCGGACGCTTCGAGATGGGCTTCGAGGCCTTCGAGCATCGCTGGCGGTCGGCGGCCCAGACCACCCGATGGCAGGCTCCCGGCCGCGAATTGTGGGACGGGCGGCGGCTGAACGGCGAAACCGTTCTGGTCTGGGCGGAACAGGGCCTTGGCGACACCCTGCATTTCAGCCGCTATCTCGGGTTCGTGCGCGACCGGGGCGGCGTTCCACTGCTTGAGGTTCAACCCGAGCTTGCGGCGCTGATGCGGCTGGCGCCGCTCGCCGAAGCGGTCTTCGCGCGGGACCGCGACCCGCTTCCGGCGGCCGATTTCCATATTCCCATGATGTCGCTTCCGCGTCTCGCCGGGAGCACGCCGGACCGCGTCCCCCCGGCGTTGAGGTTCCGCGCTTTACCGGAACCGAGGATCACCCGCGACGCCGGCAGCGCGCTCAATGTCGGTCTGGTCTGGGCCGGCAACCCGAAACACCGGCGCGATGCCGAGCGGTCAGTCCCGCTTTCTCTGCTGGCGCCGCTCGCGGCGGTCCCGAACCTCCGGCTCCACGTGGTCCAGCATGGCGGCGCCCGCGATCAGATCGGGGCCTGCGGCTTTGGCGGGTGCCTGACCCCGCACCCCGAAACCGCCGACTTGCTTGAGGCGGCGGCCCTGATCCGCGGCCTCGACCTGCTGATCACGGTGGATACCGCGCAGGCCCATCTCGCGGGCACGCTCGGGGTGGAGACCTGGATATTGCTGCCGCATGTGCCCGACTGGCGTTGGCTGATGCGGCGCGCGGACAGCATCTGGTACCCGAGCGTCCGGCTCTACCGCCAGGACACGGCGAGGGCCTGGCCGCCGGTGATCCGCCGCGTCGCCGAAGACCTGACGCGGCGCGCGCGATAGGACAATTCGCGTCACCCCGCGGGAACGCGGGGTCCATTCCTCAGGCGGCGCCAAGCCTCGCCTTGGGGATGAACTTGACCCACCCATTCATGTGACCCGCCGGCGGAATGGCTCCCGCCTTGCGGCGGGATGACGCTGAAAAGCCCGATGATCAATCGCCTGATAAACTAGAACTCGATCACCAAGCGCCCCCTGGTGCCGCCGGCCTCGAGGCGCGCATGGGCGTCGGCGGCCCGTTCCGGCGGATAGGTCGCCGCGACCCGGAGCGTGATCCGGCCTTCCTCGGCCAGGGCCCGCAGCCGGCTGAGCTTTTCCCATTCGCCGTCATAGTTGCGCACGAAGGTCGTGGTGAAATTGATGCCGCGCTGTGGGGCGCCGACGAAGCCGCGCACGGCGGTGAAGCCGCCGCCGTCGCGGACCGCCGGAATCACCGCCTCGTTCTGCACCGCGCCGTCGGCCAGACCGTCGACCCCGTCCGGGAAGTGTTCCCGGATACGCTCGGCGACCCCCTCGCCCCGGCGCACCACGATATCGGCGCCGAGCGCCTTCACCAGCGCCGCGTCGGCCTCGGAGGCATCCGCGATCACCGTCAGCCCTTCGGTCTTGGCAAGCTGGATGACATAGCCGCCATAGGCGCCGGCCGCGCCGGTAACCGCGAGGCTCTGGCCCGGCTTCAGCCCCAGCAGGTCAAGCGACAGGCGCGCGGTCAGTCCGTTCATCGGCAGGCTGCAGGCCTCGGCATGACTGGTGCCGGCGGGCGCCGGGACGACCGCCCTTGCGTCGAGGACGATCTGCTCGCGATAGGCGCCGTGCGCCGCCCGCGGGACCACCATCGCCATCACCCGGTCGCCGACCCTGACGCCGGTGGTGACGCCGGCGCCAACCTGATCGACGATGCCGGCGGCGTCCATGCCCGGCACGTAGGGCGGCGGGTCCAGCTTCTGCTGCTCGGCGCGGGAGCCGTTGCGGGCCATGGTGTCGGTCGGATTGACCGCCGCCGCGTGAATCCGCAAACGCACCTGGCCGGGCCCCGCCTGAACCTCGGGAACCTCGACCACCCGCAGGACCTCGGGCCCTCCGTGAACCAGCAAGCCGACCGCGCGCATGAGCCACCCCCTTCACCGACGCAAAGACTTCCTCTACCCGGACTATAGAGCGGCGCCGGCGATGCGGATAGCGCGTGTCCATGGACGCTGCGGTTTCGGAAAATTTTTGCTACACTCGGCGCCATGATGCGCGATCGGCTCATTCGCTTGCTGAGTGTCGGGTTTCTCCTCTGCCTGGGGAGCGCGGGTCCCGTTCCCCTCGCCCTTGCCGAAGACAAGGACAAGGAGAAGGACAAGGTCATCGAGGGTCCGGCGACGGTGATCGATGCCGGCACCCTGCGGATCGGCGACAAGGTGCTGAAGCTCGACGGCGTCATCGCGCCGAGCGCCCGGCAGAAATGCCTGAAGGGCGCCCTGCCCTGGCTCTGCGGCGCGGCGGCGCGCACCCATCTGGTGAACCTGGTCGAGAACCGCACCGTCCGCTGCCTGAAGGCCGGCCCCTACCACGCCCGCTGCTTCACCGGCGGCACCGACCTCGCCCAAAGCCTGGTCCGCAACGGCTGGGCGGTCCCCGCCAAGTCCGGCGTCGTCTACCACGACGCCGAGGACGCCGCCCGCCGCGAAAAGCTCGGCATGTGGCAGTATGCAAACTAGGACGGACTAAAGCACACCTCTCGCCTTCGCGCGGGCGGAGGCCTCGCGAGGGTGGACGCCTGTTCCCGTCATCCGGCTGTTCGGCGGAACGGCGATGGAAAGGGAAACCCAGCCCGCCGCTTCCGCACCCCTTGCATAGATTGCTATTCCACCCCACTCTTCCCCGGCGCGGCGACGGGAAGGAGCGGGCGTCATGAACAAGAAGGAAACCCGCGACCTCTTCGCCCAGGGCCGGGACGCCTGGAACGCCTGGGCGGCGGAGATGGTGGCCGAGCGCGAACGGCTGGAGGCGGCGGGGGAGAATTTTTCCGAGTTCCCGCCGAGCGATGCCGTAATAGCCTGGCGGTCGGAGGCGGCGGCTGATTTTTCAGAGGAAAAATTCGCGGACGCTGATTCTTTTGCCGCATTCAAGTTTCCAGGCGCCGCGATTTTCCGGAAGGCGGTGTTCTCGGGCTACGCGGATTTCGAGAAGGCGGTGTTCTCGGGCACCGCGGTTTTCCCGGAGGCGGTGTTCTCGGACTACGCGTTTTTCTCCGAAGCTCTCTTCGAGACCGAAGCCTATTTTAACGCCATCAAGGCAAATTCGGCTTTCTTGATGGTGCAAACGAGATTTCTTGTTGTGCCGGAATTCCTGCACGCCGATTTCAAGTCAGAAGCCCCGAGGCTGGACACCTGCCGCATCCAGCCTCGGGGCTTCCGGGCTCAATTTCTGCGCCTCGTGAAGGGCGAAGGCAAGGGCAATCCGAATGACCCCGGCCGGTGGCGGGTGCTTCAAAAATTGGCCGATGACGGCCATGATCATATCAGCGAGCAGCGGTTCTTCCGGGGCGAGCTGCTGGCCCGGCGCGGGTTGGAGGAGCCGTGGAAGACCGAGCCGTTCGGTTATCTGATAAGCCTCCTCTACCAGATCACCTCCAACTTCGGATCCTCCCTGGTCTTGCCGGTCTTCTGGTGGATCGTCACCTGGCTCGGCTGTGCCTGGTTCTATCTCACCGAACACATGATCCGTGCCGCCAATGTGGAAGCGACCGCCGCCGGGGCGTGGCTCGGGACCTGGAACCGGCTTCGGGGTGACGGCTTCACCTGCATCGCCGGCACCGGCGAGCCGTTCTTCGCCGCGCTCGGGTTGTCGGCGAGCAAGAGTCTCTTCGCCGGGATCGGGCCGGCGCGGACCCTGGATCAGATCCATGTCTGTCTCTACGGCATCCATCCGCGGAGCGTCTATGAGAGTTTTCAGCCGGTGATCCCCGGCTGGGTGACCGGCGTCGGGGTCATCCAGTTCCTGCTCTCGGCCATTCTGATCTTCCCTGTTCGGCCTGGCATTGCGGACCCAGTTCAAGATCAAGTGACGGGCGGGCTGGACCCGCGCCACCTCTTCACCGTCGCCCTGGCGAAAGGCAGGGCCGATGGCATTTCTCTTCTCGTATCTCCGACGCAGGTCGGGGCCCACGCCTGAGACCTTGCAGCGCGGCGGATAGCCGATCTCGGCCGAAGATCGCTGAAAGTGCTCCACCATCGCTCCCCCCACCGCCGCCGCCCGGCGAATAGGTTTGAGCGACCCGGCCCGCTCTTGCTATGTCTGTCGCGGCGACCCGCCGAACCTTACCGGAGCAGGAACAGTCCATGGCCATCTATCGTCTCGGCACCAAGACGCCGAATATCCACCCCAGCGTCTATATCGCCGAGACCGCCGCCGTGATCGGGGACGTAACCATCGGCGCCGGTTCCAGCGTCTGGTCGAGCGCGGTGATCCGGGCCGACAATG
>JAYOEU010000062.1:0-14918 GCA_038116915.1 Alphaproteobacteria bacterium
TCTTGTGCTGCGATTTCTCGTCCTGCTGGGAGACGACGATCCCGGTCGGCAGATGCGTGATCCGGACCGCGCTGTCGGTGGTGTTCACCGACTGGCCACCCGGCCCGCTCGAGCGGAAGATGTCGATCCGGAGGTCCTTGTCGGCAATCTGGATGTCGACCTCCTCGGCCTCGGGCAGGACCGCGACGGTGGCGGTGGAGGTGTGAATGCGCCCACCCGACTCCGTGACCGGAATGCGCTGGACCCGATGCGCTCCGGACTCGAACTTGAGCCGCGCGAAGACCGAGTGGCCGGTGACCGAGGCGATGGCCTCGCGGTAGCCGCCGATGGCATTCTCCGAAACCTCCATCACCTCGAACCGCCAGCCCCGCAGATGGGCGTATTTCTGGTACATGGCGAAGAGATCGGCGGCGAACAGCGCGGCCTCGTCGCCGCCGGTGCCGGCCCGGACTTCAAGGATCGCGTTCTTCTCGTCGGCCTCGTCGCGGGGGAGCAGCAGGCGCTCGACCTCGCGGGCGACATCGGGAAGCCGATCCGACAGCGTGGCGGCCTCGGCCTTGGCCATCGCCCTGAACTCGGCGTCCTCGCCCCTGTCCGCCACCATGGCCAGGGCTTCGTCCAATTCATCCTGCAGCGCGCGCAATTCCTCGATCTTGGCGGCGACCGGCGCCAGTTCCGCGAGTTCCTTGGAGACCTGGGCGATGTCGCTCGAGGTCATGCCCGCGGCATCGGAAAGCATCGCCTCCAATTCGCGGTGGCGCGCCACGACCCGCTCAAGGTTCGCCTCAAAACTCACCGGTATCTCCTTCGCTCGGATCAGGGGGAAGCAGCAGCGCGCGGACCAGCGCCTCGGTCTCCGGGTCCAATTTGGCTCCGGACGCGAGTTCCCGCAAGGCCTCGCTGGGCCGGTGCAAAATCCGTCTGGCGAGCAGGCGGGTCGCCTCGTCCGCGCTTGCCGACGGGCGCTCGCGCAGAACCGCCTGGCGCTCGCGTTCGATGGCCTCGCGGAGCTCGATGATCAGCGGCGCCGCATCGCGCGCGGCGATCCCGCCGAGGAAGGCCGCCACGTCCTGTTCGACGATCCGTTCGGCATCGGCGATCGCCGCGCCGCGCCCGGACCGGCCCTCGGCGGCGAGCCGCTCCAGATCTTCGAGATCATAGAGGAAGGCATCGTCGATCCGCTCCACGGCGGGGTCGACATCGGCCGGTATCGCGAGATCTAGGATGAAGACCGGCTTGCGGCGCCGGGCTCGCAGCGCCGAGCGGACCATGTCCTCATCGATCGAATAGCGGCCGTCTCCGGTGGCGCAGAGCACGATTTCAGACGCCGCCAGCGCCTTGCCCCGGGTTGAGATTTCACCCACATGAGCGGCCAGGTCCCGCGCGGCGGCCTCGGCCCGGCGCGGCGAGCGGTCCGCGATCACGATGTCGGCGAGGCCGGCTTCCTTGAACCGGGCGCCCAGCATCAGCGCGATATCGTCGACGCCGAGGATTGCCAGCCGGCAGGCCGCGAGATCGCCGTGAATGCTCCGAGCCACCCGGATCGCGGCGGCGGCGAGCGATGTCGGCCCCTCGGCGATCGAGGTTTGCGAGCGCACCCTCCGCGCGGTGGCGTAGGAGGCGTGCAACAGCGGGTCCAGGCGGCTGGCGATCATGCCGGCGCTTGCCGCCATCCGGTGACTGGCGCGCACCTGGCCAAGCACTTGGGGCTCGCCGACGACCTGGCTTTCCAGCGAGGCCGAAACCCGGAACAGGTGGGTAAGCGCGGCGATACCGGTATGGTGGTAGAGCGCGGGCGTGATCCGCCCCGCCGCCAGCGCCGTCGGAGCCGCGAGTGCCTCGGCGACCTTGGCCGAGGGGTCGCCGCCGCTTTCGCCGTCATGGATCGCCCGGACCTCGACCCGGTCGCAGGTCGACATCACCATCGCCTCGCGGAAACCGGCCTGGCGCAGGGTCTCGAGGAAACCGGGCAATTCCTCGTCGGCGACGAACAGCGCCTCACGGATCGGATCGGGGCAGGTGCGGTGATCCAGGCCGATGACATGGAAGTCATCAAGCGGTATCCCGCTCCCCTCCACGTTGTCCGGGTTCATGAAGCCGCGGCGACGCTCTTCGCCCGTTGCGCATCCCCGTCGGCGCCGGCATCGCCGTTGCGGCGGGCTTCCTCGATCTCCTCGGCCTTCTTTTCGACCATCTCGACCAGATGATCGACCACGCTTTTGTCGCGCAACCGGTGATGCGGAATGCCGGCGACATAGACCTGATGCACGCCCTTGCCGCCGCCGGTCAGGCCGATGTCGGTCTCGCGCGCCTCGCCCGGACCGTTGACCACGCAGCCGATCACCGAGAGTGTCATCGGCGTGGTGATGTGCGCCAGCCGTTCCTCGAGCGCCTGGACCGTCTCGATGACGTCGAACTGCTGGCGCGCGCAGGATGGGCAGGAGATCACGTTGACGCCGCGATGGCGCAGGTTCAACGATTTCAGCAAATCGAAGCCGACCTTGACCTCGTCCACCGGATCCGAGGACAGCGAGACCCGGATGGTGTCGCCGATCCCGCTCCACAGCAGCATGCCCATGCCGATCGAGGATTTGACGGTACCGGCCCGGAACCCGCCGGCCTCGGTGATCCCGAGATGCAGGGGATGATCGGTGGCCTCCGCCAGGCCCTGATAGGCCGCGACCGCGAGAAACACGTCGGAGGCCTTGACGCTGATCTTGAAGTCGTGGAAGTCGTTGTCCTGAAAGATGCGGGCGTGCTCCAACGCGCTTTCGACCATCGCGTCGGGGCAGGGCTCGCCGTATTTTTCCAGCAGATGACGCTCCAGGCTGCCGGCATTGACGCCGATGCGCATGGAGCAGCCGTGGTCGCGTGCCGCCTGCACCACCTCGCGCACCTTTTCCGCCTTGCCGATATTACCCGGATTGATCCGCAGGCAAGCCGCGCCTGCTTCGGCGGCCTCGATCGCGCGCCTATAGTGGAAGTGGATGTCCGCGACGATCGGAACCGGCGAGGCCTTGACGATCTCCCGCATGGCGGCCGTCGAGTCCGTGTCGGGGCAGGAGACCCGCACGATATCGGCGCCGGCCTCGGCGCAAGCCTCGATCTGCCGGATCGTCGTCTTGGCATCGGAGGTCAGGGTGTTGGTCATCGTCTGCACGCTGATCGGCGCGCCGCCGCCGACCGGAACGTCGCCGACATGGACCTGCCTCGATGCGCGGCGGACGATGTCTCTGTAGGGACGAATGCTCATCTCGGGGTTTCCGACTTGGCCAGCGGTTCCCGGTCTATATAGCGCGAACCAGGCCCGAGGCGAACAGTCGCTTCGCGAATTTTACCGAAAGCTGTCGTGATCCGAAATCGCCTGACGCCCCGGTGCGGCCGGGCCGGGCCCGAGGCGGCGTGCTAGTTGGCCTGCTTTTCGAGGATTTCCGGCGACAGGTCGATGTTGCGCGCGACATGGCCGAGAGCCCCGATTTGCGGGATTGCCTTACCGTCGATCAGGATGGTCAGCGCGCCGGCGTTGCCGGTGAACAGTTTGAGACCAGCACGCTCGGGAACCTCGTAGATGTCGCCGACCCGCATGACCTTGGTCATCACCGTGGTGGAATCCGCCGCGCGGACCTGAACCCAACTCGCCGCGCTGGCGCGTATGAGAACACGGCTCTGCCCGGCGCCGGTTTGGGTCGCCTCGGGCCGTGCGTCGGATACCGGGCTTGCCGTGGTAACCGCGGGCGCGCTCGGGATGACGCTTTCGGATGCACCGGAGGAAGAAGCCTCTTCGGACCCAGAAGCCTCCGTGGTCGCAGGCGTGGTGCCGTCGTCGGTGGCCACCGGATTGTCGTGGACCGTCAGAGCGGCCAGTTCCGCCCGTTCACTAACGTTCGAATCCTCGCGCTCCGTTGCATCGCCGTTGGTCTCGCTCGGGGCGGAAGAGGCGCTCGGCGCGCTTTCGGTTGTCGCCGATCCCGGTGAGGCCATGTTTACGGCATTGGCGGTTGCGGAGCGTGTCGGCTCCGCGGGAGCTGTCTGAAGCGCCGCGATCTGGGTGTCCGGAGCCGGGGTGCTGGTCGCCGGTTCAACCGCCGCTGCCGGAACGCTTTCCACCCGAACCATTCCGGCCGGCGCCGGGATAGAAGAGGGCAGGGCGGCTTCTTCCGGCGCAGGTGTTTTCGCGTTGCCGGTGGTGGAGGAGTTGTCGGCAGGCGCCGTTTCTGACTTGGGCTCCGCCGCGACGATCGCCAACGGGCTGTCCGAGGTCTCACCGGCCGCTTCGGCGCCTTCGCTCCGGTTGTCCAGGCTCGACGCAACCGCCGCCGTCGTGAAACCCTCGGAGGTTCCGCTTGAGGTTTTCTCATCAAGCCAGGACTGCAGGGCCTGCGGCACTTCCACGGTGTATCCCGCGACCGCGCTGCCGGAATTGGTGAGGTGGTACCAGCCCGCATAGGCGAACACCGCGAGGAGCGCAGCCACGAACATCAGCGCGCCGCCCGGCACCTTGCCTTCCGGCGCTGGCGAGGGGAACACCAATTGGCGCGGGCCATTCAGATCCCGTGCCTCGGCCTTGAATTGGGTGACCGCGCATTCGACGTCGAGATCGAGATGCTGGGCGTAGGAGCGGACATAGCCGATCGCATAGGTCATGCCCGGCAGCGGCTTGAAATCGCCTTCCTCGATCGCGTTCAGATATTCCCAACGGATACGCAGCGCGCGAGAGGCGTCGCGCAGGTCCTGTCCCGCGCTCTCCCGCGCGGCGCGAAGCGTTGCGCCGACTTTTGTGACGTCGTTCGCCGCCGGAAATTCATCGGCGGCAATGCGTTTCGGCCCAAGCGCCGGATCACGGCGGCCCTGCTTGAGACCACGCGCCATGTCCTGCTCGATATCGATCAGCTTGAGCTTTGATTTACCGCTCGCCAACCCCATGATTTCCGTCCGGCAGTCGAATTGAATTCGTTGTCCGTGATGAGGCAATTTTTCATCCTCATCGGTCCGTGCACGAAAACCACTGTAATCTATTTTCACATAAAAAACAACGGTCTAATGATGGTGCCGGTCATCGTGGATCATGTCGGTATTTGATGATCTCGGGCATAGCCCACCAATGCGCCCCGCGCATGGTTTTTATTTTTTATCAATATGTTATCGACGAAATCGGTGATTCCATCACAATTTACCGACATTATAGCTTCTTTTACTGGGCCAATCGATGACGCGGTCATGGAAAGTCGTCGATAGCCCAAACCGACCAGGGCGAGTGCGTCCAAGGGCCGTCCGGCCATCTCCCCACAGACTGTCACCGGGACGCCGGCGGCGGCGCTGGATGCGGCGATCCGTTTCAAGACACGCAGAAACGCCGGCGCCAGTGTGTCATAACGCCGGGTGACCCGATCGCTGTCCCGGTCGACGGCGAAAATGAACTGGAAAAGATCGTTTGTGCCGATCGACAGGAAGTCGACGCGCTCCAGCAGATCCTCCAACTGCCACAGCAGGGAGGGAACCTCGATCATGGCGCCCAGGCGGACTGCCGCGGGAGCATTGATGCCGCGTTTCCCGGCGCGATCGAGTTCACGTTCAACGATTTCCCTGGCGCGGTCGAATTCCTGAATATCGGTCACCATCGGAAACATCAGCTGCAGTTCCCGGTCGGCGCTTGCCCGCACGAGGGCGCGGATCTGCTGGCGCAGAAGGCTTGGCCGGTCCAACAGGATGCGCATTGACCGCCACCCCATGGCGGGATTGAGCTCGGCTTCGGTGGCGAAGGATTGCAGATGCTTATCGCCGCCGACATCCAGTGCCCTGAAGGTCACCGGTTGGCCGTTCGCGCCGTCGATGATCGCCTGGTAAAGCTCGGTCTGCGCGTCCACGTCGGGGATTTCCCGCCGCGTCATGAACGGGATTTCAGTGCGGAACAGCCCGATCCCGGCGGCGCCGGTGGCTTTCACCTGCGGCATGTCGACGAGCAAACCGGCATTCAGGAACAGGGAGATCGCCGTTTTGTCCCTGGTAAGACACGGAACGTCCCGTAAGCCCGCGAACCGTGCGCGTGCCGCGACCCGGGCGTCGACGCTGCGCTTGAACTGCTCCTGAACCTCGTCCGCCGGCCTCAGGAAGATCTGCGCGTGATCGCCGTCGACGATAATGGTATCGCCGGACTCGGCTTCGCCGAGAATGCCTTCAACCCGCCCGATAAGGGGAATCTCTAGCGCTCTCGCGACGATCGCGACATGTGCCGTGGCCGATCCCTCTTCCAGGACCACGCCGCGCAGACTGTTCCGGTCATAGGCCAGAATATCGGCCGGACCCATGTTCCGTGCGACCAGCACGGCGTTCTCGGGCGGAGCGGTCCGCCGGGTCGCCGCTTCGCCCGGCGCGGCCTCATCGGCGAGGTCGCCCATAAGTTCATCCGCCAGAGCTTCGAAATCGTGCAAGCGTTCGCGCAAATAGGGGTTGGCGATCCTGTCCATGCGCGCTCTTGTGTCGTTCAGGCCGTGCTGAACAGCCG
The DNA here is from genome assembly GCA_038116915.1 of Alphaproteobacteria bacterium. Taxonomy (GTDB): domain Bacteria; phylum Pseudomonadota; class Alphaproteobacteria; order Thalassobaculales; family Thalassobaculaceae; genus JADHLJ01. The sequence goes on from JAYOEU010000062.1 coordinate 6,503, forward strand.
CCTCGGCGGTAAGACCATTGGAGATCGCATCGCGCATCCGGGACAGCCAGCCACGGTCCCGGGCGAACATCCGGTAGGCTTGCAGAACCTCGGCATGCTCGCCGATTTCCGCGAGCGGTGCTTCTTCCATGAGATGATCGAGGCGTTGATGCAAAGCGGCCAATGCGGCATCCAGGCGCGCCTGCTCGACCTCGGGATCCTCGGCGACCGCCCGCCGGATGACGAGGGGCTGGCGATGCAGGTGCACGGTCCCGATCGAGATGCCCGGCACGATGGCGAGACCGGTAAGACGCGCTGGCGCCGACCGCGATTTCTCTCCTTCATCTCCGCCGAAAATCCGGTTGGACGACAGCAGGTCCGCCAGCGCCATGGCGAAAGTCTCGAGAGTCTCGATCTCCTCGTCCGCGTAGCGCCGCCGGGTCCGGTTCTGAACCACGATCACGCCCAGCACCCGCTCCGAGCGGAGCACCGGAACGCCCATCAGCGACTGATAGATCTCCTCGCCGGTTTCCGGGCGGTAGGCGAATTTGGGGTGTGATTGTGCGTCCGATAGCGCGTGCGGGCTCGCCCGGGCGGCGATGTCGCCGACCAGACCCTCGCCGACCCGGAGCCGGGTGCGGTGAACCGCTTCCGGGTTCAGGCCCTCGGTGGCGCACAGCTCGAGAATGTTGTCTGCACGGCGCACATAGATCGAGCAGACCTCGGTTCGCATGTCGGCGGCGATGATGCGGACGATCTGGTCGAGCCGTTCCTGATCCGGCGCCGACTGAGCCATGACGTCCCGCAGCTGCCGCAGCATCCGCCGGGATCCCCCGCCGAACCCGTTCTGGTCCTGTCCGCCCTGGTCAGGCCCGGTCTGGTCGGGGGCGCCGCTCATGAACCTAGGATGCCAGTTCGGCGTCCAGGCCGAACGCGGTATGCAGGGCGCGGACCGCCAGCTCGGTATAGTCCGAGGCGATCAGGACGCTCACCTTGATTTCCGAGGTGGAGATGACCTGGATGTTGATGCCGCGATCCGCGAGGGTCCGGAACATGGTCTTGGCGACGCCGGGCTGGCTGCGCATGCCGACGCCGACGACGGAAACCTTGGCCACCGTGGGGTCTGCGATCATGTCGGTGAAGCCGATCTCGCCCTTGATCCCGTCCAGAACCTTGGCGGCCCGGTCGAGATCGGTGCGCCCGACGGTGAAGGTCAGGTCCGTGGTCTCGCCGTTCTCCGACACGTTCTGCACGATCATGTCGACATTGATCGCCGTATCGGCGAGCGATCCGAATATTCCGGCGGCGACGCCGGGTCGGTCCTGCACCCGGCGAAGCGTGATCTTGGCTTCCTCGGGGCTGTAGGCGATACCAGTGACTATACGGTTTTCCACGATCTCATCCTCGTCCACAACCATCGTGCCGGGCACGTCGGCGAAACTTGACAATACTTGCAGGCGCACATTGTGGCTCATCGCCAGGGCGACGGAGCGCGTGTGCAATACCTTGGCGCCCTGGGACGCCATTTCCAGCATTTCCTCGTAGGTGATCCGGTCGATCTTCCGGGCGCCGGGGACGATCCGGGGATCCGTCGTATAGACGCCGTCCACATCGGTATAGATGTCGCAGCGGTCCGCGCCGAGCGCCGCCGCCAGGGCAACCGCCGAGGTATCGGAACCGCCGCGTCCGAGCGTGGTCGTCCGGTTGTCCCTGCCGAGGCCCTGGAACCCGGCGACCACCGCCACCTGCCCGCGCCCGAAACGCTCGATCAGCGCACCCGTCTCGATCTCCTCGATCCGCGCGTTGCCGTGCATGTTGTCGGTCTTGAACGGGATCTGCCAGGCCTGCCAGGACCGGGCGTCGATCCCCAGATCCTGAAGCGCCAGGGCCAGCAGGCCGCTGGTCACCTGTTCGCCCGTTGCGACCACCGCGTCATATTCGCGGGCGTCATGCAGACGGCTGATCTCGGTGGTCCATTTGACAAGCTGATTGGTGACGCCGGCCATGGCCGAAACCACGACCGCGACCTCGTTGCCGAGATCGACCTCGCGTTTCACGCGCTGGGCGACATTCCGAATTCGATCGATATCCGCGACCGAGGTGCCGCCGAATTTTTGGACAATGCGGGCCATGTCCACTCGCTTGTTCGATGCTCGAGGGATGCCGCTCGGATAACCTGTCATCGAAAAGAGTCCGAGGCTTGCCCGGGCGCGGCGGGCGTATACATACTCGCGCTGGCGGATGACGGCAAGACCGGGTTGACAGGGATTTCCGGTTCGGGACGATGCCGGGCGGCATAAGGGGGAACCGGTGGTGGCGGATAGGGCGAGCAGCATAGATCCGAGGGAGATCGAAAGGTTCTCCGCGCTCGCCGATGAGTGGTGGGACCCGCACGGTTCCTTCGCGCCCCTGCACCGGATGTCGCATGCCCGGATGGCGTTCATCCGCGAGGCGCTGGACGGGTTCGTCCCGCCCGACGCACCGGCACGCCGGCCTTTCTCCGGTCTGACGGTTCTGGATGTCGGCTGCGGCGGCGGACTGCTGTGCGAGCCCCTGGCCCGGCTCGGCGCGGCGGTGACCGGCATCGACGCCTCGGCGGAGGCGGTCGCGGCGGCGCGGGCGCATGCCGGCGAGACCGGTCTCGATATCGCGTATGAATGCGTTGCCGCCGAGACCGTGCGGGACCGGGGTGCCCGGTTCGAGGCGGTGATCGCGTCCGAGGTGATCGAACATGTCACCGATCCGGCCGCTTTTCTTCACACGCTGACGGGCTTGGTGAAACCCGGCGGCGCCGTGGTGCTGACCACCTTGAACCGGTCGGCCAAGTCACTCGCCGTCGCCAAGGTGCTGGCGGAATACGTGCTGCGGATGATCCCGGCGGGGACCCACGAGTGGACCAAGTTCCTGACGCCGGAGGAACTGTCGGGACTGATGGCCGATGCCGGGCTGAGGCTGACGCTGGAACGGGGTATCGGTTACAGCATCGCGCGGGACCGGTTCGAGCTTGGCGACGATCTCTCGGTGAATTACGCGATGGCGGGGATCAAGGACGGGTGACGGGAACGCGGGCAGCGCCCGTGGTTACGCATTTTCCTTCGGAACCCACGGCACGGCGCCGAACTCGATGCCCTCATCCTCAAGGGCCTTTGCCTCCTCGGCGCTGGTTTCGCCGTAGATGCCCTTGGGATCGCTCTCGCCGTAGTGGATCTTGCGGGCCTCCTCGGCGAAACGCGGGCCCACATAGTCGCAGGAGTCCTCGATCTTGGCGCGCAATTCCAGCAATTGCCGCCGCAGCGCCGCCGCTTCCGGGGAGACTTGGACCTGTTTCGCGCCGGCTTTGCTTGGCGCCGGCTCGGGCTGAGCGTTCTGGCGGGTGCCGCCGATCCGGGGCGCCATGAGGGATTTGGAGATCTTCGATGACCCGCAGGCCGGACAGGACAGCAAGCCGCGCTCGGCCTGCTCGTCATAGGCGGCGCTGTTGCGGAACCATGCCTCGAAACTATGTTCGGCTTCACATTGAAGCTGATAGAGAATCATCGGGTAACTCCCTGTCTTCCTTCCGTTATATAGTGTTGATTCTCCGGTTCGTCCAACCTGCCGGAGAATTCGAACGGGGAGGCGACAATCGACGACGCCGAAACGGACCTGCGACGCCTGGACGCCGCGCATCATCTGCATCCGTTCACCGACAACAAGCGGCTGCGCGAGGAGGGCGGCCCGATCGTCATCGAACGCGGTAAGGGCTGCTATCTCTGGGACGAGAACGGCCACCGCTATCTCGATGCGATGGCCGGGCTGTGGTGCGTGAATGTCGGGTACGGCCGCCCGGAGCTGGCCGAGGCGGCGCGGGCGCAGATCGAGAAGCTCTCCTACTACAACACCTTTTTCAAGACCACGACCGCCCCGACCGCCGAACTCGCGGGCCGTCTGGCCGAGCTCGCGCCGGACGGGCTGGAGCATGTGGTGTTCACCAATTCCGGCTCCGAGGCTGTAGACTCGGCCTTGCGGTTCGCGCGGCAGTTCTGGTCGCTCGAGGGCAAGCCGGAAAAGCGCGTCATCATCGGCCGCGAGGAAGGCTATCACGGCAGCACCCTTGCCGCCGCCAGCGCCGGCGGCATTCGCGCGATGCATGTCCAGGCCGGGCTGCCGTTGCCGGATTTCGCGCATATCGCCGCTCCCTACGGCTTTCGCGACGCGGGCTCGGCGCCGGCCGCGGTCTACGCCAAGCGGGCCGCGCGTCTGCTTGAGGACAAGATTCGGGAATTGGGCGCCGAGCATGTCGCCGCCTTCATCGCCGAGCCGATCCAGGGCGCCGGCGGGGTGATCATTCCGCCCGCCGGTTATTTGCGCGAGATCCAGGCGATCTGCCGCGCCCATGACGTGCTGCTGATCATCGACGAGGTGATCTGCGCCTTCGGTCGTCTCGGGTCCTGGACCGCAAGCGAGCATTTCGGCTTGACGCCGGACCTGATGACCGTCGCCAAGGGCCTCTCCTCCGGCTATCAGCCGATCGCGGCGGTGCTTATCGGCCAGAGGGTGGCGCGGACCATCGTCGAGAAGGGCGGGGATCTCGCCCATGGTTTCACCTATGCCGGCCACCCGGTGGCCGCGGCCGTGGCGCTGGAAAACCTCGCGATCATCGAGCGCGAAGGCCTGGTCGAGCGGGTGCGCGACGACCTCGGCCCCTATTTCGCCGAGCGGCTGGCCAGTTTGCGGGACCATCCCATGGTCGGCGAGACGCGGAGCCTCGGGCTGATCGGCGCGGTGGAACTGGTCCGGGACCGCGCGAGCAGACAGCGCTTTGAGCCCGAAGGCGTGGTCGCCGCGGTCTGCCGCGAGCGGATGCAGCAGCGCGGCGTCATCGTCCGCGCGGTCCGCGATACCCTGGTTAGCGCCCTGCCCCTGGTCGCCGGACATGGGGAGATTGACCGGCTGATCGCGGTCATGCGCCGGGTGCTGGACGAGGTCGGGCGCGAGATCAACGCCATGGCCGAAGACCGGGCGCTCGAGGAGGAGACCGCGGCCACGGACACGCCGCTTGCAGGCCGCGTCGCGCTGGTGACCGGCGCGTCGCGGGGGATCGGCCGGGCGGTGGCGGAACGCTATGCTCGAGCGGGGGCGACGGTGCTGCTGCTGGCCCGGAACGCGGACGCGCTTGCCACCGTCGCCGAGTCGATTCGTGCGGCCGGCGGGACCGCCCATATCCTGGTCCGTGACATGAGCCGGACCGGGGCTGTCTCGGGCTTGAGCGGTGAAATCAAGGGCTTGGCCGGTGGTCTCGATATTGTCGTCCTGAACGCCGGAAGACTTGGAGAAATCGCACCGCTTCCCGTGTATACTGATCCCGCATGGGATGAGGTGATTGCGGTGAATCTGACGTCCAATGCCCATCTGATCCGTGAACTGCACCCGCTCGTCAGTGAGTCGGAGGCCGGGCGCGTGCTGCTGGTGAGCTCCGGCGCCGCCCGTATCGCGCCGGCGCGGTGGAGCGCCTATGCCGCGAGCAAGGCCGGGCTCGAAGCTCTGATGCGGGCCTATGCGGCGGAAAACCGGGACGGAACGGTCCGGGTCAATGTCGTCGATCCGGGCGAGGTAAGAACCGCTATGCGGGCCGATGCGTTCCCCGAGGAGGATCCGGAACGGCTGCCGGCGCCGGATGCGATCACCGACGTCTTCGTGCGCCTCGCGACCGCGCGGAGCACGGTCACCGGCGCCGTGATCCCGGCCATGGAGGGCTAGATCATGTCGATGCCGGCCGATATCCCCAGAATTCAGCTCGAGCCGTCGCCATGGATAAGGCGGTTCGTGCACCTGATACCCGAAGGCGGCCTGGTTCTCGATCTGGCCTGCGGAAGCGGACGGCATTCCCGCTATCTTCTCTCGCTCGGCTATAATTTGGTTTGTCTCGACCGGGATATAACGCTGGTCGCCGATCTCGCCGCCGATGAACATGTCGAGCTTATCGCCTGCGATCTCGAGGACGGGCGGCCTTGGCCGCTGGCGGGGCGGACCTTCGACGGCATAGTCGTGACCAACTATCTGCATCGCCCGCTGATGCGACATCTGGTCCGCGCGGTGGCGCCGGGAGGCGCGTTTCTGTACGAAACCTTCGCCGAAGGCAACCAGGCCTTCGGCCGGCCCAGCAATCCGGATTTCCTGCTGCACCGCGAGGAACTGCTGATCTTCACCCGCCCGGAACTGCGCGTCGTGGCCTTCGAAGACCTTTTGGTCACCGAACCGAGACCCGCCGCGATTCAGCATATCGCCGCCGTACGCGAATAGGTCGGCGGAATTTTATTCAACATCGTACGAGCCGCGTCGGAAAAACGCCTCTCGCCCGTCCATATCCCCGGTAGAGGGACCCATGGACCGGGAGGCCAAGATGATTGTTCAACTGCCGAGGATGCTTGCGAGCGTTTCCGATGCCAAGGCCGACAGAACGCTTCTGTGCTTGAACGCCTATTGGAACGGCATGCGGGGACCGGTCCTGGCGCCTGGAGCGGACAGCCTATTCCTCTCCGATCTCGCGGTTGAGCTCTCCCATGTCCTGGTGTGTTATCGCGACGATGCCGCGTTTCGCAGCGAATTTGCCGGCGACGAGGTTCAGGACCTGTTGGGATTCGATCCGACGGGCGAGGATTTCCGAAACGACGACCCCGAGCCAATCCTGGCTGGTTTGTCGCGAGGCGCGGCGGCGGCCGCCGCCTCAAGGCGTCCGGAATGGCCGCATGGCGAGGGCTGGGCGGCGATCGCGCTGCCTTTCGTCGATGGCGCGAATGAGGTTTCGATAATACTTGCTGGTTTGGTGTCCCTGCCGGCCTCGAACACAATGCATTCCGCGGAGATAATTTCGTTCGAGAAAAAGCATTAGAGGTTGGGACCGCCCGTTCTACGTCCCTTAGCCGCTGTCTTAGGGTATTGTTGCTTGTACTGTTATGATGACATTACCGATCCCTTGCAGATTTCTAAGAGGCCTATATGGCTCTTTTCGGGAGGAATTTTTAAAGTATGGGTAACCCGGACTGCCAGATTTGCGATTGGTTGCGCCGCTTATCTCATTCGCCATTTGGTGTTCTCAGACGGATCTATCGCTTTTTGTTCGGCCGACCGTCGATGCAGGGATTGAATGACGCGCTTCTGGCACTCGCGCTACACGGAAAAGGGTACAACAATTGCTGTGATTTCCGGATCACCGGTGAGCAGCATTTTCTCGATTACCTTGCCGTCCGAAATCCCCAGGTCTGCTTGGATATAGGGGCGAATTTTGGCGATTACTCGAGAATGCTTCTCGAAAAAACCAATGCTCGGATTATTGCTTTTGAACCCTTGGATTCGGCTTTTCGCCGATTGCTGGACTTGGAGGAAGAGTTTCCCGGCCGATTTTCCGCGGTCAATAAAGGCGTCGCGGATCGGGTTTGCGAACTCCCGCTCTATCATGATGAGGAACATTCCGGACTGGCATCATTCAGTCTCGAGGTGAATGAAATCGACTATGTAGGCGCAAGGAACAAGCAGTCGATATCAGTCCCCGTGGTTACGCTCGATGCGTTTCTTTCCGGTGACCGCGATATTGGACGCGGGGACATCGATTTTATCAAAATCGATGTCGAAGGGTTCGAGTACGAAGTGTTGGCCGGGGCGTCGAAAACAATTGGGGCGCAACGCCCAAAATTCATCCAGATCGAATATAACCTGCATCAGCTTTTCAGGGGGCGCTCGCTATACGATTTTTCGCGTTTGATGCCGGGATACGACATCTATCAGCTGCTTCCGGCTACGCGCGGAGCGCGCGCGGTGGATCAGAGAAAGCCCGAGAATAACATTTTCATTTACGCGACGTTTATATTCGCCCGGAAAGACGTATCCGGAGATTTTTTCACCCGATGCGCCCGTGGCAGTGCTTGAACTTTTTGCCGGAGCCGCAAGGGCAGACAGCGTTGCGCGCGACCTTGCCCCAGGTTGACGGGTCGTCGGGATCGACCACGGCCGCCGCCCGGTTGATCACCGGCTTCTGCCGTGCCGCGCCGTCCTGATCACCGCGCATTGCCTGCTCCTCCTCGGATCCGGCGAGCGCCGGATCAACGCGGCCTTCATGGGTTTCCTGGTTCAGCCGTTCGGCGGCCATCCGGGCTTCCATTTCCTCCGGCGTGGCCTGGGTCTGCACCTCAAGATGCGCCAGCACCCCCGTCACGGTCTGGCGCAGGTCGCCCAGCATGGCCTCGAACAGGTTGAACGCCTCACGCTTGTACTCGTTCAACGGGTCGCGCTGGGCATAGGCACGCAGATTGATGCCTTGGCGCAGGTGATCAAGGGCCAGCAGATGCTCTTTCCAATGCTGATCGAGGATCTGCAACAACAGGCTCTTTTCCGCCATCCGCATAAGCTCGCGGCCGAGATTGGCGACCTTTTCCGCCATGCGCCGGTTCGAGGCCTTGGT
>JAYOEU010000062.1:14928-21210 GCA_038116915.1 Alphaproteobacteria bacterium
CTTGGTCAGGCGCTCGCGGATTTCCTGATCCGCGATGCCTTCCTCGGCGGCCCAATCGGCGATCGGAACCGTCAGACCGAGGACATTGCGGGTCTCGGTCTGCAAGGTTTCCAGGTCCCATTGCTCGTTGTAGGTGCCCTCCGGAATGGCCCGCGCGACCATGTCCTCGATCACCTGATGGCGCATGTCGGCGACCGTCGCGCCGACCTCGTCGGCCCGCATGATGTCCTTGCGCTGGTCATAGATGACCTTGCGCTGGTCGTTCATCACATCGTCGTATTTCAGCAGTTGCTTGCGGATCTCGAAGTTGCGCGCCTCGACCTTTTCCTGAGCCTTTTCCAGCGCCTTGTTGATCCAGGGATGGACGATCGCCTCGCCTTCCTCCAGACCGAGCTTGCGGAGCATGCCGTCCATGCGCTCGGACCCGAAAATCCGCATCAGGTCATCCTCGAGCGACAGAAAGAATTTCGAGGTGCCGGGGTCGCCCTGGCGCCCGGAGCGGCCGCGGAGCTGGTTGTCGATGCGCCGGCTTTCGTGCCGCTCGGTGCCGATCACGTAGAGCCCGCTGGCGGAAATGACCTTGGCTTTCTTTTCCGTGATGTCGGCGGCGATCTTTTCGATGATCTCTGGCTTCTCGGCGACACCGTCATTGGCGACCCGCATTTCCAGATTGCCGCCAAGCTGAATGTCGGTGCCGCGGCCGGCCATGTTGGTGGCGATGGTGACCGCGCCCGGCTCGCCCGCCTGGGCGATGATCTGGGCTTCCTGCTCGTGAAAGCGCGCGTTCAGGACCTGGTGGGGAATGTTCCGCTTCTTCAGGAGCTCCGAGAGGTGCTCGGACTTCTCGATCGACACGGTGCCGACCAGGGCCGGCTGGCCGCGCTTGCGGCAATCCTCGATCAGCTCGATGATCGCTTCCCATTTTTCGCGCTGGGTCCGGTAGACCTCGTCGTCATGGTCCTCGCGGTTGACCTTCACATTGGTCGGGATCTCGACAACCTCGAGATTGTAGATCTCGGCGAACTCCGATGCCTCGGTCATCGCCGTGCCGGTCATGCCGGCGAGCTTCGGATAGAGCCGGAAATAATTCTGGAAGGTGATGGAGGCGAGGGTCTGGTTCTCGTTCTGGATGGTTACGCCCTCGCGCGCCTCCAGGGCCTGGTGCAGACCCTCGGAATAGCGCCGGCCCTCCATCGCGCGCCCGGTGAACTCGTCGATGATCACCACCATGTCGTCGCGCACCATGTAGTCCACGTCGCGGGCGAAGAGCTTATGGGCGCGCAGAGCCTGGTTCACATGGTGCACGGCGGAGATGTTCTGGATGTCGTACATCCCGCCGTCGGTGATCACGCCGTGCTCGACCAGCAGCGTCTCGATATGCTCGGTTCCCGCCTCGGTCAGGGTGACCGAGCGCTGCTTTTCGTCCTTCTCGTAGTCTTCCTCGGTCAGGAGCGGGATCAGCGTGTTGATCTGCCGGTACAGTTCCGAGCTGTCCTCCGCCGGACCGGAAATGATCAGCGGTGTGCGGGCCTCGTCGATCAGGATCGAGTCGACCTCGTCGACAATCGCGAATTCGAAGTCCCGCTGGCTCATATCCTCGAGCCGGAACTTCATGTTGTCGCGCAGATAGTCGAAGCCGAACTCGTTGTTGGTGCCGTAGGTCACGTCGGCGGCATAGGCGGTCTGGCGCTCCTCGTCGGTCAGGCCGTGGATGATCACGCCGACCGAGAGCCCGAGGAAATTGTAGATCGCGCCCATCCAGGCCGCGTCGCGCTGGGCGAGATAGTCGTTGACCGTGACCACATGGACGCCGCGGCCCTTGAGCGCGTTCAGATACACCGCCAGCGTCGCGACGAGGGTCTTGCCCTCGCCGGTCTTCATCTCGGCGATCTTGCCCTCGTGCAGCACCATGCCGCCGAGCAGCTGAACGTCGAAATGGCGCTGTCCGAGGGTGCGCTTGGCGGCCTCGCGCACGGTGGCGAAGGCTTCCTCCAGAAGATCATCCAGATCCTCGCCGCCGTTGAGCCGCTCCTTCAACCAGCGGGTGCGGCCGGCAAGTTCCTCGTCGCTCAGGTTCTCAAGCTGCGGCTCGAGCGCGTTGATCGCGTCGACCCGCTTTTGCATCTGCTTCAGAACGCGGTCGTTCTCGGAACCGAACAATGCCTTGGCGATGGCGCCGAACATGGGGGCTCCTCATGGGTGACGGGCGGCTTTAGCGCTATCATATAACGGGCGGGAAGGCCCGGCGAATAACGGTTGTGAGACATAGGATCAACACCGACCGGTGTCAATGCGGGCCGGGAGTCGGTTATCGTTGAATCTAATTAATTTGTGATTAATATCTCATGAGCGACGGTATCAGACGTCCGACCCAGAATGGGTGGCAATGATGGTTGAAAGAATTTCAACACCGGGGCTGAGCGGCGTCACAGGCGTGCGTCCCGGTACCCCTAGTTCGGTTTCTGTCCGCGATGGGCATAGAAGGCCGGAGGCGGATATAGCGCGCGATCGGCGAAGAAACAATCCCTATCCCCAGCCGCCTCAGGATGACGCTGTGCTCGTCGGGCCTTATCGGCCGGCCGGGGCATATGGCGCGTCCGCCCAGGACGCGGGTGTATCGATCGACCGTTCCACCGCCATGCTGTTGGCCGACGATCTCGGCGCGCTGATCCGCCGGGCCAGCATCAATCTTCACACCCTGGCGACCCGGGTGCTCGGGGTGAGTGAGGCGGCGGCCTTGAAATTGGCCGACGATTTTGCCGAAACCTGCCTTGACGAGGTGCGTCTGGCGATCCTGCTCTATGTCCGCCAGCGCAATCACGACTCCTCGGTGCCCGCCGGCTTGGTCTTCTCCCACATGACCCTGCGGGTGAATCATGAGACCGGGCAGCCGAGCATTGAGCTCGGCGATGCGCTGTTCGTGGACAAGATCGATCTTCGCGCCACCGGCGTGGTCTTCGATATCCGCGGGTCCGGCGCGGTTCATCAGCCCGAGCCCGGTATTTTCGTCGACATCGGAAGCCACGGGGCCGGGATCGCCAACACGCTCATCGAAACCATCCGGCGCGATGTGCCGAGCTTTGACGCGGGCGTGAAGACCGAAGGCGTGATCGTCGTCATCAGGGCCGATCGGTCCGACTATTCCGGCCGCAAGCGGGCGGCGGAATCGCTCGGCTTCGACATGATCATCCCCTTTGCCGGGCGGAAATAGCGCCGGCTCTCTCCGGCTCGTCCGTCTCCGACTCACCCACGGGGTTCAACTTTCCGTGCCTGTGCGCCTTGCGGTGGGAGCGGCGCTCAAGACCGCTTGTCGGTTGGCCCGGCTTCTGATACCGCTCCCATTCCCGGCGCGGAGGAAGGCTATCGGCGGCGGGCCGGAACAATGGTGCGCGACGCGCCGAACCTTGGAAGGACGAACCCATGGTCTCTTACCTCCCTGGCACCGGGCGCGTGTGTTTCGCGGCTGCCGCACTCGCGGCGAGCCTGCTGTTCGCGGCGCCGGCGTCGGCCCAGACCGGTGCCAAGCCCTCGGCTGCTCCCGCTCCCGCCCAGTTGCCGGATCCGGCGAAAACCGTGGTCGCCCGGATCGCCGGCGAGGAGATTTTCCTCATCGAGATCCTGCGGATGGCGGAGCGTCTGCCGGATCAGTACAAGCAGTTGCCGCTGCCGGCGGTGTATCCCTCGCTGTTGCAGCGCTCGATCGATGCACGGCTTGTCGCCGCCGCCGGACGCGCCGCCGGCTATGCCGATAATGCTGAGGTCAAGAAGCGGCTCCGCGACGCGGAAAGCCAGATCATCTCCGAGATCTATCTGACCGAGGCGGTGACCAAGAAGGTGACCGAGGATGCCGTGCGGGCCGAGTACGAGAAGCGCAAGGAGTCGCTTGCCGGCGGTGATCAGGTCAAGGCCCGGCATATCTTGCTGGAAAGCGAGGCCGATGCCCGAGCGGTTATCGAGGCGCTGAACAAGGGCGGCGATTTCGCGCGGCTGGCCTCGGAAAAATCGACCGGCCCCTCGGCTGCGTCCGGCGGCGATCTCGGCTGGTTCTCCAAGGGCCAGATGGTGCCCGAATTCTCCGATGCCGCCTTCGCGATGGAGCCCGGCAAATATACCAAGGAGCCGGTCAAGACGCAGTTCGGCTGGCACGTGATCCTGGTCGAGGACCGCAAGGCCGGCGAGGCGCCGCCGTTCGAGCAGGCCCGCGCCGAGATCTCGTCCGACATGTCGGGTCAGGTCCTGCAGGAGATGCTGAGCGAGCTTCGCGGCAAGACCAAGGTCGAGCGCTTCAATTTCGACGGCGGGCCGATGCCCGAGGCCAAGGCTCCGGCGGCCAAGCCGAAAAAGTAACCGCAGCTTATTTGTCCTTGTCTTTCCGGGTGGACCCAGCCGATGGATCATAAAGTTTCCCCCCTCGCGCCGGAGCGGTTTCCGGATATGCCGGCGGTGGCCGGCGTGCGTGTCGCGGTCGCCGAATCCGGCCTCAGATACAAGGGCCGCCCGGACCTGCTGCTGGCGGAGTTCGCGCCGGGAACCGCCGTCGCAGGCGTGCTGACGCGTTCGACTGCGCCGGGCGCTCCGGTCCAATGGTGCCGCGAGCATCTCGGGGCCGGGAAGGCGCGCGGGCTGGTGGTCAATGCGGGCAATGCCAATGTGTTCACCGGCGCCAAGGGCAAGGCGGCGGTCCGGGCCATGGCCAAGGCCTCGGCCGACGCGCTGGGCTGCAAGCCCGCGCAGGTGATGATCGCGTCCACCGGGGTGATCGGCGAGCCTCTTCCCTATGAGAAGATCACGGCCGAGATCGCCAAGCTTCCGGCGCGTTTCGGACGCGACGGCTGGGAGCGGGCCGCCAAGGCGATCAGCACCACGGACACCTTCACCAAGGGCGCCACCGCCACGGCGAGGATCGGCGGCGTGCCGGTGACGATCGTCGGCATCGCCAAGGGGTCCGGCATGATCGCGCCGAACATGGCGACGATGCTGTCCTTCGTCTTCACCGATGCCAAGCTCGATGCCTCGGTGCTGCAGCCGATGCTGAAACGCAATGTCGACACGACCTTCAACTCGATCACCGTCGACGGCGATACCTCGACCAGCGATACGCTGCTGTTGTTCGCCACCGGAAAGGCCGGCACGCATCCGCGTCCGCGCGATCACCGGGACCCGGTGCTGCTCGAGTTCGAGAAGGCTTTGCACAGTGTTTTCAAGGATTTGGCGATCCAGATCGCGCGCGACGGCGAGGGCGCCCAGAAGCTGATCCAGGTCAATGTCCGGGGCGCCGCCTCAACCCGGGCCGCCCGCAAGATCGGCCTTTCCATTGCCAATTCGCCCCTGGTGAAGACCGCGATCGCCGGCGAGGATGCCAACTGGGGCCGCATCGTCATGGCCGTCGGCAAGTCCGGCGAGAAGGCCGACCGCGACCGCATGTCGGTGGCCTTCGGCGGCATCGAGATCGCCCGCGACGGGGCCCGGGTCGAGAACTATAACGAGGCTCCGGTGACCGCCCATATGAAGGGCCGCGAGGTGCTGATCGAGACCGATGTCGGGGTCGGCAAGGGCAAGGCCACGGTCTGGACCTGTGACCTCACCCATGGCTACATTGAGATCAATGCGGATTACCGCAGCTGAGTGTCGGGCTATATGGTAAAGCCGTGAATGATTCCAACACCTTGCCCATCATCCTCGTGGTCGCGGCCGCGCTGATTGATGTTGATGGCCGGGTGCTGATCGCCCAGCGGCCCGAGGGCAAGAAGCTGGCTGGCCTGTGGGAGTTTCCCGGCGGCAAGGTCGATCCGGGCGAGACCCCCGAGGCGGCGCTGATTCGTGAGTTGAAAGAAGAGCTTAGCATCGACACCAGGGAATCGTGTCTCGCCCCTTTCACCTTCGCGAGTCACGAATACGACGACTTCCACCTGCTGATGCCGCTCTATCTCTGCCGGCGCTGGTGGGGGAGCGTTCAGCCGCGCGAGGGCCAGGCGGTGAAATGGGTCCGCCCGGTCCGGCTCGCCGACTACCCGATGCCGCCGGCCGACAAGCCGCTGGTGGCGATGCTCCGGGACTTTCTCTGAGGCCGCGCCGTGCCAGACGGGGATGCGCTATAGTGCATCAATTCCCGGCTATTTTTCCTCGATGATCGCCACCGCGCGGGTGAAACCGGCCGAGGCGCCTTTGATTTTCCACGGAAAGCACGCGATCGTGTAGCCGCTGTCCGGCAACTGATCCAGGTTCGCGAGTTTCTCGATATGGCAGTAGCCGATCTCGATGCTCGCCCGGTGCCCCTCCCAG
>JAYOEU010000063.1:0-21108 GCA_038116915.1 Alphaproteobacteria bacterium
AACTACTTCGCCGCTGCGGGATATGATCGAGATTAAACTCAAAATGCTCTAGCGCTTATTCCTCGGCTCTCAGATGGTTGGCGAGGTCAATGATTTCGGCCTCGTCCGGCTCATCCTCGCTGGGAAGACGGTAGGCACCGTCAATCCAGCGTCCGAGATCGATCGTCTTGCAGCGCGCCGAGCAAAACGGCCGGACCTCGTTCGATACCGGACTGCCGCAGATCGGACAGCCGCCCGCCTTTCCGAGTTTTGAGCTCACCCTGCTATCCTCCCGTGATCTCAATCCCGTTGGTATCCGCGCCGATCTCCAATGTCAAAGCCGTGCCCAGCCGGCGTTCGAGTTCATCCAGTGCCGGCCGCAAGCGACCTTGGAGCAGCAGACGGACCGAGTTTGGACAGATCAGGCGTGGCCGGGCGATACCGGAGGTCTCTCGGGCCACGCGGCGCAAGGCCTCCAAGGCCAGGGTCGTGGGATTGAACGGCGCCGAGCCGCCGATATCCCTCAAAATCTCGTGAAGCGACGGGCCTTGCCGCGGACGGGTCAGTTCCAGCAGACCGCTCTTTGTCCAACCATGGATTGTCGGGGGATCTTCGTTGGTTCCCGTCGATGCGGCCAAAGCCGTCACCAGGGCACGTCTTGTTTCGGTCCCGCCGATGCGCGGAAAGTCGATGACCATGAGACCCGAAAGCCCGCGCAAGCGGATGGTTCGCGCAATCTCCTTCGCCACTTCCCCGGCGAAGGCGGCCGGATTGTTCAGCGCCGAGCCGGCCCCCCCGGTATCGACATCAATCGCCACCAGGGCCTCGGTTTCATCAATCACCAACGCGCCGCCGTTCGCAAGCGGGCTCCGGCGCTCAGTCGCCTCAGCGATTTGCGTCTCCAAATCACGCTCGCGGAACAGCATGCCGTCGCGTCCTTCGAGCACGACGGCATCCGCCGCGGCGCGCCTCGCCCTGGCGAGCGGTCCCGGCGCGGGGTCCAGGATTTGAAACCTGTTGGTGCCTTTTCGCACCCTTGCTTCCTGCTCTATCCGTGACCAACGGCCGGCAAGGGCAGTGGCGTCGTTTTCCAATGCCTGAATCTCGCAACCCTTTGCCCGGGCCCGAATCAGGGCTCCCGTTTCCTCCGGCACGATGCGGTCCACCACCTCGCGTAAACGCCGCCTCTCGCCCTTGGCCGTGATCGAACGCGCGACCGCGTGTCCTGGGCGGGTCGGCGTCAGGTCAATCAGGTCGCCGTGCAGCGTCGGATCCTGCGTGACCCGTGCCGCCTTGCCCCGATGCGCTTCGGTAAGGACCTGGACGACGAGGCTTTCCCCTTGGTTGGGGAGCTCACCCGAAAATCGGTCGAGGTAGCCGTCCTGTCCGCCGAGATCGAGAAACACCGCGCCAAGATCCCGGCGCACGGCCGTCACCGGCGCAAGCACGACGGCGCCGACCAGCCAGGGCTGGCCGATACGTTCGATCAGGATTTCCTGCAGCTTGCCATCATCAAGGATGGCCACCCTGGTCTCGCCGGGCGATACGTCAATCAGGATCTCCTGGTCACCCATTGTCCGGCGCCGGTCCGAGCGTGAACCCCATGCCGCATAGCATCGCATAGGTTTCGGCGAGCGGCAGGCCGACCACATTCGAGTACGAACCGTTCACCGCACTGACGAATGCCGCCGCGCATCCTTGGATAGCGTAACCTCCCGCCTTGCCGCGCCATTCCATGGTGGCGAGATAGAAGTCGATCTCCTGACGGCTCAGCCGCTTGAAGGTAACCGCCGTCGTGACCAACCGTTCGGCGATGCGTCCATCGGGAGCGGTTAGTATCACGGCGCCGATCACCCGGTGGCGCCGTCCGGACAGGAGCTCCAGACAGCGTCTGGCCTCGCTTTCGGTTTCCGCTTTCGGAAGGATGCGCCGGCCGCAAGCAACCACCGTATCGGCGGCGAGAATGTAGCTTGCGGAAAATTGACCCCGCGCCACACCGGCTTTACCAGCGGCCATGCGAGCCGCATATATCCTGGGAAGTTCCCGTGGCTTGGGGGTTTCGTCGATATCGGCGGGTTCTATCCGCGCCGGTTCCACGCCGATCTGTGCGAGAAGGTCCCTGCGCCTTGGCGACGCGGAAGCAAGCACCAAGGTTGCCCCATGTGGCGGCGCGAGGTGCGCGCGGCGAGTCACGGGGGCGCCGGGTGCTGTTACTTGAAGCGGAAGGTAATGCGGCCCTTGGTGAGATCGTAGGGGGTCATTTCGACATTCACCCGATCTCCGGCAAGCACGCGAATCCGGTTCTTGCGCATTTTACCGCTGGTGTGAGCAAGAACCTCGTGTTCGTTGTCGAGCTTCACGCGAAACATCGCGTTAGGTAGCAATTCTGAAATCGTTCCCGATACCTCTAGTACGTCTTCTTTCGCCATAGTCCTGCCATTTGTTGTTCGGAAGTTGGCAAAAGTGGGGGTGTTCCGGTTTCAGGTCAAGGCGTTTCTTGGCGCTGAAGTATTTCAAATTCTAGTCCGCCTGAGCCGAACCGGAGGGGAAACGTGTCTCGATCCGTCTGCGCAACTCGTCCCGCACCTGGCGATAGGCGGCAAGCCGCATGTCGCGGGTTCCCTCGACGATGGTGGCGTCCAGGATCGGCCAATATTCGATGTCGCAAGCCATCGTTCGGGTCAACTCGGTCGCCCTGTGGTGCGCCTCGGGAGACAGCGAGATGATCAGATCAAAGAACCCATCCTCCATCTGCTCAAAACTCTTGGGCCGATGCCTGGTGAGATTGACGCCGATTTCGTTGAGCACCTCGACCGCGAACGGATCGAGTTCGCCTTGCCGCACGCCGCAGGAATCCACATACATCGCCGTCCCGCGATGATGCTTGAGCAACGCTTCGGCCATGGGAGAGCGGACCGCGTTCTGAACGCAGGCGAAAAGCACCGCGCTGGGCTCCTGAATTGTGCCGGTGAAGGCAAGCGCCGTGGCGGCGTCTGTGTGCGGCGTGTGCTTCATCTGGCCGTATCGCGCCACGTGCGGGAACTGGAACGTTTCATGTTGTTCAGTTCCACTGGGCTAGCCTCGGATATGCAGCACGCACATCAGGGTGAACAGCCGGCGGGCCGTCGGAAAGTCCATGACGACCTTGTCGGCGAGCCGGTCCATCAACATGGTCGAGCCATCGTTGTGCAGGCCGCGACGACCCATGTCTATGGCCTCGATCTGCGATGGAGTCAGCCGTTTGATTGCGTCGTAATAGCTTTCGCAGATGAGAAAATATTCGCGCACAACCCGGCGGAACGGCGCGATCGGCAGGGTTATCCGGCTAACCGGAACATCGGCGGCGTCGCGGACATCGAACCGCAGACGGTTTTCCTCGATGCCGAGATAGAGGCGAAATTCCTCTCCCTCGACACCCATGGGCGAAAAACTGTTCTCCTCGATCAGATCATAGATTGCGATCGCGCGCTCATGCTCGACCTCGGGGCTGCGGCGAACCACCGTGCGCTCGTCCAACTCGATATGAATGAGCTTGCCGCCCGCATTTTGATTGGACGGCTCCGGGACGGCATTCGGCTTCGCGGTCTGACGCGGCATTTTGCGTTCCCCTGTTCGCCGGGCCGGACTCAGTCCGGTTTGGCGAGGCGCGTCGCGATTGAGCGCGCATGGGCCTGCAGGCCCTCGGCGTTGGCCAGTGTGACCGCGGCCGGACCGATTCGCGACAGACTATCGGCGTCGCATCGTACCCATGTCGTGCGCTTAAGGAAATCCACCACCGACAGTCCCGAGGAAAATCGCGCTGTCCGATCCGTCGGCAGGACATGGTTCGGGCCCGCCACATAGTCCCCGATCGCCTCCGGTGTATGCCGTCCGAGAAACATCGCGCCGGCATGTCTGATCCTGTCCGCCAAGGCGCCTGGATCGGCGACGGCGAGTTCGAGATGCTCCGGCGCTAGACGGTCCACCAGGGCCGGTGCTTCCTCCAGCGAGCCGACCACGATGGTCGCGCCATGGTCACGCCAGCTCGCGGACGCGATTTCCGAGCGTTCCATCTCTCCAAGCAGGCGTTCCACTGTTTTTCGGACTGCAGCGGCGAAACCCGCGTCATCAGTGATCAGGATCGCCTGGGCCACCTCGTCGTGCTCGGCCTGGGAAAGCAGGTCGATGGCGATCCATTCCGGATCGTTTGCCGCATCGGCGACGACCAGGATCTCGGAGGGACCGGCGATCGAGTCGATCCCGACCCGGCCGAACACCAGACGCTTGGCGGCGGCGACATAGGCGTTTCCGGGGCCGACGATCTTGTCGACGGCGCCGATGGTTTCTGTTCCGTAAGCCAGCGCCGCGATCGCCTGGGCCCCGCCGATCCGGTAGATTTCGGTCACCCCGGCGAGTTCGGCCGCCGCCAGCACCAGCGGGTTAAGGACATTGTCCGGCGTCGGCACGGTGATGACCCGCCGCTCGACCCCGGCCACGCGCGCCGGTATGGCGTTCATCAGCACTGAGCTCGGATAGGCCGCCTTGCCGCCGGGAACATAGAGGCCGACCGCATCCATCGGGCGCCAGCGGAGCCCGAGGCCGACACCTTCCGCGTCCTTGTAGGCGAGATCCTTCGGCATTTGGGCCTGGTGAAATGCCTCGATGCGCCGCGCCGCGAGTGACAGCGCCTCCAATGTCTGTGGATCGCAGCGCGCGCGGGCCTCGGCGATTTCCTCCGCGCCAAGACGCATCGTTTCGGACGTCAGGGACATCCGGTCGAACTTGACGGTCAGATCGAGAACCGCGGCGTCGCCCCGGCTCCGCACATCCTCAATAATTGATGCCGCGACATCGCCGACATCGACTTCGGTGTCGCGCTTGGCGTTCAGTAGATCCTGAAAGCGGCTCTCGAAATCCGGGTCCGCCGTGTTCAGATCAAGCGGCAAGGGCCGCCTCCCGAAATCTTTCAACCCAGTTCCGGATCGCGTTCGGGCGGGTTTTCTGGGCCGCTCGGTTGACCGCCAGGCGGGAGCTGACCTCGGCGATCTTCTCAACCTCGACCAGGCCGTTCGCCTTCAGGGTCGAGCCGGTCTGGACCAGGTCGACAATACGCCGGCAGAGACCGAGCTTCGGCGCCAGCTCCATCGCGCCGTTCAGCTTGATGCATTCCGCCTGCACGCCCCGGGCGGCGAAATAGCGCTTGGTGACGTTCGGATATTTGGTTGCGACACGCAGATGGCTCCAGCGTCTCGGATCCTCATTCGCCGCGAGTTCGACCGGCTCGGCGACCGAAAGCCGGCAGCGGCCGACCTTGAGATCCACCGGCGAGTAGATCTCTGGATGGTCGAACTCCATCAGCACGTCGCTGCCGCAGATCGCGAGATGCGCGGCGCCGAACGCTAGAAACGTCGCGGTATCGAAGCTTCTGACACGGATGATCTGCAGTCCCGGGTCCGAGGTCGCGAATTGCAGCCGCCGCGAGTCCTGATCGTCGAAATCCGGTTCCGGCACGACGCCGGCACGGGCCATGAGGGGACCGACCTCCTTCAGGATACGGCCCTTGGGGACCGCCAGGATCAGCGGTTCATTCGGGTTCATTCTTTGTCTTCCGGATGGTCGGGGCGGAGTGTCGTCGGCCAGGGCTGGCCGATATCCTCGGCCTGGCATGACAGTTTGGAGATCGTCAGGCGAACGGTCTTGTTTCCCGCAAAGGCAAGGTCGAGGCCGCCGTCGGTCATGTGCAGGGAAAGCAGTTCCAGCATCTGCGCCCGGTTGGAGAGATCAATGCCATTGGCGCGCACCGCCGTCACGTTGTCGAACCGGACGGCGCAGAGCACCCGCTCAAACCAGTCGACCGGACCGTCCTCGTCCGGCCCGCCGTCGGCTGCCGGCGCCGCCGCATCACCCAGCGCATCGAGACCGTCCTCGGCCTCGCCGCCGCCCGCCACCTTTTCCCAGCGAAATCGCTGGGTCATCATCACGAAGCGCTTTTCCACCCGCTGCCAGGCAATTTCCGAGATCGGGACGATCGCGTCTTGGAGCATCGCAGAGACGACCTCCAGATCCTCGACCGAATCCGCGCGCACGCGGAACGCGCGATCGGCCCGGATACCGGCGATGTCGCGCGATTCCGCCATCAGGCGACCTCCTGCTCCCGCGCGCCGCCGTCGCCAATACGTTCGATGACGGCGCCGCAGTCACGCAGCTTGCCGACCAACCGCTCGTAGCCGCGGTCGAGATGGTAGATCCGGCTGACCGTGGTTTCCCCCCTGGCCACCAAGCCGGCGAGCACCAGGCTGACCGAGGCGCGCAGGTCCGTTGCCATCACCTCGGCGCCGGTGAGTTCGGTCACCCCGCGCACCAGGGCGGAAGAGTGATGCACGGTGATATTGGCACCCATTCGGCCAAGCTCGGGCGCATGCATGAACCGGTTCTCGAAGATTGTCTCGGTAATCATCGAGGCGCCCTCGGCCCGCGTCATGTAGGCCATCATCTGGGCCTGCAGGTCAGTCGGAAAGCCGGGATGCGGCTCTGTCATCACATCGACTCCGAGCGGCCGGCCGTCCGGACCCTTGACCCGCACCCCGCGTCCGGTCTCCATGACCGTCGCGCCGGTATCGGCAAGGATTTCGAACACGCCGGGCAGCAGCTCGGCGCGGGCGCCGGTCAGCTCGATATCGCCGCCGGTGATGCAGGCCGCGATGGCATAGGTACCGATCTCGATCCGGTCCGGCACCACGCGGTGCGTCGCGCCGGCAAGGCGCTCGCTGCCCTGGATGCGGATCGTATCGGTGCCGTGGCCTTCAATCGTCGCGCCCATGGCGATCAGGCATTCCGCCAGATCGATGATCTCGGGCTCGCGCGCGGCATTGATCAGCACCGTCTCGCCGTCTGCCAGTGCCGCCGCCATCATCAGGTTCTCGGTGGCGCCGACGGACACGTTGGGAAAGGCGATCTTCGCGCCGCGCAGGCGTCCACCCCGTCCCGCTGTCGCTTCGACGTAACCGCTGGTCAGTTCCACCGACGCGCCCATCTCGGCGAGGCCTTTAAGGTGCAGATCGACCGGCCGATTGCCGATGGCGCATCCGCCCGGCAGCGAGACCCGCGCCTTGCCCTCGCGCGCCAGCAACGGGCCGAGCACCAGGATCGAGGCGCGCATCTTGCGCACAATATCGTAGGGGGCTTCGGTATCGGTGATGTCGGCGCTGGTGAGAGAGAGCGTGGAGTCCGTGCCGCCGGCATGCCCTGAAACAACGGTTCCGAGTCCCTCGAGCAGCAGCCTCATCGAGACGATATCGTCAAGGCGCGGTACGTTCTCCAGGACCAACGGTTCGGCGCTCAGCAGGCTCGCCGCCATCAGCGGCAGGGCCGCGTTCTTCGCCCCGCTGATCGCGATCTTGCCCGCCAACCGGTTACCGCCGTGAATCCTGACTTTTTCCATGTCCTGCCTCGGTGCCGCCCGCCGCGGCAGTTGTACTGAAACCAAGGGATTGTCACAACCCCGCTATGATAGACGCATAGCATTGAAATGAGGCGACTTTCAGGCGGGTTGTGCGGTTCGACGTGTTCCGGATCGGATCTGTATCATGCCGGCGCATGAGCCCCCCGCCGCTCCTTTCCTCGTCATCCCGCCGCAGGGCGGGACCCATTCCTCCGGCTCGTCAACCACCCTGGTGTTTCAATCCACCCTCAAACATCAGCGATCGGCGTCAAATCCCAGCTTTTCACGCGACGGCAATGACGTGGATGGATGAGGACGGCATTCTCATCCTTCTCCGAATCCCTGGACTTGATCCAGGGCCTCTTCCGCGAGCGTACCAGCGCGTCCGGACGCTACCCGCAGGATAGAAACGGCGGCGGCATGGACCCTGGATCAAGTCCAGGGATTCGGGATGAAAGGCCAATTCGAGAGTGACAAATCCCCCCAATTCCCCACTACCCGGTCTCTCCCGCCCCACCGGAACCCTCTTCACGCCCGCGCGCCTGGGATTTCCGCCGCCGGAGGTTCGCCCGTAGCGCCTCGGCGCGCCGCTTCTCACGCTCCGCCGCCCGCTCCGCCGCCTTGCTGTTTATACCGGGAGAACCGGATTTCTCGGATTTCTCGGACAATCGCTTACTCCCATGCGCGACCAGCGCGGCTCTTGCATGATGGGGCGAAGAACAGCGAGGAGGATACCGGCCACGGCTGATCCCGGTCCAGCCGCCAAATACGCTTGCGTCAAGAACAACCCTTGTGGCATGGTCCCGCCGCCTCGCGACGGGCGGTTCCGCCCACCGTCAGAGCCGATAGCTGCCGTAGCTCAGGGGTAGAGCACTCCCTTGGTAAGGGAGAGGTCGAGCGTTCAAATCGCTCCGGCAGCACCATCCCTACGCACCTTCAGAATCCCATCACCATATTGCTCGGCACGAAGGCTTCGTCCGTCGTCTCGCCGCCCGCCGCTCCGCCTTCCATTCGGCCCTTGCGGAAGACCCGGTGGATCGGGAGTTTCATGAGGACGCGGCCGAGGCCGGCCAGGGTCTCGCCGTATTGGCCGACATAGCCGCGGATGGTCTGGCGCTGGTCGAGATCGTGGCCGAGCACGAAGAGCCTCGGGGCGTCCAGACGATAAAGGTCCGGCCGGTCGAACCGGCCCTCGGCGAAGAGGCGCGGGAAGTCGTAGGCGTACTGCCCGGAGACTTCGGTATCGCAGTCCAGGATCGCGGTCTTGCGTTGCAGGCTGTAGCGCCGGAGCTCGCCGAGATAGCCGGCCAGATCCGGACTCAGTACGCCCTTGTTTTCCGCGAGCGCGATGAAGGTGTCGTAGACGCTCTCGTGGATGTCTTCGAGGTGATGGAAGAAGGCGCGGGCCTTGGCGTTGGTCATGGCCTGCTGATTCACGCCCTCGCTGGTCTCGATGTAATGGTCGAGATTGGCCACCACATGGGCTTCCAAGCTCTCCACGTCGTCCCAGAGGCCGGCCATGGATTCGGCGCGGAAGCGTTCATAGAGGGTCTTGAGACCGGGCCTGAGCGTCTCCAAGTTCTGGTGCATGGTCGAGATCAGTTCCGCCCAGTCCAGGCCCCAGGCGGCCGAGAGATCGTAAAGCTCGCGGAAGACATTGCCGTTATGGGTGATCTCGACGGTCAGATCGCTCATCCGACAGTCGATATACTCCTCGAAGGACATGGAGTCCTGCGTGGTGCAGATCTCGTCATACTCGACAGCGATGAACTCCTCGCCGAAAGCCCGGTAACGGCCGAAAGAGCGGGCGGCGACGCGGTATTTGGTCTCCATCCCATAGCGCGCCTTGGATTCGGGCGTCATCATTTCCGTCTGCGGCAGCATGATCAGCTGATGCATGCGCACCACGCTGACGCCGGAACGCACCGAATCCTCGACCGACTTGCGGTGCTTGGCGACGGTGTCACCCGGGAGCCCGAGGATCAGCTCGACGAAGGATTTGGCGTTCATCTCGTGGCTCCATGCGCCGAGCCCGTTGAGCTCGCCATAGGAGATGTTCGCGCGCTTGATGTTCTCAAGGATTTCCGGGTCGGTCGACTGCATGGAGGCTGAGATGTCCATCCGGCCACCGAGAATGCGGGTCACCTCGCGCAAGCGGTGCTTCTGGTTCTTGCCGCCGGCGACCTGAATGTGCTTGGGCCAGGAATATTTGTCATAGAGCGCGGCAATCGCCCGGGCCTTGTCCGCATCCTCTTTGAACATGCCGAAATTGGCGTCGGACATGATCAGATCGGGTACGCCCTGCACCCGGGAGCCGATATAGTCCAGCTCGTCTTCGAGGTTATAGCGCTTGGCGACTTTGTTGTAGTAGCGGGCGCCCTCGGTGCAGAAGGTGCAGGTGAACGGGCAGCCGCGGGTGGTGAGGACCGCCGGGATCAGGACGGAGTCGAAGAACTTGTCCATCAGCCCGTCGAGATACGGCGAGGGGATCTCCGTCAGATCGCGGATCCGGGGCAGCATCTCGCCGGCGATCATCCGCCCGCCGTGCCGGTAATGGCCATTGGCGACGGGATGTTCCGCCTGTTTGAGCGCCGTCACGTCAAAGTCGAAATCATTGAGAGTGTTGAACAGCGCGACGAAGGCACGCTCCCCCTCGCCAATCATGTGAAAGTCGACGGCGACCCGCTTGTCCCAGAATTCCGCAAGCTCCCGCTCGGTCGTGCCGTAGTTGGGTCCGCCCAACACCACAACGGTATCAGGACTCGCCCGTTTTACGCGTTCGGCGTAGACGTATCCGAGATTGAGATTCCAGGAATAGTTCGAAAACCCCATGATGTCCGGGATGCGCCGGTCGAGCGCCTGGGCCAGATCGTCGGGATATTTGAACAACTCGATTTTGATGCGCTCGCCCAGCTCCTGCTTGGCATAGGCGGCGATGAGCCCGATCCCCAGGGGATGGACATTGGCGGAGACGATTTGCCCTGTATGCGTAAGGTCGGCGAGATAGACAAGTTTCCTGCTACCTGCCGGGGCAACCGCGCCAAGACTATTCTGCTTGGTCATAACAATGGTTCCAGGCAAACGATACCATTCAGAAAGGTTGGTGCGGGATCCAGGGTCATGCCAGCAGGATTATGGTGAACTTATCCTTGAAGCCCTTCAGTTCGGCATTCATCTGGTCCGCCACGTGCAACCCGTTGGCCTCGGCGACCTCACGATACTCATTGAGCAGGGCGCCCTGCATGTCGCGGGCCTTGGCGGCGATCCGGGCGGCCAGCGAAACGGTTGAGCCGAAATAATCGCCGTTCTTCTCGATCGCCTGACCGTAATGACCTCCCAGCCGGATCTTATAAGGTTCCACATCCGCTGGCGCCGCTGTGTCCCGGTATTGAGTGAGCACCGCCTTCAAGAACTTCACCATTTCGCCGCTGTCGGAAAACGCGAGCATGAAACCGTCACCGAGATGTTTCAGGATCCGGCCGCCATGCGCCGAGCAATAGCCCCGGAGAATGGCCTCATGATGATCGACGACCTTCTGTGATTGGAAGTCGCCGATCTCGCTGTTCAATTTGGTCGAGTCGACGATATCTGTGAAAATGATTCCGATATCCTCGGTGACGCCAAGCTCCTCATCCTCGCTCTCGACAAGGCCGAAGGTCTTGCGGAAGGTGGTGATCAAATCCTCTGATCGGGCGGTCTGGTGATATTCCAGGCATCGGGCTCCCGCTTTCAGAAACCGCCTGGAACCGTCATGGGTGAGAAGGCTCATCATCCGGCCCATGAAATCCTCTATGTCCTCCGAGGAAAACATAAGCATTCCTAAAGTGTTATGGAGGATCACCCGGCCTCGATCACTTGCCAAGTCGAGACCGTTCTCGATCCGAACCAGCGCACCGATCGTGAAACAGAATACTCCCATTGCCTGGGTGTTGTTGGCGGTCAGATCTTCGTTGATCAGGTTGGCACGGATATAGTTGAAGAAATCCGCTCCCAGAATCTCCTGGTTTTCCAGGTTGACCACCTCGTCCTTGGGGGCACTGGTTTCGTCCGGATATTTCGTCTCGTAGGCGGTGGATTTCTCGTTGATCCGCCGGTTCGTCGCCTTGACCTTCGCGGGATTGCCGAATTTCGCAACCGGCTTGGTTTTCAACGGCGAGGTCCAGCTAATTTCGCCGAATTTGAAGTGCTTGCCGAGCGCCGAAAGGAAGGCGAAAAGGGGTCTGAACGGATTGAAATCCTTTGCAGGCTCGTGGCCACGCATGCCTGGCCCGCCGGAACGAGGCGGAGCGGCCTTTTTATCTTTCGCCGCACTCGGATCGAAAACCTGAACCGACAGTGTCTTAGCGCGAACCATTCCTTCCGCGTCCATCACCTCGGCGATGAGTTTCTTGCCGTCGTATCCCATTTTGGCGGTAAGCGACGCATAGAGAGAATCGGCCGTGCGCTTGTGCTCCGGTGAAACGACGCGCGCCACCTCCCATGTGCGACTTTTGAGCGCCTGCACTTCGTAGGACTGCGTTTCCATCGCGACCACATCGCTTGCACGAAGCACCATTATAGTCTGGAAATTGCTCCACGACAGCATTGGCGGGTATGGGCGCGGGGGGTGCGCCGGGATACGGCAATCGAGATCAGGTCGAGCTTTGCCGGCCCGAACCGTGATTCCGGCTTGCAGGCGGCGGCGCTCCTCCGCATCCTGAAATCGAACCGGACAAACCCGAAGGAGAACCAAAATGAAATTCGGCGTCATGATGTTCACGACGGACTATTCGATCGCGCCTCAGGATCTTGCGATGGCGGCCGAAGAGCGGGGCTTTGAATCCCTGTGGTTTCCGGAACATTCGCACATTCCCCTGCCCCGCGTATCCCCTTGGCCTGGCGGCGGCGAACTGCCGAAAATGTACTATGACGTACTCGATCCTTTCGTAGCCTTCGGCGCCGCCGCATCCGTGACAAGCAAGATCAAACTGGCGACCGGCATATGCCTGGTGGTCCAGCGGGATCCGATTCAATTGGCCAAGGAGGTCGCGACTCTGGACCTGATTTCGAAGGGACGGTTCATCTTCGGCGTCGGCGCCGGATGGAACGCCGAGGAGATGGCTGATCACGGTACCACCGATTTCAAGGGGCGCGGCAAACTCGTGAATGAACGGCTTGCGGCGATGAAAAAGATCTGGACTGAGAACAAACCCGAGTTTCATGGCGATCACGTCGATTTCGGGACAATGATGACCTGGCCCAAGCCCGTTCAGAAGCCGCATCCCCCGATCATCGTCGGTGGCGGCTTCCCCCACGGCGCTGTCCGGGCGATCGCCCACCGCGCCGGCGGGATGCCGCTAGGTGGGCGGATGGATGTGGTCGATATCCTGCCGCGCTTCCGTCAGATGGCAGCCGAGGCCGGGCGGGAGCCGGATTCGCTTCCGGTGACCTCCTTCGGTCTCGCGCCCGATGCCGGTCAGGTCGCGCGAACCGCCGATGCCGGCGTCGACCGGGTGGTTTTCGCGTTGCCGCCGGAAAAAGCCGACTCGGTACTGCCGCTCCTTGATCAATACGCCGCATTGGCGGCCAAACACGCGGATTGAGGCAGAGGTCAGCCGGGTGGCGCGGAGCCTACAACCGACGGGAGCGCGGCGATCCGGGAATGCCAAGCAACCAAGCCTGGCCGGCCTTCGCGCCAACGGAAATCCGGTAGACGCCGCTCGATGTCCAGCGCGCCGAACAGGTAGATCTGAGCCATCGAAAGCGGGCCGTTCAAGACAGGATCGCCGATGCGGGATTCAAAATGATCGGCAAGCCTGGATGCGCGCCCGCGTTCATGATCGATGATCGTCGGCGACTGCTCCTGCCTCGGGCGGATCACTTCGCGCGCCCAGACGGCAAGACCGTCGATCATCGCCCGAGCAGTGGCTTCCATCGCCCGATAGCGCCAATCGCCGCGAGACGATGACTGCGTAAAGCGGGCCGGAGGCGCCAGATTGTCCAGATAGTCGACGATCACCGGCGTATCCTCCAGCACGGTCCCGTCGTCGAGGATCAGCACCGGAACCCGCCCGGATGGATGGATACCGAGCAACGGGTCATCCGGCACCCGGGTCTTGGTCCAGACCAGTTCCACCTCGCCGTCCAGACCCTTTTCCAGCATCACGATCCGGGTCAGTCGCGCGTATGGCGAGGTCAAGGTCCCATAGAGTTTCATCTCGCAACAGTCCTCCTCCGTGGGTTCGTGCGCTATGCCGGATAATTGTGAATGGAAAGCAGCATGTTGACCGTCTTGCCGTCTGGCGACAATGGGAACATCAGCCGTTCCGTGGTTACGAATTCGCGGCCGTCAATGGGCATGGCAAAGCGTCCGAAGATCGGCCGCCCCTCGGTTGCGACACGCCGCATTGCCGCAATCGCCGCGCTGGCGTTGGTGCCCGACAAGGCTTGTTCCACGCGCTTTCCCGTAAAATCTCCACCCGCGTACCGGATCTGGCGTGTCCCGAGCAGCCGGAACCGGAATGCCGGAGGCTCCGGCTCGGACCAAATAACATCGATGAGATTGATGAATGCCAAAACATCCGGCAGGTCAATCGGGTCAATATCGGCGCGCGACGCCATGCGCGTGCCGATGGTCTTGCTGTAGAGATAGTCCCGAACCCGTGAAAACCGCGGGTGCAGCGCATCGAAATCAATCTCGTGTGTTATGTACGGCGGAGATGACGGACGATTCTCCCCCATCGTGCTAGGTTCCAATCTTATTTCAATTCCATGTTAACGCCGGCATTGCGAAGCGCGCAGGAAGCAAGCCCCGATCCTATATAGCGTCTCAACCCTTTGAAAGTCCTTACAACAGTGGAAGATCGCGACCGCAGCCTTGCAGAAATCTTGATTTATGATTTTTCTTCGGCAAAGCCCTTGGCTTTCTCGTCCTTATAAAACCCAGCGGTATTTTGGAAGACGTTGGGCTTGCGATAAACCGCCAGCAGCAACGCCCCTTCGTCGGATCGCGTCTCGTGAAAAGACCCGGGCTGGCGCCAGACATATTCCCCGGCACGGCAGATCCCATCGTGATCATAGAAGGAACCCTCCAGAACGAAGGACTGCTCAAGCTCCGGATGCTTGTGCATGGGCAGCGACGCCCCTGGTTCCCATTTCAACAGACAGGTCATTTCGCCCTTCGACTTATCCTCGTAAAGCACCTTGATCTGGATGCCCTCGAACTGGCTCGGTTGCCAGTCGATTTCAGCCGGATTGACGTAGGTTGACCCGCCTATTGTTGGTTCGACCTTCGGCTTTCGCGCGGCCATGCTCGTTCTCCCTGTCTGCGTCGCGTATCTGACGGTAAGCGTATCAGCGGACGGCCGGTAAATCCCGAATATTCGCGGCGCGTTGGGGGCCGTCAATAGATACGCGCCCATCCGATCTCCGAGAACAATTGTTCACGTCCGGCAGGCGAAAATCACCCCGGTTGCATTTGAAGAGACGGCGTACAATTTCGAGGATATCGACTGGATCAAACTCAAAAGCTATTTTTCAAATCCACTCCAGGGAACACAATTCGGTGCGCGTCTCGAACGCTCCCGCGCAGCAATTTCAACGGTCTATCAGAGCGGAATCACCAATAGTACGTCGACACGCCGCGACTCCAAGATCACGCGGCGAGACCGCAGAGCCACATCCTCGCCGTCAATGACGATCTCATCGAGATACTTGCCGGTCGCAAATACACTGCCGCCGCCGTCCTGCATGGTCCGGGTGACGGAAAAGTTCGTCCGGGCCCAAAGTACCCCGTCTCCGAGATCGGCCAGTCTGGTCGTGCCGAGGAGATGGCAATAGCAATGCGGCTCGAAAACATTCGCGGTGCGCAACGCCTTGATCCGATCCTGCATCATGCCGCGACCCTCGCAATGCATGATGCCGATCGGAAGGCCCGCCTCCTCGCTCTCGCGGGTGGTGATGTGATAGAGCCCGTTCTCGGTGAAAAACCCGGGCCACTCCTCGAGCCGGTCATCGTCGATTGCATGGGCGTAGTCCACGAGAAAGTCGGCGACTTGCGCCCGCAGAACCGGATCCAGAACCTGCTTCATGATTGCGGTCCAGCCTCGAACCCCATGATCTCGCGATAGCCTGTCCAGAAGCCGCGGATCGCCACTTCGGTCGCGCGCGACGCCTCGCTGGACTCAACTGTCTTGCCGCCCATTTCCATGAACGCGTTCGCTTTTTGGCCATCGCCGCTTGTGCCGCGCTGGACAAATTCGTTGATGCAGCCATCCTCCAGGCTAACCAGGCCGGCGGCGCCGGTGAGGTTCGCCTGCATCACCCGCATGCGTTTTTCGGCGTCATCGTCGTCCTCGTAGCCGAGATACATCCAGAACAACTCCGTCTTGTCGATGCCGCGCGGCGTAAACCACCGGACCGCGAGTGAATTCAGGGTGAACTGGATCGCAAGGGTCGGAAACAAGGCCTGGATCGAATGGGTGATCCCGTCATCGAACTCCTCCCAGGCTTCAAGCAATTCGGGACCGGCGAGACGGTTCTCATACGCCGCCGAATGCACCTCGGCCTTCTTATATTCCTCGGCGGCCTCAAGGGTCGCGCGCTTGGCGAAGGACAGATGGTGCCATGGCTTTGCCGCATCAGTGATCCGGATGCCGCCATCCATGTCCAGCCGATTGATCTTGAAGGTCGTGTAGAAGGTGTGCAGCAGCGTCGCGTGATAGGCGTCCCGCACATTCTCGGCGTAGAGCTTCCAGTTGTTGTGAATGATCTGACTGTGATAGCCGAGCAGCTTCAGGGGTCTGGAGAAATTTCGGCGCAGGATCTTGCACATCTCCGAGCCGAAGAACGTCTCCACATCGGGGGTTTCGTCGGAAAAGGTCCCGAACACCATGCCCGCGAAGACGGCGGTGCGGATCGGCTGCAGCCGGTGATCCTTGGTCTTGAAGTCGCTGGGCATTCCCCCCTTGCCGCGCAGACCGTCGCGGAAGGCCAGTCCCATGAGTTGGCCCTTCAGATCATAGGTCCAGGAGTGATAGAGACAGGAGAGCGCCTTGGCGTTGCCGCGCTCCTTGTGGCAGACCAGGGCGCCCTTGTGGGCGCATCGGTTGACCATGGCGTTGATGTTTCCGTCACGGTCGCGGACCGCGATGATCGGCGTGTCGCCGATGAAACCGGTGCGGTAATCGCCGGTTTCCTTCAGATCGAGCTCAAGGCAGAGAAAATGCCAAACCGGCCCCCGGAAAATCTTTTCCTGCTCGAGCCTATAAATTTCCGGATCGGAAAAAAGCTGAAAAGGAACGCGGGTCACGCCCTCGGCAGGCCAGGCGAAAGGCGGCGCGCTCGAGTCAACGGTTCGGTTGGAGCCCGCCGCGTCGGAATGTGTCGCCATGCTCGCCATTTTTTGACTTTCTTTCCGATTGAATCCCTGTTGTTCAAGGAAAGCTGAATTCACCCGTTCGATCAAACGAAATGAACGAATTGTTCCCCGCGCCCACGATCGTGATCCAATCGCGAGGTGTTTTTCGGTGTGATATCCTCGAAGTCCGATCGTCATTGCTCAATTCCAGGAAAAGGATGAAACGGCCCTTATGTCCGACTGCCACGAGGCGCCGCGCGACGGGTTTGACGCCGCGGCCGGCAGGCTTCGTATCCTCCTCGTCGCTCTGAGTTTCGATCCTGCACACCGCCATGGGGGCCCGACGGTCGTGAACCTTGCCGTCGCATCGGGACTGGCGAAGCTGGACGATCTCGAGGTTGCGGTTTTGACGACAAACGCCGGAGGATCTGGCGGTTCGACACTCTCCGGGTTGCCGAACGGCTGGGTTGGCCGTCCCGAGGGATTCAAGGTTCGCTATTGCCGCGCGGGGCGGGCTCGGGAGTGGTCATGGGAAATGTTGCTGGCCTTGCCGGGCTGCGTGCGAAGAGCGGATTGCGTACGCCTCGTCAGTGCTTTCGGATGGATAGTCCCGGTGACGATGCTTTTGGCGCTGCTCTTCGGTAAACCCGTTCTCTGGATGCCGCACGGGGCCATTCAGGAAACGATGATCCGGCAAAGCCGGCCGAAATTGAAAACGGTCTGGATAGGCTTTCTTCGGCTTTTGGCCCGCGGTTTACGGATGCGGGCCGTGGTGCCCTCGAGTTCGGAGCTGGACGCATTTCGGCGCTTTTTCCCGGAGACCCGCGCGGTGCTGATCCCACATGGAATCGTGGTTCCGGGCGCTCCTCCCAGGAAAATTCCTGCGCGGGACGGACGGCTCAGGTTGACGGTGATGTGCCGCCTGGTGCCGCAAAAGGGCGTGGATCGGCTGATCCGCGCGTTGGCCGGCACGAAGACAGCTCTGCGCCTGGATATCTATGGCGAGGGACCCGAGATGGAAGGACTGCGTGCACTGACGCGCCAGAGCGGTCTTCAGGACATTGTGGAATTTCACGGCTTTGTGGCCGCGGATCGACATGAGGAGATTTTCGCGCGCACGGATCTCCTGGTGTCTCCCGCCCTCTGGGACGCGTATGGGATGGTGGTTCTGGAGGCTTTGGCGCACTCGGTTCCAGTTCTGGCGTCAACCGGCTCTCCGTGGAGCGAACTTGAGGCGCGAGGTTGCGGATTCTGGCGTGACGTCACGCCCGCTTCCCTGGCCTCGGCGATCGACGAGGCCGCATCCCGCGATTTGCCGGCAATGGGCGCCAAGGGTTTGCAATGGGTTCGTGAAAATTTCAGTTGGGACAAAGCCGTTTGCAAAGAAGCCGAATTGATACGCTCGCTGTGTGGAGGTGATCGTTGACCGGCTTCCCATGGTCGCCCGAATTGACCCTGCTCCGCGCGGTTTGCGCACGGGACACTCGGACATTTGCTGTTTCGAACGCGGTCGAAAACGTCACCGATTGGGACGAAGCCTTGAGATTGGCGCGGGTCCATGGTCTCGCATCCATCGCCCATGACCGTCTTGCTTCAATAGTCCATCCCCAAATTCCCGACGACTTCCGGGCGGCGCTTCTCGCCGAGAAACGCCGGAACGCCGCGAATTTGGCACTGCGTGAACGGGTTCTCGCGGAAATCAGGAACCTTGCGAAACCAAGCAAAATTCGCGAACTCAAGGGCGGGCAGATCGCGGATTGGGCTTATGACGTACCGAAAATCCGGCATGTGGGCGACTTGGATCTGCTGGTCAGGGACCAGGACATACCCGACGTCGATCTGGTCATTCGGAGCATGGGATACCGCCAGAAAGCGCCGCGCTTCCGTCTGGACGGCCGAACCTAGCCCTTGGTTCGGCGCAGCCGGCGCACTATCGAATACCGCCATGAAGGCAATCTTCCGAACATTGACCTGCATTGGCGCTGGACCGCGAACCCGTACATCCTGCAATTCGAGACGGACCGCGTGTGGGAGGGCGACGAGACCGAGGGATGGGTCGAACTATTCTTGTTCCTGGTGGTTCACGGAGGCCGGCATTCCTGGTGCCGTATGGGCTGGCTGCTCGATATTCACGAATTGGCCATGGGCCGATCCAACCCGCCGCTCGACTGGGGGTCGGTGCGCCGCCGCGCGGAGGAACTCGACGCGGTCGTCTGGCTGTCGCTGGCCTTGACCATGTCGCGAGAGGTTTTCGGGACGCCCAGCCCGATCCCGGATCTTCCGGCGGCGCCGAAAATGCTGGTCGAGGAATGCATCAGAGCGATCGTGACAATGCCGCCGGATGCCTTGAGCCCGGTCTCGTGGAAAAGCCTGGCATGGGAGCTT
Source organism: Alphaproteobacteria bacterium (assembly GCA_038116915.1). GTDB lineage: Bacteria > Pseudomonadota > Alphaproteobacteria > Thalassobaculales > Thalassobaculaceae > JADHLJ01. The sequence goes on from JAYOEU010000063.1 coordinate 19,122, forward strand.
CGCGCCGGAGGGAGCTTGCGCCATCGGATCCGGATGTTCTGGTTCGCGCTGACCACGCCCAGTGACCGGGATATCGAAAGCATCTTCCTGCCGGAGGGATGGCAGGCCGGATACCTGGTCCTCAGGCCGTTTCTCTGGCTCGCGCGGCGGCTCGCCGGCTAGGCTGGTTTCGCCGCCGCCTGATTAGCGCTGACCCGGGCCTTGAAGTCTTCCGTGGAGTTGGTGCGCGGGAACGGCGCGGCCGGCTCCGGAACCCCGAGGAACCGGCACAACGGCGACCAGCCTTCCGCGACATCGAAGGTCAGCAGCCGGCCGGGCGCGATGGCCGCCTGAACCTCGGCGGTATGCGCCCGATAGACCGCCTTGGCATGCTCGCGGTCGCCGAGCTTGCCGCCGAAGATCTGATTGTTGATCGTCTCGTTCGCCATCTTGCCGTGGTCCTGGCTCAGACCCGCCGGCCGCGCATCCCAACTCGACATGGCGGGGTAGATGGTGGCGTGAACACTGTCGATCCATTTGTCCTCTGGACGGACCGACAGGATCACCTTCGCATCGGGGTAGAACGCGCTGAGTTCACGCCAGTAGCGGGCCGAGGGCCAGTCCACCGCCGACCGGAATTTCGCGAAGACCTCGTTCCAGTCGGGCAGATCACCGCGGGCCGCGGCCTGCCAGAACGGCAGTTGGGAGGGATCGTGAATGACCTCGAACATGTGATGACAAGGGCCGAAGCCCAGCATCTCCAACGCCAGTTTTAGCGAATTCGTGCCGGTTCGTCCGAATCCGGCCCCTACCACCTTGAGACTCATCCAACGCGTCTCCCGTCAGCCGGTGATCCCGATGTTCCAGGGGATGAATTCATGCCGGCCGAGATCAAGCATCTCGCTCTTTGTCGCGCCGCCCGAGGCCACGTAGAGGAAGTATTCGAAGATCCGCTGGCCCATCTCCTCCATGTCCGCCTCGCCATCGAGAATGGCGCCGCAATTGATGTCCATGTCCTCTTCCATGCGCTTGAACATCGGGGTGTTGGTCGCGAGCTTGATGGACGGGCTCGGCTTGGCGCCGAAGCAGGACCCGCGCCCGGTGGTGAAGGCCACCAGATTGGCGCCGCCGGCGATCTGTCCGGTGGCCGAAACCGGGTCGAAGCCCGGCGTATCCATGAACACGAATCCCTTGGTGGTGATCGGCTCGGCATATTTGTAGACCGCCATCAGCGGGCCGGTGCCGCCCTTCATCGCCGAACCGAGTGACTTTTCCAGAATGTTGGCGAGCCCGCCATGCTGGTTGCCGGGGCTAACCACGCCGTTAATCTGCACGTCGCGGCCGACCGCGTACTCATCCTTCCACCAGCGGATCCGCTCGATCAGTTTCTCGCCGATCTCGACCGACGCGGCGCGGGCGGTCAGCGTGTGCTCGACGCCATAGATCTCCGGCGTCTCGGAAAGCACGCCGGTGCCGCCGTGCCGGGCCAGAATATCCACCGCCTTGCCCAACGCCGGATTCGCGGTGATCGAGGAGAACCCGTCCGAGCCACCGCATTGCAGGCCGACCATGATGTGGCTCGCCGGGACCGTCTCGCGGCGGCATTGGTTGGCTCCCTCCAGCAGGTCCTCGACGATGGCGATGCCCTCGGCGATGGTTTGGCGGGTGCCGCCGCTTTCCTGCATGACAAGGCCGCGCAGGGTCTTGCTCGGCTCCAGGTTCTGGGACTGGAAAAGACCGCCGATCTGGCATCGCTCGCAGCCGAGGCCGACCACCAAGCTCGCGGCGACATTCGGGTGGCGGATATAGCCGGCCAGCGTCCGGTGCAGCAGGTCCATCGGCTCGCCAGTCATCTCCATGCCACAGCCGGTGTGGTGGGTGAAGGCGGCGACCCCGTCGACATTCGGATATTTCGCCATCCGCTCCTTGGTGAAGTGATCGGCGATGGCGTGGACCACGGTCGCCGAACAGTTCACCGTCGAGACGATGGCGATGAAGTTGCGGGTGC